>JANWLB010000013.1 GCA_025451095.1 Alphaproteobacteria bacterium
AGCTCTTTCAGAACAACGCCGACACCGCCTACATCGTATAAATCCTTCGCGACGTATTTTCCGCCCGGCCGCAGATTGGCGATATAGGGCGTCTTTTTAAAAATCTTCACTACCTCATCCAGGTCGAAATCGATCCCTGCTTCATGCGCAATGGCCGGCAGATGAAGCGCGGCATTGGTGGAGCCGCCTGTCGCTGCGACAATCGCCGCCGCGTTTTCGAGCGCCCGGCGCGTCACGATGTCGCGGGGCCGGATACGCATCTCCAGAAGATCGACGACGATACGGCCAGAGGCTTCGGCATACTGATCCCGCGTTTCATAGGGCGCCGGAGCGCCTGCTGAATTCGGCAGCGCCAGGCCGATGGCCTCGGACACGCAGGCCATGGTGTTGGCCGTGAACTGGCCGCCGCAGGCGCCCGCCGACGGACAAGCGACGCATTCAAGCTCATGCAGATCCTCATCGCTGAAATCACCGACGGCGTGCTTGCCCACGCCCTCGAATACCGTGACGATATCGACGTCCTTTCCCCGGAATTTGCCGGGCAGGATCGTGCCGCCATACATGAAGACCGACGGCACGTTCAGCCGCAGCATCACCATCATCATGCCAGGCAGGGATTTATCGCATCCCGCCAGCCCGACCAGCGCATCGTAGCAATGGCCACGCATCGTCAGTTCAACGGAATCGGCAATCACTTCGCGCGAAACGAGAGAGGAGCGCATCCCCTCATGACCCATGGCGATTCCGTCCGTAACCGTGATCGTCGTGAATTCACGAGGCGTGCCCCCCGCTTCAGAGACGCCGCGCTTGACCGCCTGCGCCTGCCGTGAAAGGGCAATATTGCAGGGCGCCGCTTCATTCCAGCAGGTGGCAACCCCCACAAGCGGCTGATGAATATCACCCTCCGTCAGGCCCATGGCGTAATAAAAAGCCCGGTGCGGCGCGCTTTTGGCACCTTCCGTCACGTGGCGGCTGACCAGCCTTGATTTATCCCACTTCTTTTTGCTTTTATTGTTCATAGCAAACACCGGATTCAATGACCCCAGAAATTACCAATTTTTCCGGGGTTGGCGAGGGAAAATATGGGATGAAAAGATTGACATTTCCTTTGTTTTCATAATAATATTCGGCTCTACAGGGAGAAAAAAGATCATGAAAAAGGATTTCACACTGGGGGCCGGCGCCGTCGCCGCGGGTGAAATAATCGGCAATCATATCGTCATCATTCCCGACAATATGACACTGCTCAATGCCATGAAACACGCCCGCGAAAAGGCCGTGGAGCGGCAAAACGGGGTCGAGTTCGAAGCCGCCGGATTCAATTTCTTTATCGGCACGGATGAAATTCCCTCCATCGAAAGATCCCTTGCCGCCGGGCGCCGCAGCAACCGCGACATCGTCCGCCACATCATGATGGATATTATGGCCGAAATGCCACTGACCCTTCCCCTGCCCTCTGACAAACCGGAATCAATGTACCCCTTCACCAGCGCGGCGCTGCATGAAATCCTGAATACACCCCTTTGTCTTACAGACCATGCTGCCATGGAAGACAAACTCACCGCCCTGCAGAAGGAATATTGCGATTATCTTCTTGCCACCCTCGAAAGAAGCGCGCAGGACAAAAACCACGAAGCCTTCGATGCCTGCTGGACAAGAATTGAAGCCGGCATTCTCGAAAATTCATATGTTTCGCAGATCTGGCTGTTCGATCAGCAAAAGCACGAGCTGAGCCGTATTCTGAAACTTCATGGAAAAATGACATCGCCGCTTGAGGCCCTGATCAGCAAGGCCGGAACCGGCGAACCCTGCCCGCACCAGACAAACAAGTGGGAACAGGCCATCGAACAGGCACAAAAAGAATTCCGCCTTGTCTGCCCGACGCCCGGATTGATTCAATAGCAAAAAATCAGAGCAGAAAAAAGCTACGCGCCCTTGGCGGCCGTACGCTTGAAAATCATATTGTCGAGATCGGCGCGAAATTCTTCCCCGTCCTTCACGAACGGAATGGCGATGATCCGGCTGCCCGTTCCTGTGATCAGAACCGTGCTGTACCCCAGAATGCGGCCCATGATTGTCCGCGCCAGCTCCGCACTTTCCACACGGTCGAAATGCATCTGGATGGTTTCAAGATTGATAATGCCGTAACGGATCAGCACCCGCCGGTCGGTAAGAGCTAGCATCAGGTAATGCTTGGTCAGCCAGGCCACGCCCAGCGAAATCCCGCTGCACAGCAGGATGAAAACGCCCAGATTGAAAACGGTGAGCAGAAGAAAGATGGCCAGCCCCAGAATGGCAAATCCTTTCCAGTAAATACCGTAATGGATCGTGGCGTCGCGCAGCAGCCGCTCGCCCTCCTGCAGCTGAAAAGCCGCATAGGAACTCGATGAGCCTTCAGCCGGAATTGTCATGCCGTCCTCGCTTTTTCAATAGCCTTGCGGAAAGCGATCGGGTTGGAAATCGGCGGCAGTATGACTTCGCCGACGCCCATACCGCGGATCATAAGCCTGCCATAGCCGAACATACGGCCCATGATGGTCTGAAGCACATTAACGCCTTCAATCCGGTCGATGCTCATTTCCCCGACATAGCGGGCCACAAGCCCGCGCTTGTAGATCAGACGTGAATTCGTGATGGCGATTTCCGTTGAGACCTTAATGACCATCATATGGGCGAACCGCAGCAGTCCCATAATAAACACAAAGAAAGCTGCCAGCCTGAGGCCCGGATGAAGTGTCCGCACAGATTCGAGCCAGCTTTCCGGCGGCTCGCTGAGGATGAAGTGATTGTTGAAATAAACGGCGCCGATTATAACACCGATGCAGCCCACTATTCCCCAGACAATGCTTAGAATCGCCTGAAGCGTATACATCCAGTGAAAATGGCCGATATGGACCAGCTCCTCCCCCGGACTAAGTGACTGCTGTACGTAAAGCATGTTGTTCAATCTCCCAGAGATATTCCCAGCGCACGGGCCGTCTGCACGAGTGTACCATTCAAATCTACAACCTGGTAGGCTCGCACGGCGTCGTCTATAGCCACATCTACCACCTGCCGATTCTGCCAGGCGACCATGCGGCCGAACTTGCCTTCCTTGATCAGATCGACGGCCTTGACCCCGAAGGCCGAGGCCAGGAGGCGGTCGTTATAGGTCGGCGGACTACCGCGCTGAACGTGACCCAGGATGGTGACCCGGGTCTCCGAGCCTGTCATTTCCGAAATTTTTGCACCCAGGAAATGACCCACGCCGCCATAGCGCGTCTCTCCGCCGGAATAGGTCATGACCATCTTCTCACCTTCCGGTGTCTGCACCGCTTCGGAGACAACCATTAAAGCGAAGTTGCGGCCGGAATCCTTCATGCTCTTGATTTTCTTGGCAATGCTTTCCAGTGAGTATCTTACCTCGGGGATCAGGATGATATCCGCACCGCCGGCGATCCCGGCGCTTAAGGCGATATGCCCCGCATCGCGACCCATGACCTCGAGGATCATGACGCGGTCATGGCTGGCCGCTGTCGGCTGCAGGCGGTCCAGCGCCTCGGTTGCCACCGCCACAGCGGTATCGAAGCCGATTGAGCTTTCCGTCATGCCGATGTCGTTATCGATCGTCTTGGGAATGCCCACCAGATTGATATGGCCGCGTTCTGCCAGCTTCTTGAGAATGGCAAAGCTGCCGTCACCCCCGATGCCGATAACCGCATCCAGACCCAGCGCCTTGAAGCCGTCGATGATCTTGCCCGACAGATCCTTGGTCGAGCCATCCGCCATCGGGAAGGAAAAGGGATTGCCCTTGTTGGTGGTGCCCAGGATGGTGCCTCCCATGCGCAGCATATCGCCTGAAAACTCGTTGGCGCTCAAAACCCTGTAGCCCGGAGGGTCTTTCAACAGGCCCGCCGTACCGTTCAGAATGCCTATAATCTCCCATCCCAGGATATGGGCTCTGTGCACGGCCGCGCGTATGGCTGCATTCAGCCCTGCGCAATCACCGCCACTCGTCAAAATACCTATACGTCTACGCGTCATTTTACCGGATACACCTTCGATTTATGCCGTTGAAACACCGGATCCACTTATCCGGCGGGGCCCAGTCAGCAGGCCTGCTGGAACAATAACCCATTGGAAACCATACACAAGACCGCGCCTAAATAAAATCGGGAAAATGGGAATAACCTAGCCTGACACGCTGTTTTTTCTTATCAAACAAGGGATTATCTGATACTGTCTAATCCTTTGGTTTATGGATTTTCTGCAATGGAAGATGAAGAAGAACTCCGCGAAAAGCTCATAGAGCTCAAGCGCGAGCACCAGGACATGGATGATATCATTGACAGGCTGATGCAGCATCAGCCTGTGGATTTCCTGCAACTTCAGCGTCTGAAAAAGCGCAAGCTGGTCCTGAGAGACATGATACAGAAAATCGAGAGCAATCTTCTGCCCGACATTATCGCCTAATGAGCCGCCGCCCCGCGATCGGAATCATCATGGGCTCCCAGTCGGACTGGGAAACGATGAAGCATGCGGCCGATCAGCTGGACGAATTCAAGATCCCCTATGAAACGAAAATCGTTTCCGCCCACCGTACGCCCTTGCGGCTTTATGAATATGCACGCAGCGCCCGCGAGCGCGGGCTGAAAGTCATCATCGCGGGCGCGGGCGGCGCCGCGCACCTGCCAGGCATGACGGCCAGCCTGACCAGCCTGCCTGTGCTCGGCGTGCCTGTGGAAAGCAAAACGCTCAAAGGACTCGACAGCCTGCTCTCAATCGCGCAAATGCCAGGCGGCATTCCCGTCGGCACGCTGGCCATCGGCAAGGCCGGTGCACGAAACGCCGCATTGCTTGCGGCCTCCATCCTGTCACTGGGCGATAAGCGCATGGCAAAAACTGTCGAAACATTCCGCAAGACCCAGACAGCCGCCATCAAGACCAAAGTGGCCAGAAAATCATCAAAAAGGCGCTGAAACCGCCTTTAACTTTAGGACCGGCATGAAGCTCGAAACAAAAACCCTTGGCATCCTCGGCGGCGGCCAGCTGGGCCGGATGAGCGCGCTTGCCGCGGCGCGCCTGGGAATCCCGGTTCATATCTATACGCCCGAACCGGACAGCCCTGCCGCGCAGGTCTCCGCCCGCGTCTTTGTCGGAAAATGGGATGATAAAAAAAATCTGACGGCCTTCGCCGAGAGCGTCGACGTCATCACTTATGAATTCGAGAACATCCCCGTCGATACAATCCTGCATCTCCAGAAAACACGGCCCGTCTATCCCGACGACAGGCTTCTGCAAATCGCGCAGGACCGGATCACGGAAAAGAAATTCCTGAATGATATCGGCATCCCGACCGTGCGCTGGGCCGCCGTAAAAAAAGCCGCCGACATCGAGAAGGCGGCCGAAGAAATTCGCGGGGAAGACGGCTATATCCTGAAAACCACGCGGCTGGGCTATGACGGCAAGGGGCAGGCCTCATGGACTCCCGGCTCAGATTTAAAAGACATCCTCAGGCAGCTGGGCAAGGCCGACCTGATCCTTGAGGAAAAAATAAATTTTGCCTGCGAGGTTTCCGTCATTATCGCGCGCGACAAGCTGGGTCAGACAGCTTTGTATGGCCCGATCCTGAACGAGCACAAAAACCATATCCTGTACCAGAGCACGGCGCCCGCCCCCCTGCCCGCGCAGATGGCAGAAACGGCGCGGGACAGAGCACGACTGCTGGCCGATGCGGTCGATCTGGTCGGCGTACTGGCGCTTGAAATGTTCGTCACAAAAGATGGGAAAATTCTGGCTAACGAGATCGCCCCCCGCCCCCATAATTCGGGCCACTGGTCCATCGACGCCTGTGCTGTGTCGCAGTTCGAGCAACACGTGCGAACAGTCTGCGGCCTGCCTGTCGCGCCGCCAGGGCAGCACTCCAACGCCATCATGACCAACCTGCTGGGCAGCGATGTCAAAAAGCTGGCGCCCTGGTATGAAATGAAAAATGCCTGTTTGCACTTGTACGGCAAGCACGATATACGTGAAGGCCGCAAGATGGGGCATGCCACGGTTTTGTCGCCCCTTTCCGGGGAGCAGGACGCCCATGGCGCAAGTATCGATCAGGACAGAGCAGGATATCCTCGGCTGCATAAAAGCGTCTGAGTTTCACAGCCAGGCCTTAAGCGCCGTGCGGACACTGAATCTCCCCGACTGGTGGGTAGCCGCCGGGTTTGTGCGCAATTACATCTGGGACTGCCTGCACGCCTATCCCGACATGACGCCGCTGAACGACATTGATGTCGTTTATTTCGACGCCGCCCATACAGACGAGGCTTTCGAGAAAGAACAAGAGTGCAAACTGAATGCCCTGATGCCGGGGCAACGCTGGTCCGTCAAGAACCAGGCCCGCATGCACGTCAAGAACGGCGATAACCCCTATGCTTCGGTTTCCGAGGCGCTGGCACATTGGTGCGAGACCGTTACGCCGGTCGGCGTGCGGCTTGAATCCGGGACCTTATCCTTAATAGCGCCTCTGGGAATTGAAGATCTGGTCACCGGCCAGTGCCACCCCACGCCCTTCGCTTTAAGCCGCCCGCAGAAGCTGGCTGACTACCGCGAACGGATGAGGGATAAGAAATGGTGGAATATCTGGCCGCGTGTGACCGTACACGGGCTGAAAAACGAAGAGAGCCAGACGGCAGACGCCTGATATCCAAAAAATGCCTTCCGCCGCCATCTTTTGAGATATGTTAATTTAGCCGCTTAACCCCTAGGTCCTTACCGGCCTTTATGCTAAATATGACCCTGGTTTCAACGGCAAGCACCCGGCACACTCATGACCTCAAAAGCAAAGACAAGCAGCACTTCACAAGCCTCGCGTATGGAATCGGATTCCCTGGGCGAAATTGGCGTTCCCGCCGATCGCTACTGGGGCGCCCAGACGCAGCGCAGCATCCAGAATTTCAAAATCGGCGGCGAGCGCATGCCCGCACCGCTTATCCGCGCATTGGGAATCCAGAAAAAAGCGGCAGCTCTGACCAATATCGATCTGGGCATTCTTGATAAAAATATTGGCAAGGCCATCGTGCAGGCCGCCAATGAAGTTATCGGCGGCGACCTGACGGATGAATTTCCGCTGGTCGTCTGGCAGACCGGTTCGGGCACGCAGACCAACATGAACGCCAATGAAGTCATCGCCGGGCGCGCCAACGAAATACTGGAGAACAAACGCGGCGGAAAAAAGCCCGTACACCCCAACGATCACGTGAATATGGGGCAGTCCTCTAACGATACCTTCCCCACCGTCATGCATATCTCGGCGGCGGAGCAAATACACACGGCTCTTCTGCCTGCCCTGCAAAAGCTTCAGGGCGCGCTCGACAAAAAGGCAAAAGAATTCGCCCGGATCGTCAAAATCGGCCGCACGCACCTGCAGGATGCGACGCCTGTTACGCTGGGTCAGGAGTTTTCAGGCTACGCCCAGCAGATCAAATACGGTATCGAGCGGGTCAAGGCAACCCTGCCGCGCCTGATGGAGCTTGCACAGGGCGGCACGGCCGTCGGCACAGGCATCAACTGCAAGGCCGGGTTCGACAAGGCCTTCGCCGCGCAGGTGTCCAAAATCACCGGGCTGGACTTTAAAACCGCACCCAACAAATTCGAGGCGCTGGCCGCCCATGACGCGATGGTGGAAGTTTCCGGCGCACTGAATGTTCTGGCCGCCTCGCTGATGAAGATCGCCAACGATGTCCGCCTGCTGGGCTCCGGCCCGCGCTGCGGAATCGGAGAGATCAACCTGCCCGAAAATGAGCCGGGCTCTTCCATCATGCCCGGCAAGGTCAACCCGACACAGGCCGAGGCCATGACCATGGTCTGCGCCCAGGTCATGGGCAATCATGTCACGGTCACGATCGCGGGCAGCAACGGCCATTTCGAGCTAAATGTTTTCAAGCCCGTGATCATTTTCAACGTGCTGCAGTCCCTGCGCCTGCTGGCTGATTCCTGCAACAGCTTTGCGGACAACTGCGTGGCCGGCATCGAAGCCAACGAAGAGCGTATCGAAAAGCTGCTCTATGACAGCCTTATGCTCGTGACGGCGCTTAATCCTCATATCGGCTACGACAATGCCGCCAAAATCGCCAAGAAAGCCCACAAGGAGAATAAAACTCTCAAGCAGGTGGGGCTGGAGCTGGGACTGCTGACTGAAAAGCAGTTCGACGACTGGGTTGACCCGGCGGACATGGTAAAGCCCCGGGATTAGGGCTAAGCCGCCTTCCTTCATGAAAAAGAGGTCCATTAAAATCGAAGGCCATCCAACCAGCATCACCCTGGAGGAACCTTTCTGGCTGGCCTTAAAGGACATCGCCGACAGCAAAGGCAAGACGCTCGGCGCGCTTGTCTCAGAAATCGACAAAAGCCGTACAGGCAATCTGTCCAGCGCCCTGCGCGTTTACATTCTGGAAGAGATCAGAGCTGCCGGAAAAAACTAAGCCGCGCCTCTACTGGCCCTGCATCACGCCCTCAAGAACGCCCCTGAAAATATCCTCGGGCTTAACTTCCTGAGACGGCGGCGGAGTCTGTTCCGCCGGAGGTGAAGTCGCAGGGGCCGCAGAAGGCGCGGGAGCCGCAACCGGCGCCGGAGCCGCAGATGGCGCCGGTGTTACAGCCTGTCCGGCAGGCGCAGGATTTCCAGCGGCCGGTGCTGGCGCCGGAATACCCAGCAAATTCTGGAGCGCATCGTTGCCCTTGAGTTTTTTCTGTAGGATGCCCTGCACCTTGCTGCCGACTATATTGTCGATATAATTGTTCAGCGCACCGCCGGCGAAAGTCTGACCCGGGCGATCCAGCGGCCCGCGGAACGTCACCTTAAGCGGCGGCGCATCGGCAGGTTCAGTCAGTTTGATCGTGCTCTCCATATCGATACTCCAGAGCGGCAGATTGATCTTGCCGGGCGAAGTAACCGTAGCGGCCTTCCCTGTGAGAGTAAGCTCGTCCAGATTGATAACGCCTTCGGTGATCGTGAAGGACGAGGTAAGCTTGTCAAAAGCTGTGGACCCACCCTGCATGGCCGAGCCCACAAACCCCGCAAGATTGTCTTTTATATTACCCGAGGGGGGCTGGACCATCGTGCGCGAGAGGCGGGCCAGATCGAATCCCTGAAACACGATATCTGAACCATTGGCCTTACCAGCGCCATTCAGGTCAAACACAAGCGCCGCCGGACTTAGACCCGTAGCCGCAATACTCGTATTCATTGAAATAGAGCCGCGCGCCGTGACCAGCCGCGCGCCACTGAAGGACTGGACGAAGGACTCCAGAGAGATATCCTTCAGATCGGCGTTTCCCTCCACTGTGAGAGGCTGGCGCGCCGCCGCCGCCGAAGTGGCCTTGCCCTTCAGCATCGCCTGGCCGCCATACATGCGGCCATCGAGGCGGGAAAGATTGAGAACGCCGTTCTCCAGAGTCACCACCAGCGTGGCATCATTGATAAGCCAGGGTCCGTAACTGATTGAACGCGCCGTGGCATTCAGATCGAGACTGAACTTGCGCATCCATTCGGTATTGATGGCGTTGCGGGACCAGCGCACATCCTGCCCCTGCCGGGTAACGCCCTTGGCGCCACCGCCTTCTGCTCCCGCATCATGACCGATGAGATCGTCGAGAGGCACGTCGCCCATCTGCAGCTTGCCGCTGATCCCCGGCACGGAAGAACCTTTATCAAACTTCACTTCGCCAGACAGACTTGCAGGACCGAGCGTGCCCTGCAGATTTGAAAGCGTATAAATATTGCCTTCCTGCTTCACGTTAGCAAAAATATCCATCGATTTGCGGATAGCGACCCCGCTTTTGAATTCAGGACTGAAAAGCCTTATGACATCGACATAATTCGGATGCTTTAAGCGCAACGTCAGCGCGCTGACCGTGGGCTGAGCCAAGACACCGGTCAGAACGCCCGACGTGTCCAGTGAGCCATTCATAGCTTTTAAATTGGCAGTAAAGGAGAGTTTATCGGAATTGCCCTTGAACTCCGAAAGCATCTCCGCTCCGCCTGCTGCCGCCACCGGCAGGCGGGCGGTATCGACATCAAATCCATCCAGAAACTTTCTTAAATCAGACGTCTTGCCCTGCATCGACACGTTGACGTCCTTGAGCTTCTGCCGGTCGCCTACGGAGCCGGAGGCAAGTATATAATTGCCATTCTTATCCCGCGCCTCAAACGTCTTGATGTCCATCTTGCGTTCAAGCAGCGTGGCCATCACCTTGACGTTGTCATAGTCGGATTCCTTGAACCTGACGTTCTTCAGTGCCAGCACCAGGTCGAGATTCACGGGCAGGCTGGTCTTTTCCGCCATCTGCCTGATATCCATTTTTTCGGATGTCACGCCGGCAGGAAGTTTTTGCGGCGGCGAGAGGCGCCTGATCCACTCATCCGCATCCAGCTTGTCCGCTGTCATAGCCAGCGTGACGTGATCGCGTCCGCCGGACTTGCCCAGATCATAAGCCGAACCGCCGAGACTGAAGGACGAGCCGCCCAGACTGACATCCGCGCGGTCAGCGCCCAGTCTGGTGGGTTTTACGCTGCCGGCGATATCAAGCGAGGTCGGTCCCTGAAGAAGAACGCCCAGCCCTTCCGCGCTCTTTGCCGCCAGGAACGCCTGCACCGTCTTTAGCAGGCCACCGGATTTTGCCGTCAGCGTATAGGAAAGCGTGGGGTCGGAGAGCGTCACCGCTCCGGTTGAGGGCGAACGCGAGGCTGCATTATAGGATAAATCGAATGTGGAGCTAAAACTTCCTGCACCCGGCAGATCGGCTGCCAGCTTGCCCCGCATCTTCGACCCGGCATGACTGCCCGTCATCTTGACGTTGGATAGCGTAATCCCGCTGTACTGCACCGCCGGTGCCGAAAAATCCAGCGCCGCCACAAGTTCGGCCGGAAGCGTCAGAGATTCAGGAAGGAAGACCTTTGCCTTATCGCCGTCGGCCGGCTTGCGTGCTGGCAGAACGCTGTTCAGATCGACCGGCTTGTCGGCATGAAGCGTGACAGACACATCAAGCGGCCGTCCTTCCTTTGCCGACTTTATAACCAGACTGCCGTCCGCCTCACTGCCTGCGAACGACATTTTAAGATTTTTGTAGGCTATTTCATTGGCCGAAGCTGTCAGAATGCCGCGTGCGCCCGCTTTTTTTCCTTCGAGGGCGGGCACGTCGGAACCCGCCAGCGCAAGAAGGGATTTGAGATCCGCGGTCTTGAATTCCGTCTCTCCCTGAACGCCGGCACTGTTCCTGAAGGCAGCAACGCCCGAGAAAGACAGCGTTGAGCCTGAATCCGGCACATCAACATCCATCTGCACAGGTAAAGAGTCGGCATTCCGCTCAATCCGGCCGGTTTTACCTGAAAAACGGATCGGCTGGCCGGCATAGGCCAGTTCGCCGTTCAGCGTATAGGGGCCAAAAAGCGTATCACCCCGGACAGACACCGATAATTTATCGATCTTGTAGGATTTATTCGTGCTGCGATCCAGATAGGAAAACGCGCCCTCGCGCACTGTGATATCGTTCAGAACGATGCCTTCGAGCGCCGACGGACAGACCTGGCCGGTCACACAATTTTGAGCAGAGTCCGGTTTCTGGTTGAGCTTTGCCTGAAGCTCGGGCGTCATCCATGACTCCGTACCGTCAGCAGCCTTCTCAAGCGTGACTTCAGGTTTTACCAGTATCACGCTGCTGACGACGACCCGACCCTGCAGAAGCGGCCATAGCGCAACAGAGACAGAAGCCTTGTCGAACGAAGCCAGCGGCTTGTCATGCACACGGATCGATAACTTCTCGAGAATGGCGTGGGGATAAGGCAGAATCGCCATTCTAAGATCACCGCCGAGAGCATATTCGTACCCGGTTTCCTCGTGCAGGCGGCTTAATATCTGCTCGCGGTGCTTCGTCCAGTCGATGAAGTTGGGGGCTGCCATCAGAACGCCCAGAACAGCTACAACACCCAGACCTGCAAAAATAATGATACGCTTCACGTTAATCTTTCTCCCGCCCTACACAAGTATCTGGGCATTTCATGCATAAAAATCAAATTAAACAGTCATGTAAGAAAAAAGTTATTTCGTATTTGCGTCGGAAATATGGCTATCTTTGAAAGATTTGATCGCGGCAAGAAACTCCTGAAGTTTCGGCAATACAATGTTTTCCAGGCTTTTTTTCTGCGCCAAAGGAAGCGTGGTGTGAATATTCTGGTATACAGTGTTAACCGTCTCGACCAGAGCGTCCATCGTGGTTTGCTTATTAAGAAGCACGTTGTTCGATTGTATGATGCGTTTCAAAAGCATCGGTACGATAGCCCGGATTGTCGGATCGCTTTTATCCAGCTTCTGCTGCAGCGTGTCGCGTGTAATGACGATGAGGTTGCAATCCTCGATGGCCTCCACCGTCGCCGAGCGCGGCTCTTCAAACACCAGGGACATCTCGCCGAAAATCTGACCAATACCCATCGTGGCGAGCTCAACCCTCTTGCCCGCGCCGCCGGCATAAACCTTGACCGCTCCCGACTGGATCAGAAAAGCGCTACTGCCCGCCTCGCCTTCCTTCATGATAACCGAGCCCTCAGGAACGAAGCGCCGCTCGAGAATAACCGTATCCTTGTTTGTCCTTTTGACTGTCATAGGCTTCCCCCGCCTCTTCTTGATATAAACAAAAAAACTATGCCATATACTGACCGCCGTTGGCGGTGATCGTCGCGCCCGTGATGAATGCCGCTTTTTCCGAAGCCAGAAATGAAACGATGGCCGCGATCTCGTCCGGCCTGCCCATGCGCGCCACAGGAATCTGCCGGACGATGGAATCCAGAACCTCCTGTTTCATGGCCGACGTCATGTCCGTGGCGATATAGCCAGGGCATATAATATTGACCGTTATCCCCTTGGCCGCGCTTTCCAGCGCCAGCGCCTTGGTGAATCCGATCATGCCGGCCTTGGCGGCCGCATAATTCGTTTGCCCGAACTGGCCTTTCTGGCCATTGATCGAGCCGATATTCACAATCCGGCCATAGCCCCGGTCGCGCATGGCCGTAATAACGGCCCGGCACATATTGAAGCAGGAGGTCAGGTTGGTCTCAATCACCGCATGCCAGTTTTCTTCAGTCATTTTATGAAGGACGCCGTCGCGCGTAATCCCCGCATTGTTCACGAGCACGCGAACAGGGCCGAAATTCTTTTCTATGTCTTCGCACAGGGCCTGACAGCCGGCAAAATCCGCAACATCTGTTTTAAATGTCCGCGCACCGGTATCGCGCTCGCACATACGTGCGGCATCTTCGTTGCCGTGGAAGACGGCCGCCACATCAAAACCATCGGCCCGCAACGCCCGCGTAATTTCCAGACCTATGCCCCGGGTCCCGCCCGTGACAACGGCAACGCCCCTGTCTGCGTTCATGCCGCCGTCCTCAGATCCAGATCACCGCCGCGCTCAACGCACATGGCTATACCCATCCCGCCGCCGATGCACAGGGTTACAAGGCCGCGCTGCGCGTCTCGCCTTGCCATTTCATGAAGCAGCGTAACCAGCACACGAGTGCCCGATGCGCCGATCGGATGGCCCAGCGCGATGGCGCCGCCATTGACGTTAACGATACCCGGATCAAGCCCCAGCTCTTTCATCACGCAGCATGCCTGCGCGGCGAACGCCTCGTTCGATTCCACGAGGTCGAGATCGGCGGCTTTCCAGCCCGCCTTTTCCAGCGCGCGCCGGGATGCGGGAATAGGACCGGTGCCCATGATGGCGGGATCTACACCCGCCGTCGCCCATGAGGCAATACGGGCAAAAACCTTGAGACCGCGCCGCTTCGCTTCGCTGGCACGCATCAATATCACAGCCGCCGCCCCGTCATTAATGCCGGAAGCATTCGCCGCCGTCACCGTGCCATCGGACTTGAAAGCCGGCTTCAGCTTGCCGAGGCTTTCCGTTGTCACGCCGCTGCGTGGAAATTCGTCCTTGTCGACGGTGATCTCCTCCTTACGGGTTTTGATCTTTACGGGCACAATCTCCGCTTTGAATTTTCCTTCACCGATGGCTTTTTCAGCCTTCTGCTGCGAAGCGGCCGCGAAGGCATCCTGATCGCCGCGGGTGATCTGGTATTTCTCGGCAATGTTTTCAGCTGTGATTCCCATATGGTAATTATTGAAGGCGTCCCACAACCCGTCCTTGATCATGGTATCGGTCATCTCGGTATTGCCGAACTTGACTCCCTCGCGCAAGAGAAGGGAGTGCGGCGCGCGACTCATGCTTTCCTGCCCGCCGGCAACAATAATGCGCGCATCATCGTTCGCGATCGCCTGCATGCCCATCGCCACAGTCCGCAGACCGGAGCCACAGACCTGATTGATGGTGCAGGCCGCTTTGTCGTACCCGATCCCGGCGGCCACGGCCGCCTGACGCGCGGGATTCTGGCCGCACCCTGCCGTCAAAACCTGACCTATAATAACTTCGTCGATATCGGACACATTTACGCTGCTGTCCGCCAGCACGCTGCGGATAATATGCGCACCGAGTTCATGCGCTGCCAGAGTGCTCAGACTGCCGCCAAGATTACCTATGGGGGTTCTTTTGGCTGCAACAATGACAACCGGATCACTTTTCTGCATGACAGTACCTATGATTATGCAATTACACTGGGGTCCTGCTCATTATTGAGCAGCTAGCGCCTGCCGTCAATGAGCCATGCATGTACCGGCTGCCAGACTTCTGCAGCCGCCCGCCGCCCGGTGATCATGCCGATATGGCCTGACTCCGGCTTGAGCGTGGCGCTTCCCGGTATCTGCGCCGCCAGCGCCAGAGAGGATTCCGCCGGAACCAGCCGGTCGCGGGCCGAGGCAACGATCAGGGAGGGCGTTTTGATCCGGGCCGGAGCGATGACCGTGCCGCCGACAGCCCATTTTCCGTGGAACGTCGTGTTATACGTATACCAGCCAAGGATGCAGGTGCGTGCAACTTCTCCCGGAAGATCAACCCCGTCATTGAGCCAGTCTTCCAGCACCACGAACAGGCGCGCCGCCTCGCTGTCCTGATCCATAATCGAAAAATCGGTGAATTTGCGCCCTGTGCGGTCGGCATTGACCGCGGCGAAAATCGACTGCACCCAGTCGACAGGCAGGCAGCCTGTTGAATTGATCATCTGCAGCGCCGAAGGCGCCGCACCGACGATATAGTTGCCCAGCACGCGGTCGCCCGCGCAAAAATCCCACGGTCCCGCCAGAAATACGAGACGGCTGAACAGCTCCGGCCGCAAGACCCCCGCTGCCGCCAGCAGCGTGGCGCCCATACAATATCCCAGCCCAAAGAGTGATCGCTCCCCCGCCCGGATCCGGATGACGTCTGCCGCCGCCAGCATGACATCACCGATCACCTGATCCAGACTGTTCATGCCAGGATCGCGGGCGGGATCACCCCAGTCCAGAAGATAAACTTCATATCCCTGTGCCGCCAACCAGCGCACATACGATCTGCCGGGCAGCAGATCAAGTATCATGGAACGGTTAATCATCGAAGGCACCAGAAACATGACGGGCGCATCATCCGCCTTTTTGTCGGCCGGGCAGTAAAGCAGCGACGCCTGACCCTGCCGCCATACGGTCTCAAGAGGCGCAGGGACGCGGCGATAAGGATGCTCCTGATATCTTTTGACGCCTTCGATCATCCCCGTCATGGCCCGCAGGATATCATCAGACGCCACGCCTCTTTTTGCATATTCAAAAAGCGCGGTGCTCACATGAATGGACAGGGGCCGCAAGCCGCGACGCAGGGACTCTGCCTCCTGAAAAAGGCCTTCAATATCTTTGTTTTGCGGCATACGTGCACTATAGGTGATGGCTGCCGCTTGTGCCACAGAAAGTCTTTTCGTGCTGCAAAAATTGTGCATAATGGGATCGGTTTTCAAGGCACATATTCATTCAGGCCCACGATCAGGAAGGAACAGGTCCATCATGTCTGCCCCAGGTAAAAAGCCGGATCAGCCCACCGTCATCAAGAAATACGCCAACCGCCGTCTTTATGATACCGGCCGCAGCAGCTACGTCACGCTCGAGGATCTGTGCATCATGATCAAGGAAGGGCATGAATTTGTCGTTTATGACGCCAAATCCGGTGAAGACCTGACCCGGCAAGTGTTAACGCAAATCATCGTGGACCAGGAGTCCCGGGGGGGCCAGAATCTGCTGCCGATCCCCTTCCTGCGGCAACTGATCGGCTTTTACGGCGATAGCCTCCAGTCCCTGATCCCCAATTACCTGGAGCAAACCATCGGGAGTTTTACAAAAAACCAGGAGCAGTTCCGGGACCAGGTTAACAAATCGCTGGGAGGGATGATTCTCAATCCCGTATCGGCCATCGAAGAGATGAGTCGCAAGAACATGGAAATGTTCGAGACCGCCATGCGCGCCTGGGCACCCTTCGCCGCCGGCGCCTCTTCGGCACAAAATTCCGAAGCGACAGTCACTGAGCTGAAAAAAAATATAGCAGCACTGGAAAAAGAAATCGAACGGCTTTCCGGCCGCGGCTGATATCTCGAAAACATCAAAATAACGCTATAAACAAAGGGGGCCGCAGCATCTGCGACCCCCTTTTAAATCCGGCATAAGCCGAACCAAGAAGAATACTATTTCTTCTTTTTCTTGGTTGTCTTTTTCTTAGCAACCGGCTTCTTCTTGGTCGCTTTTTTCTTAGTCGCTTTTTTCTTAGCAGCCATTCTAGTTCTCCCTAGGTTGGTTAGAAGGTAAGTAGAAAATGAAAGTGCACTAAGCACAAACACAGGAACATTGTATATCAAAAATACAAGAACGGAAATACTTGATCGTATATTTTTCCACTGAGAGAAGAATCGGGCTTGTGTTTTACCCGAAACCGTTTCTCAGGAATGCTCAGGACTCGCGAAAAATGAACCATGAAGCCGCTACTATCAGCGCAAATCCCACCAGATGATTCCAGCGGACAGGTTCGCCCAGATACAGGACTGAAAAGACCGCAAACACGATCAGCGTAATGATTTCCTGTATGGTTTTAAGCTGCGCGGCAGAGAAATAGCTGTGACCGATTCTGTTAGCCGGCACCTGGAGACAGTATTCAAAGAAAGCGATTCCCCAGGCTATCAGAATGACGATGAAAAGCGGCGCCCCCTTGAACTTCAGGTGGCCATACCACGCAATAGTCATGAATATATTTGAGCAAAGCAGCAAAAAGACCGTCAGCGACGCCGTCAGCAACGGTGTCGCCGGCATGCCTCAGGCCCCTTTAGCGGCGCGGGCCCATGCCGCTGACAGCGATGTCCGGGAACGGCGCGGCGCTGTTGCTGTCTGCGGTTTATGTGAGAGATGTCTGCTCATTTTACTTCTTCTGGGCCTTGTTAAAGACCTCATCGCCTTGCCTGACCGGCTCGGCCTTTGGTTCTTCTTTCTTATCTTCCATGACGGCCTTGTCGGTCACAGGACCGGCGGACGGCGCCATCTTGGCAAGAACATATTCAACCCCGTGCCCTGCGGTACGGTCGCCATAGGGGGTCTTGTCATACGGGCGCATTTCCCACCCGTCACCGCACCCTGCCAGTGAAAGCAGCGGCACCACAGATAATATTTGAATCAAACGCACAAAGGACGGCATGGAAAGGCCTCCGCGAAAAAAAGGGACAAAGTTGTGAACAAATGAAGACAGAGACTAGGAAACGTGCGAACGCACAAAAAGATAGTACCGCGAATCGCCTAATTTGGCAAATCTCTTATATAAGAGGACAGCGGGAAGCCTCAGGCCGGGCGGTAATAAGCCGGGCGGTCCGTGACGGCGGAGGCGGTAAAACGCGGGTTGATGCCTGTATAATCGGGCTTGGGATCCAGCGGGTCCTTCTTTTTCTTTTCCTGCTGGTCATAAATGTTATTCAGCGCGCGCACCACTTTAAGAAGCCTGTTTTGTTCACGCATGCCCGTGACGGCCAGCGACGTCCGGCTCAGCCAGTTTTCAGCGGCCTCATTCTTACCGGGCTGGGTAGCCACTTCCTGTCCCCGCGCGCTCAAAACGCTGGGGCGCTTCATCTCAAAGAAAGGCAATCCCATCACAAAACCAATGGCCGCAACGGTAAATACCTTGCGGAGCGTTCTACGCATTTCACTGGATGTGGACTCAGAAACAAACATTATAAGACCCTGCCCTGTATCTTTTTTTATAGGTTTTATACGGGCAGTATATCATTTCAGCGGCCCCTTTTCAATTTGGGCGCTGGCCCAGGCATGCAAACGTTCTCTGCCTGTTTACAAAAAGGTAAAAATCCAGACTTGGAGTTGAGAACACAGGGAATTCAGGTAGAATTTCATCGTGTGCTCTCTTAATTGTAAGTCATCTGTCTTTTCTCCCCTTTGACCTCCTCTTTCGTTCTCTTGCAACCATGCGCGCCATTAGTTGTCATAATATTATCGCATCGCTGGCGATAGCCGGGATGGGCCTGCTCCCCGCGCAAGTCGTCTTGGGCGCGCCTTTGCCTCAACTTGAAATCAGCATGCCGGGGGATACGAATATGAGCTGCCACGCCCTGTCATCCGAAATAACCAGCATGGATCAGGTCATTTCAGAAGCGCTGGCCGCCAAGAACGAGTCGAGGACCACGAGCACAGGAATAGGTGTAGCCAAAACAGTGGGCGGCATACTTGTCGGCTCACTGGGCGGCGCTATCGGGATAATGGCCGCCGGGCACCTTCTGTCTTCTGCTACCGACGATGAGACCGCCTCCGCTGACGCCCTGCAGGACATCGCCGAACAGCGCCGCAGTTTGATCACCGGTATTTTTACGACCAAGAAATGTCAGGGCCCCCGGCCCGCCCCGCTGCGGGACCGCGCCGCCGCCACAAAGACCGCCGCCGTAGCTCCCGATCTTGCCAATACCGAGCCCGCTGCAGGCGGCGCCACAGCCGGCTACAACGACTAGAAATATCTTTCAGTCTTTCAGGATAGCGCCGGTTTCAGCGTCCACAATAACCCGGTAAGGCCCCGCTTCCGTATTGAATATCACGGCATAAATGCGGCGTCCGCTATTCATCTGATAGAAAACCTCAAAGTCCCTTGAAGGCGGCGCATGAGCAATGGCGATGCCGATGGCCTCGTTCTCCGAAATCGTGCCTGCTGTAACATCATCGGGATCAGCCTTCCTCTCAGAGCGGCGGCTCTCTTTCTTTTCCGCCTCCCGGGCAGACGGCTGCATGGATGACGGCAGCAGCACTTCCGGCTTCCGGCCGGGCAGCGGCACGCCCTTTTTGCTCACGCGCGCAGGCACCGCTTTTTTCTTAACCGGGGATGGCGCGGGCACCGGCGGCTTTTCATTTTTTACCGCCTTCGGGAATTTCTTTTTTGCAGGCTCCGGGGCAGGCTCCGGCTTGCTTTCCTTTTCAGGTGGCGGCGCCGTCATATCAGGCGCAGCCTTTTCTTCATGTTCGACCTTCTCAGGCTTCGCTTCCGGAATTTTTTTCACGGGTTTTGCGACAGGGCGCTCCTGCTGCTTTTTCACAGGCGGTTCCGCCGGCTTCATTTCCGGTTCCCCGGCAGGCTGCTCCGGCGCTAATTCCGCGCCCGGCATTTTGAAAACCGTCACCGAGCCGTCAGGGTTGACGATCCTGATCGCGCCCTCTTCCGCCCGCGCCGGCATCCCGAGGGCCGCCAGAATCAGGAGCGCCAGAATAAAGAGTGCCGGTAAACGCATATCAGGTTCCTCCGCGAAAACGGCATCCTAACCCAAAACTTTACAGGGGGGGAGAGGGATTAGCGGGAAAATTAATTAACGGAAATACCAATATCCGCCGCTTCGAGCTTGCGGATATCATCCCGGAGGCGGGCCGCCTCCTCGAATTCAAGATTTCCTGCCGCTTCAACCATCCGCTTATGAAGTTTGCCGATATATTTCTTCAGATTTTCGGGAGTCTCCAGCGCCTCCTGCTCTACATCGCTCAATCCCTTCATGCGCTGAACATTCACATGATCGGCACGCTCATAAACGCTCTGCATAATGTCACCGATAGACTTCCTTACCGTCTCTGGCGTGATTCCGTTCTCCGCATTGTAGACAAGTTGCTTTTCCCGGCGGCGATCCGTTTCCTCCAGCGCGCCCTTCATGCTGCCTGTCACAGTGTCCGCATAAAGCACGGCCCGAGAATCGACATTCCGCGCCGCGCGGCCGATCGTCTGGATCAGAGATGTCTTGGAACGCAGATAGCCTTCCTTGTCCGCATCCAGAATAGCCACCAGCATGCATTCCGGTATATCCAGACCTTCGCGCAGCAGGTTGATACCCACCAGCACATCAAATACGCCCAGGCGCAAGTCGCGGATGATCTCGATCCGATCCAGAGTATCGACATCACTGTGCATATATCTGACCTTCACCCCGTGATCGTCCAGATATTCAGTCAGCGCCTCGGCCATTTTCTTGGTCAATGTCGTCACCAGAACACGACCGCCCGCACCGGCCACGCGTTTACATTCCTTCATCAGGTCGTCAACCTGATGCGCCGTCGGGCGGATCTCCACCGGCGGATCAACAAGACCCGTCGGCCGTACGACCTGCTCCGCCGACACGCCTCCCGCTTTTTCGATCTCCCATGCACTGGGGGTGGCTGATACGAACAGGGTCTGGCCCCGCATACTGTCCCATTCCTCGAATTTCAGAGGCCGGTTGTCCATGCAGCTGGGCAGCCGGAAACCATAATCGGACAATGTCTGCTTGCGCGCACGGTCGCCTTTATACATACCGTGCAGCTGCGGCACCATGACGTGACTTTCGTCCAGTATGATCAGGGCGTCTTTTGGCAAATATTCAATCAGTGTCGGCGGGGGCTCCCCCGGCCTGCGGCCGGTCAGAAAGCGCGAATAATTTTCGATCCCCGCGCAAATTCCCGTGGCCTGCAGCATCTCCAGATCGAACTGCGTTCGTTGTTCGAGACGCTGGGCCTCCAGAAGTTTCTTCTCCGATTCAAACCAGCTCAGGCGGTCCTTGAGTTCCTTCTTGATGCTCCCGATCGCCTGCTGCATGGTGGGACCGGGCGTGATGTAGTGAGAGTTGGCATAGACGCGCACCTCATCCATCCGTGAAAAGGTTTCCCCCGTTAGCGGATCGAATTCGGTAATATCCTCCAGCTCGTCCCCGAACAGGGAGAAGTGCCAGGCGCGGTCCTCAAAGTGTGCCGGGAACAAATCGATGGAATCGCCCCGCGCGCGAAACGATCCGCGCTCAAATGCGATATCATTGCGGACATATTGCAGCTCCACGAAGCGGCGGATCAGCTCCTCGCGGTCGATGCGGTCGCCCTTGCGCAGATCCAAAACCATGGCCTGATAGTCTTCTTTGGAGCCGATGCCGTAAATGCAGGAAACGGAAGCCACGATGATGCAGTCGCGCCGCTCGAACAACGCGCGCGTTGCGCTGTGGCGCATCCGGTCGATCTGCTCGTTGATCGCGGAATCCTTTTCTATGAATGTGTCCGTCCGGGGCACGTAGGCCTCAGGCTGGTAGTAATCGTAGTAGGAAACAAAATACTCGACAGCGTTTTCGGGAAAAAATGATTTCATCTCGCCATATAGCTGGGCCGCCAGAGTCTTGTTCGGCGCCAGAATAAGCGCCGGACGCTGCAGTTCCTGAATCACATGAGCGACAGTAAAGGTCTTGCCGGAGCCCGTGACCCCCAGCAGCACCTGATCCCGTTTTCCGGCCCGCAGTCCGGCCACCAGCGCGCGGATGGCCTCCGGCTGATCGCCCGCCGGGCTGAAATCGGAGTGGATTTTAAAGCCTACCCCCTGCTTTTCCTGAATTTTCGCTGCCTTTAACGCCATGCAGGGAATATAGGTACAAATGCCCCGCCTCTCAATAATAAGGGAGAAATCTATAAAAGCTTGATTATTTACATAATTATATATAAACTAGCCGGCTATGGGCTCAACAAAACCGGCAACCGACACAAATACACGGCAGAAAGAATTCGGCGGGATCCACGCACGGGATTATGCCGCCCAACACCCCGTGTTGTTCGCTTTCGTTAAGGACCGCATGTCCCGGCCCGGAAAACAGTTTCTCCTCATTGGTGACACTGATCATAACAATCCCCTCATAAGCGACTTCATTGACGGCCTGCCTGTAATGGCACTCTTGCAGCATGCCGGGATCAGTCATAGCTGTATCGAGCAGATGCGCGAACTTTTACCCCCTTATCAAATTGAAATTTATAGCGAGCAAGCAAAACGTCATCAGGCTGGAATGCTTTCCGACGACGAATTTAAAAAATTTGAAGGCACTTTTTGCAGGCATAGCGCAATCGACTTTACCAACTTTTGGATTATGCATACAGCCAATCGTCAGGCATTTCAAAATCCCGGAGCAAAAAACATCGATACCCAGGAGTTGAAACAGCGCCAAGATGCATTGGGCAATAAAGGACCCAGCATCAAACTGCTCTATAACTATGTTCAGGCCGGAATACGAATTACAGCCGCAGATTCACTGCAATGGCGAGAGTGCCTGCCTATAGATGAAGAAAGAAAGGAAAAAAGAAAGCCGTTCGCTCCCTTTCGCGCAGAAACAGAAAATTTTGAGTTTTACTGTCAGGAAGTTGCATGCCGCCTGCTTCTGGGCGACCCGGAAGTGGCCGCCTATATAGACCGGAAGTCGGCCGGTCAAAAAACCGCCGTAATCTACGGAGACGCTCATTTCAGCTACAAAGACGGCATGAGAGCGCGCCTGGATCGGGACAAGTGCCTGTATATCGCTTTTTATGCGAATCGTAGACAGTACGAGAAATCAATGCTGGAAAGAAACCCTGTCGAAAGAAACGTATTTCCTGATCGCATCTATTTCATAGAAGAAAGAATTCTGGATAGACCCGATCCCGACTCCCTATATGGTGAGTACATCAAAAAAGATCATAGTCTGATTGCTGCCAACGCCCATTTTGACAGAGCCATGAGACTTACCCGACACTATTTTGGCCCTCATGCCTCTCCTGAAGAAAAGACAGAAGCGCAGGGCAGAGTCACGCGACTTGATCGCATAGATCCACGATATTTGGATTATATTCCGCTGAATCCGGCTTAGCCGCCGACGCCGTTGTAAAGAATGCTCTCCAGCGAGCCGCCCTGTTTGACGATGTCGTCGAGACGCTGACGCCATTCCTTCTGCGCCCTGTTTGAGAAGGGCGACTGGCGAAGAACAACCAGCGCGGCCTGATTATGTCTGTGGTTGCCCGCCGCCATAAGGTCATAAAAAGCACGATTGTCGATGCCCGGTGCCTCCGGTTCATGGCTTTGCAATCCCAGACAAACGACTTTGGTGACATTTGCCCACTGGCATTCGGCATAGCAAAGAGGACCGATATCGCCGCCCGTCGTGTAAAGAACGGCGTCCAGATTCCACGGCTGCGTCACGCCTTCCCGCTTCTGCCTTGCGCAGGCCTGCCGGATCGCGCCGACCTCCGCCGTCGCCAGTATGTCGTCGTGACGGCAGTCCCGGCCTGTGGCCAGAACCTGCCCGCCGCGCGCAATCAGCGCCGCCGGAGCTTTTGCCGCACGGAAGAAGGAATCAACATCATCCGGCAGACCAGCAGATTTTTCCTCCACCACCTTTACCAAACGCTCCGGCGGCGCCCGTCTGAAATCCTGATGATAAATCTCATCGTTAAAAAGAGCCGTATTTTTCGTGTCCTCATAGGTCGCGCCGTAGGTGACGATAAACCGCCCGGATGGCAAAAGATTTTCGGACATCAGAACGCGGGCAGCCACTTCGCTCTTGGCATGGCAGGCCGGGCAACTCTGGCCGCTGGATGCCAGGATGACAGCAATATCATTCCCGCGTTTCCTTGCCAGATGATCCTTGAGCATACGCACATTCTCAGGCGACAGGAGCCGGTCTTCGGCGTGCGCGCTGGCCATGCCGGTTTCCAGCACGGCGTTGGCCGCCATCCCGCCGATCTGGATCAGTTCCCGTGCATCGAGGTCATAAACGTGCAGCGAAGCCGCAAATGGGCCGCCCCTCCCCGCTTTCACCGTACCGACGGCAAAGTCGTCGGCCTTTTCAAGGAGTCCTCCCAGCAAAGAGTCCGGCAATTGGTCCGCAATCATTGGCATGGTGATCAGCTTAGCGCAAAAAATTACGGAAAAACAACAAAAAGCATGCGCCGTGATCCCCTCGCGCCCACAGCGGTTTTGCGTTATCCTGCCGGGATCAAAAAAAGATGCATTTAACCACTAAGGAGACCGCCTTGAGATATCCCGCGACAAGACTGCTGTCCACGCTTCTTCTTGGCACTGCGCTGCTTTCCTTTTGCACTGCAGCGCACGCGGCAGAAACCCTGCCCCTCAAACGTGTCGTCATTACCGCCAGCGGACTCGCTTTGTATGAGCATCAGGGCACGGTAGACGGCAACGAGAATATCGAGATTCCGGTCCAGCTCGACCGCGTTGATGACATGCTCAAAAGCCTTGTGGTGCTCGACGCCCGGGGACAACTCGGGGGCGTAAGCCTGCCCGGACGCGAACCCCTGTCACAGACTTTCCGCAACCTTCCTTTCAGCCAGTCCGATCTCGACTCGCTTATCCAGCTTCTCAACACGCTGCGCGGCGCCGATGTGCAGACAGACTCACTGCAGGGCCGACTGATGAATGTCACAGACGAGACGGAACAAACCAAGGAAGGCGGCCTCATTATCCGCCACCGCGTCAGCATCCTGACGCCGGAGGGCATCAAGACAGCGGTGCTGGAAAATATTGGCCGCCTTCAGTTTTCCGACAAAGGCGTGCAGGACCAGCTTAACCGCGCGCTCGAAGCCCTTTTTACCAACCGCATCAAGGATCAGCGCACACTGACAATCTCCTTGCGGGGTGAGGGCTCCCGCCCGGTTAGCCTGGCTTATATCCAGGACGCGCCGCTATGGAAGAGCAGCTATCGGCTCGTCCTGCCGCATGATGACAAGGAAGGAAAAGCCGTCCTGCAGGGCTGGGCCGTTCTTGAAAATACAACCGGACAGGACTGGAAAAACGTCAGCGTCACGCTGATGTCGGGTTCGCCGGTCACCTACCAGCAGGCTCTCTATGAAAGCTATTACCTTTCCCGTCCTGAACTGCCCGTCAAGGTGATGGACCGCATCCTGCCCCGCATCGACAACGGCGCTCTGGCCCAGGCCGCGGACATGGAAGGAGATAAGGGTGCGCTGCGCCAGGAAAAAATGGGCATGATGGCTCCCATGAAGCAAAAATCGCTCTTAAAAGCCGAAGGCCGCGCTATGGGCGGGGAGCTCAACGAAGACAGACCGTCAGAGATGATGGCCATGGATGCCATGGAGGGGGCGCCCGGCATGTCCGGCACGCCTATGCCGGCTATGTCAGCCCCCATGGCGCCGCCCGCGCCGATGGCTCTGGTCAGCACGGCGGCAGCGGATGAAACCGCCAGCCAGATGGTGTTCGCCTTCCCGCAGCCCGTCGATCTGCCCGCCGGAAATTCCCTCATGATCCCTTTCATCAGCCGCGAATTTTCCGCGCGCAAGGTCTGGGTCTATCAGCCGGAAACAAATTCTGCACACCCGCTGTCAGCCGTGTCGTTTAAAAATGACGGAAGCAGCGGCCTGCCCCCCGGGATCCTGACCTTGTACGACCGCGCCGAGAGCGGCCTTCTGCACGTCGGTGATGCCGATATGCCGCTGGTGCCCAAGGGTGAGGACCGCTATATCAGCTTCGCCCTCGACACGAAGACGAAAATCGACCAGCAATCAGAAGACGACCGGCAGCTGGGCCTGATCACTGTCAGCAAAGGCCTGCTCCACCAGAAAGTCATATGGCGCAACACGACGTCATACACGGCCAAGGCGCCGGAAGACGAATCCCGCACCATCGTGATTGAGCAGCCACGCCGTGAAGGCTGGGAGATTATCAAGCCGGACAATGCAACGGAGGAGCCGGAAGTCACATCCACCCATTACCGCGTCAAGATGAACGTCGACGCCGGAAAAAGCGAAACCATGAAACTGACCCTGCAGCGGCAGGACACCGAAACCATCGCCCTGACACAGATCAGCGCTGGCGATCTTGAAGCCCGCATGGCTGCCGTCGGCAAAAACCTGCCTTCTGCCCTGCGCAGGGCGCTGGAACGGGTCAAGGAACTGCAGGCAAACGTCTATGCGCCGCAAGCCCAGCTCAACAGCATCGCGGCACAGCGCCAGAACCTGTATAACGATCAGCAAAGGCTGCGTGAAAACCTGAAAACCGTTTCAACGAACACGCCTCTGGGCAAGCGTTACCTGAAAAATCTTGAGGATCAGGAAAACCAGCTTGATCTGCTGGCCGGACGGGAGCAGGACCTGACAACACAAATTCAGAAAGCCCGTGCGGCTCTGAATGATTATGTGGCCGCTCTTGAACTGTAAGCCCATTATTCTATTGCGGTATGGCGAAAAGCTCTTTATATATCCATAATAACAAATGAGCCGGGGGATACACATGGATATAAAAAGTCTGGGATCTTATTATCAGGGGCAGCTGGCTAACATTCAGGAGCTGGTGCAGGAGAATACGCTCTGGAAAGCCGAAGCCGCCGACCTCCTGGCACGCGAAAGCCAGGGATTTCAAAATACCGACGATCTGCTTCAGGCCCTGCATGAAGCCCAGCGCCTGAACAAGATTTATACCGCCGGCGTGGCACAGGATGCCGTCTTCAGGCAAAAGGTCCTCGGCCTGCCGATGTGGAAAGATTACGGTACACCCCCCGCCTCGACCGAGCTGCAGCACAGCCTCGCGCAAAAAATTTACAATGCCAACCCACGAAAAAACGACCAGGCCCTGATCAATATTGGTGACGGCGCGCGCGAGATCGGCGTCTGGCTGGCTGACAAGTGCGCTGCCGAACACATTCCCTTCGTTGTGCAGTTCGCTGATCCGGAGTTCCAGGCCCACCTTGTCAATCACACCGAGGATGCAGGCGTCCGGGCGCTGGCTGCCGATTTCCTGAAAATGACCGCGCCCCTGACAACGATCATGACGGCCCGGCCCGGCGTGCCCGACCGCGACCCTCCGGAAACCGACAAAGCCAAGACCAAGATTTATGCGCAGGAAACACGCTCCTTCGGCGAGCGGATCAGCTCCGGCGACCTGTTCTATACGCTGACCATCATTCCCACGCGCAAAGACGCCGAAATCGATGAAATCCCTTATGACGACTACACCAGGCTCTTCTTTGAAATGTGTGATCAGCCCTGGGACCGCATCGGCAAGGCACAGGAGGCGCTGATCAAGGAATTCAATGCCGCCTGCAAGGTACGCATCACCAACAATGACGGCACCGATGTATCAATGGAGCTTGTCGATCATGACGGCTCTCATTTCACCTTCTGCAACAGCCTTATCGCCAAAAACGTACCGGGGTCGGAGATTTTCAGCGCGCCGCGCCGCGACAGCGTAGAAGGAACTGTTGTCGCCAAAGGCCGCTTCAGCGAACACGGTAAAGCCATTATTGAGAACCTGACCCTGGAATTCAGCAAAGGAAAACTCATCGGCTTCAGCGCCGAAAAAGGCGATAAAGAACTCAGAGAGATACTATCGGTCGATGAAGGCGCCCTGGGCGTCGGCGAACTGGGGATCGGCACCAACCCGCATCTGAAGCAGCATGTGTGCAACGGCCTGCTGGTGGAAAAAATCGGCGGCAGCTTCCATCTGGCGCTGGGACGGCCTTATTCCTACACCGAATATATGGGCACGCCCGTCAAGGTGGACAATGGCGGCGTCAGCGACCTTCACTGGGACATTACCACCATGCTGCAGGGCAAAGACGGCCGGATTTACCTGGATGGCCGCCTTATCATGGATCACGGCCTGTGGCTGGATCCGCAATACGATATCCTTAACCGTGGCTGGGAAGCCGTTCCTGAAAACGAGCGACCCGCTTACTGGAAGGATTACTACAAAGCACCAACGCCCCAGCCTTAACTTCTGGCCCTGGCCGGGATCAGGTCTTCTCTATTCTATTAGCGGCCCATCTCATGGGGAAAACCGTTCTTGTCCAGCCGCCAGTCATAAAAGGCAAAGCCGTAAACGCCTTGCCGCTGCTGATAGCCGGGAACAAAATGCCACTGATTGTTGTGGCTGAAGCGCAGGATCTTCTGCATCATGGTCAGGTCCAGACGCCATTCCCCCTTTTCACGAATTAAAAAATAGGGCGCGCATTCCCGCTCAAGAACATTGTAGCGAACAACCGCGTAAGCACCTTTGACGCGCGCAGGTTCCGCATGACATGCCCTGTAGGCCTTGACGACATTATCCATTTGCGCCGCCGTCACCACCCAGTTGCGCTGCATTTTTTTAGTTTCCTCGCTATAGATCGCCAGGTCAGGATTCCCGTTGCGATCATGCATGGCAACAAGATAGGCAGCCACCACCTGGTCGGGACTGAGGCCCTCCGCGCCGTGGCCGCCGGGGCGGATGTTAGGATCAGCCTGACGAAAACTATTATCCGCCCCGGCACCGATCTGCGCCGGGTTGGAAACGCCGGCGCCTGTTGAAAAACCCTCCATCGGCGGACTAAAGGGCTTTCCTATGCTCGCCTCTTTCATACGGGTGAACATCATTTCCGTCGTCGCTAATATGCCGTCGGCTACGCGCCCGACACGGAAAAAGGGGATCATCTGCCGGTTCTGGATATAGGATACGAATGCGTCCGTGAAAATGCCTTCCAGTGCCGCTGAAACCTCAAGCCGGACCTCGTTTTTTGCCGGGTCTATCAAAAGAAGAAGCCCCCGGCCCTTGCGACTCAGTCCCCCTACTTTTCGCTTTGCGAACTCCTCACGGGCAGCCGATTCCAGACTCTGCGTCCTTGATTCCAGTGTCACCACGCGATAATCAACATCATAACTCCGCAGAAGCGCCTTATGATATTCCTCCGTCTTCTGCGCCTGCTCCGGCGTCATGATATGAGCCTCATCGGCAAAAGTCAGGCGCGAGAGAACCCGGCTTTCAGCATAGGAGGGCGCCTCGGTCGATACCGACCTCTGCAACAGGGCCGCCAGGATCGCAGCCATGGTCATCAGGAAAAGAACAAGCTTCCATGTTCTGAAAAAACGCATACCGGCCTCCCCGGTTAATTAAAACTAACCGAACCTGCCTTGTCAGCACCTTCGTCAGATTCAAAATAGGCTTTGCGCTGAAAATGCGCCATGCCGGCTATCAGCGCACCGGGCATCTTGCGGATGGCCGAATTATAATCGTTCACAGATTCGTTAAAAACAATGCGCGCGACATTGATCCTGTTCTCCGTTCCCTCCAGTTGATCCTGCAGGGCGAGGAAATTGTCAGAGGAACGAAGCTGCGGATAGTTTTCAGCTACGGCCATCAGTCGGGACATGCTCTGCCCCAGTGCCTTTTGCGCCTGTGCCGCGGCTTTCAGGGCGTTCTCGTCACCGAGATCCTTCCCAACCGCCGCCGTTGCGGCAACGGCGTCCGCCCGCGCTTTTGTCACCGCCGTCATGACATCCGTTTCATGATCGGCGAAAGCTTTCACCGTCGCAATGAGGTTGGGGACAAGATCCGCGCGGCGCTGATAATTGCTCTCCACCTGCGCCCAGGACGACAGCACGGTTTCTTCTTTGGCCACCAGGCCGTTATAAAGCGTCATCACCAGAAAAATCAGGGGCGCAACAATTATAAAAATGCTTAGTCCCGTCATCATACTTTTATTCATGACTCCTACCTCTCCTGTGTTCATTATTTCATCGACATGCTGAACCGCAGCGGGCGCAGAACCGTGGCCCGCTGTGATCAGTAAAACCAGTATTAGCGCCGCTGCCAGCGCAATCATAATCTTTGCTGCCGGCAGGGGCCGGCGCGCTGAAACCGGAAGGGCGTTAATGCCTGCCACGCTCTCACTCATGGCCGCCGCCTGTGAGGACGTCAGCTTGCCCTGCGCCTGCAGGCGTCTTATGCGTTCCTCAAAGTTCACCGTTCAGCTCCTTTATCTGTCTCAACCCCTGCTCTGCCGTCATGGCACCCGTCTCGATGGCCTTCAGGATATCTTCCGCCCTGCCCTCGTCCGCCTTGCGTAACCCCTCCAGCGCGGCAATCAGGTCGTCCAGCCGCTTGCGCAGGGTCGGATAACTGATATTCATCTCCTGCGCCAGCCGCTTGAGGTTTCCACCTGACAGCACCAGGGCCTCGGCCATATTCTGGTGCTCGACAGGCAGACGCGCAAGACGGGGAAGCTCAAATACCCCTTCCAGTGCGACATGACACCCTTCGCACTCCAACCGGGTCGTTTTCACATTAATGGCACAGACGGGACACCTGATCATATTTCCAGCATATTACCATATTTAAAAAATGTCAACATAAAAATAGATTTTATCAATTTTTTACATGTAAATAATCAATATTTTTAATATTTACGGGACAAAAAGCGCCTGATAACAAGGACGGAACCTCAAGATAAAGGATATAACATCATGACCACCGCAGCCCCCGCATCTGCCCCCGGCAATACCCCCCTGGCTACGCATCCCTCCGCGGATCTGGTCGATTATCTCCTGCGCCGCCGCAGCACGCCCATCAAATCCTTAAGCCTGCCCGGCCCCGGCCCTGCCGCCATTCAGACCCTGCTGCAGGCCGCCGCCCGGGTGCCCGACCACGGCCGCCTGTTTCCCTGGCATTTCATCGTCTTCGCGGGAGAGAGCCGGAAAAAAGTCGGCGCTCTGCTCAAAAAATCATGGCTGACCGAGGAGCCGGACGCCGCCCCCGCGAAGCTCGAACTGGAAGCCGAACGTTTTCTGCGCGCACCGCTCGTGATCGCTGTTATTTCCCGCTTCCGCGAAGGCAAACACCCGCTGTGGGAGCAGATTTTATCTGCCGGGGCCGCCTGCCAGAATTTATGCATCGCCGCACATGCGCTTGGCTTCGGCACAAACTGGGTTACGGAATGGTATGCCTATAACAAAACATTCCGGGAAGGGATCGGTCTTGATGAGCGCGACCACGTCGCCGGGTTCATTTATATCGGCACACCTGCGGAAGCGCCCGCCGAACGCGACCGGCCTGATCTGAGCGCCATCACCACGTACTGGGAGCCGGAATGTACGCTGAACAAGGGCGCCGCCTACGGCCAGCCGGGCATGGGCCTGCCGCGCACAGGTTTTAGCATTGAGAAAAAAGACTAGGCCGCCTTTGCGAATTTTCCGCCCAACGCGTCGCGGATCAGCGCCAGTGTCTCGTCACGTCCATAAAGGGCGATGAAAGTGCCAAAGCGCGGTCCCTGCGGCTGACCGATCAGAACCTCGTAAATCGCCTGAAACCACTGACGCAGATCTTCCTTGGCATAGCCGTTTTCCTTTCCGGCCGTAAAAACCTCGGTCTGCAGCGCTTCGGAATCCGCCGTGGCCGGCAGAACCTCAAGGCGGCGCATCAGATCTTCCAATGCCGCCCGCTCCCGCGCATCAGGAAGGCGGTAGGAGTTTGAGGGTCGGACGAAATCTTCGTAATAGCGCACTGCGTAAACGACGAGCCGATCGAGAAGATCGTTGCCTTCCGGCGTCACGCCCGGCGCATAACGGCGTATAAAACCCCACATCGTTTCCTTGTCATGGGCGTTGGCCGCGCTGGCCAGATTCAGAAGCAGCGCGAAATTGACCGGTGGCGGCTTCACCTCCCTGCCCTCATGGATATACAGAGCAGGATTATCCAGAAGCTTGTCCGGCTCCGCCATCTGCTGGGGTATTTTTTCGACATAGGTCAGATATTCATCGACCGCCTTGGGAATAATGTCGAAATACAACTTCTTGCCCGAAGAAGGGCGCAGATACATGTAATAGGCCAGGCTTTCGTTGGGCGCGTAGCGCAGCCATTCTTCCATCGTCAGGCCGTTGCCTTTCGATTTGGAGATTTTTTCGCCTTTTTCATCGAGGAACAATTTGTAATGAAAGCCCTCCGGCGGCGTCTTTCCCAGCACCTTCAGAATTTTGCAGGCAATATCGCGGGAGCTTTGCAGATCCTCGCCCGCCATTTCATAGTCGGTGTCCAGCGTATACCAGTGCATCGCCCAGTCCGGCCGCCACTGCGCCTTGCAGTGCCCGCCCGTAACCGGCACCTCCGCTTTCGTGCCATCTTCGTCTTCAAAAACAACCGTTCCGCGCTCAGGGTGTGTTTCAAGGATGGCGACCTGCAGCACACGCCCGGTCTTCGGCGAAACGGGAAGAAACGGCGAATAGGTCTTCTTCCGGTCTTCGCCCAGAAGCGGCAGAACAATATTCCGCACTTCCTCATGCTTGTGCAGCATCTTGAGCATGCCCTCATCCGTCTGACCGGATTTATAGCGCTCGGTCGATGAAATGAATTCGTAATCGAAACCGAAGGAATCCAGAAATTCGCGCAGGCGCGCATTATTATGCGCCGCGAAACTTTCATATTTGCCGAAGGGATCGGGCACACGGCTCAGCGGTATGCCCATATGCTGCGCCAGCATCTCCTTGTTCGGGACATTTTCCGGCACCTTGCGCAGGCCGTCCATGTCGTCCGAAAAACATACGATCTTTGTGGGAATGTCCGACAGGCACGTAAAGGCATAACGCACCATGGACGTCCGGCAGACCTCCCCGAACGTGCCGATATGCGGCAGCCCCGAAGGGCCATAGCCTGTCTCAAACAGCACATGGCCCTTTTCCGGGACCTTGCCGCCCAGGCGGCTCAAAACCTTCCGGGCTTCCTCAAAGGGCCAGGCACGGCATTTAAAAGCTGATTCGCGGTCTATTTTGTACATGGCTTTTGCTTAGCAGTTTTTAGGCTATAATGGAATGATGAAGCGCAAATATTCCTCCTGTTCGGGCAGTGCCCTGTGGATCATCCTTCTGGCAATCGCCCTCATGGCGGCCCTGACTGTCGTCATCATGCGCACCTCGGACACCACCGAGCAAAGCAAAAACAATGAGCGGATGCGGATCCAGGCCTCGGCCATGCTCCGCTATGCGGACAGTCTGGCGAAAGCCGTACAGCGCATGAATCTAAACGGCATATCCGAAAACGATATCAGCTTTGAAAACGACACAGTCCCCGGATACGCCAATGCCAACTGCCTCATCAGCGACTGCCGCCTGTTCGACACAAGCGGCGGCAGCGGTCTGGCCTACAGGCCGCCACCGGAAAATACGAATGACGGCAGCCCCTGGCTGTTCACCGGCGCCAACAATATTACGGGCGTGAACACGGACGGCGGCGGCCCCGCCACCAGCAGCGACAATGAGCTCATGGTCATTCTCCCCCGGGTCGATCCCGCCCTTTGCGAGCGGATCAACATAGAGCTGGGGATGTCTTCAACGCTACAGGATACGGCCAAAGCGGATATCGCCACGAAATTTACAGGCAGTTTTCCCGACGGCCAGACCATAGATCAGCCTGCGGGGACAAAAGCGGGATGTTTTGAAGGCAACCAGGACGGCGCCGGCACGGATATCAGCGGAACCTATTACTTTTACTATACCCTGATCGACCGCTAGCGTTGCCGGATGAAAGCCAGCTTTGCGCCCAGCGCAATGAAAAACCCGCCCAGCGTCCGGTCTATCCATTTTGACGCGCGTCGATAGGCTTCGCGCACCGGCCCCACACCCATCACCAGCGCCACCAGCGCGAACCAGACGAAGGCAGTGATCATGCAAGCCAGCGCCAGGGCAACCTGCAGGGCCGGCGGGGTTGAGGGACCGACCATCTGGCTGAAAAGAGATACGAAGAAGAGCGTCGCCTTAGGATTTGTAACTTCGGTCACAAAGCCGCTGAGAAAAGCCCGCCCGTCCGATTTTCCAGCTTCGCTCTTTTTGATCGCGAGAACCTTTACATCGATGCCCTTTGAACGCAGGGCCGATACGCCAATATAGATCAGGTAAGCCGCGCCCACCCACTTGACGATGTTAAACAGCATGATCGATTTTGAAATCAAAAGCCCGATACCCGCAAACGTATAGGCGATATGCACACTGAGACCGATAGCAATCCCTGCGGCGGAAAAAATCCCGGCCCGCAGGGAATGGCCCAGCGTATTGCGCAAGATCATGAAAAAGTCGGGGCCCGGCGAAACCATGGCCATGACGAAAGCGGCATAGGCAATGACAACCGGCCAGAGACTTGTCATTGTCATCCTCAGCCTCCTGAGGGCGCCGGGGCGGCGAGGATTGGCGGCTCCGGCTTCTTTTCGGTGCAAGAGCCGACAACTCCGGTGGAAGACGCAGGCGCGGGCACACAAGCCCGAACCGCATCTGAAAAAGCAGCGCGCGCGGCACCCGGCGGCTTCGCATTTTCTGCCGCCCTGTCAGCGCGGATTTTATGCCCCAGCAGGCTGGTCGAAACCATCAATGTCGCCAGTAAAAGCGTGCGATGAAGCCTCATTCTTTATCCTTCCTCAGCAGAAGCTACCCGCTTGCAAAAAATATGTCAATTTACGCGGCTTTCTTTGCCCAAAACACTCCAAAAAAGACTGAATTTCTTTGTCCGCTCCTTTGGCCGCGTGTTATCCCTAAGCCATGTCCGTAATCACTCTTGAAAAGCCCCTTCCGGCAGCGGCTCCGGCACTGCCCGCTGTCCCGGTGCTGGCTGTCAATGCGCGGGAGGCCGCCCTGCTGTCCCCGGACGGGGAGATTTCCCTTTTGCCGCACGCGCGCGTTATCCCTGAGATTCAGGACCACCCCGTGATGCTCTGTCATGCTCCCTATACAAAACAGCGCCTCGGCGTCCCGACCCTGCCTGCCTTTGACGTGCTCGAGCTTTTCGCCTTCGTCCACCCGGCCCGCTTCTGCGTTCCCACGCCTGCCGGTCTTGCGCGCGCTCTGGAACTGGATACGCCACAACAGTTCGAGGATCTGCCGCTCACCCTTATGGCCGCCGCACAGGCACTGCTGACCGATATCCGGCAGGAGCCGCGCCGCAGCGGCAAGGCTGATCTTTTGGCCATCGCCGAAGTCATGGGCCTGCAGGGCAAGGGCTGGAACTGGACCCCTTACATTTTTCAGGCGCTGGGCGAAACCTATGATCCTGCCCGGCCGGTCATGGCCAAAACCTCGCTCAATGTCTGGAAGCACCTGCCGGAATGGGCGGAGGAGGCACCGCTCCCGCCTTCAACCCACCACCCTGTCACCGGAGAGGAAAGCCGCCAGAAGCTGGCCGAGATGCTCAGCTCCGATTCCGAATCGAGGCCGCAGCAGGCCGAGTATGCCTCGACGCTTACAGCCGCCTTTCTTCCGGCCGAGGAGAATGGCGACGTACACATGGTTCTGGCCGAAGCCGGAACGGGTATCGGCAAGACGGCCGGATATCTGGCGCCCGCCAGCGTCTGGACCGAGAAAAACGGCGGTACTGTCTGGGTCTCAACCTACACCAAGAACCTGCAGCGGCAGATTGACCAGGAACTGGACCGGCTCTACCCGGATTCCGCCGTGAAAAACATCAAGACCGCCGTACGCAAGGGACGGGAGAATTATCTTTGTCTGCTTAATCTGGACGACATGATTGCCGGAGCGCCGCTGGCCCGCGATCCGCGGCAGGCGCTTGCGGCGGGGTTAATGGCGCGCTGGGCCGAAGTGACGAAAGACGGCGACATGCAGGGCGGCGATTTTCACGGCTGGCTGCCCGGTCTTCTGGGACATGCCCGCACCCGTGGACTGGCGGACCAGCGCGGCGAATGCATTTATGCCGCCTGCGACCACTATCATAAATGCTTCGTCGAGCGAGCCACGCGAAAATCGCAGCGCGCCGCCATCGTCGTCGCCAACCATGCACTGGTCATGACGCGAACGGCGCTTGCCGGACCCAGCGAGATTTTACCGCAACGCTATATATTCGACGAAGGCCACCATCTTTTCGATTCCGCCGACAGCGCCTTCTCCGCCCATCTGAGCGGACGCGAAACATCCGATCTGAGACGCTGGATACTGGGCAGCGAGGGCGGAAAGCGCAGCCGCGCTCGCGGCCTGTCGCGCCGGGTCGAAGACCTGATCGCCGGCGACGCCCCGTCTGAAACCCTCCTGCAGGACATTGTACACACGGCACATACGCTGGCGGGGCCCGACTGGCGTAAACGCATAAAAGACGGGCAGCCGCATGGCGCGACAGAGGAATTTCTGCATCTGGTCGGAAAACAGGTTCTTGCAAGATCCGAGGCGAACAGCGGCCCCTATTCCCTTGAAACACATATACACCCCCTGATTGACGGTCTGGGCGACGCCGCTCACAAGCTCAGGGGCCGCCTGACCGATCTGCAAAAACCCATGCGGGCGCTGGCCGTGCGGCTGCGCCGCCGGCTGGAGGAAAACGCCGCGACACTGGACACCGACACGCGCAAAAGGATCGATTCCGTCTGTGCCGGCCTGGAGCGCCGCGCGGAAAACACGATCGGCGGCTGGATCGCCATGCTGAAAACGCTGCAGCAGGGCAATGCGGACCCCGCCTTCGTCGACTGGATGGAAGTGGAACGGACGGAAGGCAAAATGACGGATATCGGCCTGTACCGCCACTGGGTTGATCCCATGACGCCTTTTGCCGCCGCGCTCAAGCCTCACGCCCATGGCATTGTCATCACCTCCGCCACGCTCTGCGACCGCACAGAAGAAAATGACGAGGACTGGCGCACTGCCTGCCGACGCACGGGCGCCGTCAACCTGTCTGACGCTCCCATCGTTTTCAGCGCGCCCTCTCCGTATGATTATGCCGCCCAGACACGCGTTTTCATCGTGACAGATGTCCGCAAGGACGACATCGCCCAGGTCTCGGCCGCCTTCCGCGTCCTGTTTGAATCGGCGGGCGGCGGCGCACTCGGGCTGTTTACAGCGATCCAGCGCCTGCGCGCTGTACAGGAGCGCATTGCCGGGCCGCTTGAGGAAAGCCACATCGCCCTTTATGCGCAGCACGTGGATGTCATGGATACCGGCACGCTGGTCGATATTTTTCGTGCCGACCGCAACGCCTGCCTTCTGGGCACCGACGCTGTGCGCGACGGCATTGATATTCCCGGCGACGCGCTGCGGCTGCTTGTCTATGACCGTGTGCCCTGGCCGCGCCCCACCATCCTCCACAAAGCGCGGCAGGACTTGTTCGGCAAGCAGGCGTTCGATGACATGAGCATACGTCTGAAGCTCCGGCAGGCCTATGGCCGCCTGATCCGCCGGGCCACCGATCGGGGCGTTTTCGTGATGCTGGATTCGATGCTGCCCTCGCGCCTGCTGGGCGCCTTCCCCGAAGGGGTCGAGGTCAGCCGCCTCGGACTGGCGGACGCCGTCGCCCGGACCAGGGATTTCCTGCAGGGAAAGGAATGAGTTCATGACGACTCTTTTCGCCTTTCCTCTGGAATACGAAGATCCGCTGGCCGTTTTTGCGCAATTCAAAAATGCGCCCTACAGCCTGTTTTTCGATAGCGCCGACCTCACGCATCCTTTAAGCCGCTACAGCTTCATTGCCTGCACGCCACAGGAAACAATAGAAGCCTCCGGCACCGATATCCTGATCACGAGAGGAAAAGAGCAAATTCGCCGCAAAGGCAATCCGTTTAATGCGGTGAAGGAAAGATTAAGCCAATTCCCCGCCCCGACCGCACGCGATGATCTTCCGCCGTTCCAGGGCGGTGCCGCCGGTTTCTTTGGCTACGATCTGGCCCGCACGCTGGAAAACCTGCCCACACAGTCCCGGGCAAACCCCAACCTGCCCGACATGTGCGTCGGTCTCTACGACCGGGTGATTGGCTACGACCATGAACGGCGACAGGCATGGATCATGGCACTGGCCGAAAGCGAAGACGTCGCACGGCGAAACTGCCAGCCTTTTATATCCAAGCTGAAAGTCCCCAGACTCCTGCCGGCGCCCCTACCAAATTACGAGCCGGACTGGCGCGCCTCATTTACGCGCGAAGCCTACGAGAAGGCGGTGGCGCATGTTATCGAGTACATTCACGCCGGCGACATTTTTCAGGCCAATCTTTCGCAAAAATTTGAAGCCGATCTGCCGCCGGATTTTGACAGCTTTTCACATTACTGCCAGCTTCGTGAAATCAATCCCGCACCCTTTTCTGCCTATATGGATTTCGGAGCGCTAAAGCTCTCCTCCTCCTCGCCGGAAAGATTTCTTTATGTACGCGAAGGCGCCGTGGAAACGCGGCCAATCAAGGGTACGCGCCGCCGCCTGCCCCATCCGCAGCAGGAGGCCGCTATCAGGCACGAGCTTCTGAACAGCGAAAAAGACCGCGCGGAAAACGCTATGATCGTTGACCTTCTGCGAAACGACCTCTCGCGGGTGTGCGATGATTTTTCGGTCGAGGTGCCGCGCCTGTTCAACCTGGAGAGTTTTGCCGCCGTCCATCACCTTGTCTCCATTGTCACCGGCCGCCTGAGGCCGAAGAAAGAAGCGCCGGACCTTCTGCAGGCCTGTTTTCCCGGCGGCTCCATTACCGGCGCTCCAAAAATACGCGCCATGCAGATCATTGAAGAGCTGGAGCCGCAGCGGCGCGGCCCTTATTGCGGCGCCATGGGCTATATCGGATTCAATCGCACTATGGACACCAGCATCATCATACGCACGCTGGTTTATGAAGGAAACAAGGTTAGCTTTTGCGTGGGCGGCGGCATTGTAGCTGATTCAAACCCCGCTGCGGAATATCAGGAAACCATGGACAAGGCTGACGCCTTGTTCCGCAGTTTCGCCGCGACCCCGGAGAAGGTGAGAAAATCGGCATGATCCTGCTGATTGATAATTACGACTCCTTTGTCTACAACCTGGCCCGCTATGTCGGCCAGCTGGGCCAGGAACGCCATGTCGTACGAAATGACGCCATCACGCTTGAGGAAATCGCAGCTGAGCCGCCGGAAGCCATTATCATCTCTCCCGGCCCGTGCACGCCGCGGGAAAGTGGCATATGCCCCGCACTGATCCGCGAATTTTATAAAACCATACCCATCCTCGGGATATGCCTTGGCCACCAATGCCTGGGCGAAGCCTTTGGCGCGCAGACCGTACGCGCGCCCACTCCCCGTCATGGCAAGACCAGCGAAATTTTGCATGATGGCACGGGAATTTTTTCCGGCATCCCTTCACCCTTCCGGGCGGCCCGCTATCACTCCCTCATCATCCGCAACCCGGATTCCGCAGAAGTCAAAATCACCGCCGGCACCGACGGGCTTATCATGGGCATCGAACACCTGCATTACCCTGCTTACGGGCTTCAGTTTCACCCTGAATCAGTTCTGACCGATTACGGCCCCACCCTCATGCGCAATTTTATTGATATTGCGGCGCGCTGGAACGAACGGAGAATAGCCGCATGAATATCCTGTCCGTCAACAACCTGAACAAATCTTTTGGCGACAAATCTGCTGTCAGCGGCATATCGTTCACCGTCAATTCCGGCGAGATTGTTGGACTTCTCGGACCGAACGGCGCCGGAAAGACGACAACGATTAATATGATTCTGGGAATCCTCCACAGCGACAGCGGTACCGTTATTATCGACGGCATTGATATCCGCAAACATCGCAGCCGCGCCCTGGAAAGCGTCAATTTTGCCGCCGTCTATGCGCCGCTGCCCGGAAATCTGACCGTCCGGCAAAACCTCCATATTTTCTGCATGCTCTATAAAATAAAAAATACGCGTGAGCGCATCGCAGACGTTCTTGACCTGTTCGATCTGCAAAAGCTGGCGGATACAAAGCTGGGTCTTCTGTCCAGCGGCGAGCAGACCCGCGCCGCGCTGGCCAAGGCTTTTCTCAACAGCCCGAAACTCCTGCTGCTGGATGAGCCGACCGCATCTCTTGACCCTGCCACGGCCCAGGATATTCGCCGCCATATTCGCAGCTTTGCCGACAGCGGCAAGGCTGGCGTTTTATGGACATCCCACAACATGAGAGAGGTGGAAGAAGTCTGCGACCGCGTCCTGTTCGTATCGCAGGGCCGGATCCTTATGGAAGGCGATCCGAAAACGCTGGCCGGCCTGAACGGACAGAAAACGCTTGAAGATCTTTTCGTCGCCATAGCGCGTGAGCCGCTTACGGAACAGGAGGCCGCCTGATGATCCCCGTCAGACCCGCCCTTTCCATCGCCATGCGTCAGTTTTACCTGCTTCGCAGCAGCTTTCCCCGCGTCATACAGCTGTTTATCTGGGTGGCAGTGGATATGATCATGTGGGGATTCATGACGACATATCTTAATAAAATATCAGCGCCGGGTTACAATTTCGTGACTGTGCTGCTGGGCGGCGTGTTTTTGTGGGACATCCTTATTCGCATCATGCAGGGCACGACACTGACCTATATGGAAGACAGCTGGTCCCGCAACCTTTTCAATCTTTTTGTTTCGCCCCTGACCGTAGGCTCTTATCTAACCGGCCTTATTCTTGCCAGCGTTATGACGAGCACCGTCGGCATTGCTGTCATGATCATACTGGCCCGCGGCATTTTCGGCCTTTCCCTGCTTACCTACGGGCTCGCGCTATTTCCGTTTCTTCTTATCCTGTTTTTATTCGGCATTGCCCTGGGGATTCTGGGCTGCGGCCTCATGCTCAGGCTGGGGCCCTCGGCCGAATGGCTGGTCTGGCCTATTCCCTTCGTGGTATCCCCTTTTGCCGGCGTATTTTACCCACTGGCTACCCTGCCACACTGGATGCAGGAGATATCCCGGCTCGTTCCCGTATCCTATGTTTTTGAAAACATACGGAAGGTCGCCAGCGGTGGCGTCCTGTCGGTGCCGGATATGATAACCGGGCTGGCGCTGGCCGCCATTTATGTCGCGCTTTCCTCCCTGTTCTTTGTTGGCGTTTTCCGCCGGGCGCTGCGCGTCGGCTCCATCGCCCGCTACAGCGCGGAGAGCTTCTGATCATGAGCACTGTCTTTTGCAACGGATCGTTCATGGACGCGGCGGCAACACCTGTCGGCATAACCGACCGGGGATTCACGCTGGCCGACGGGATATTCGATACGCTTCTGGTTATAGATGGTCAGCCCCTTCTGACAGAAGCCCACCTCACAAGGCTTCAGGATCATGCCAGACAGGTGCGGATTCCCCTGGCCCTTTCCGTCGCTGATCTTAGAAAGGCAGCCCTGACCCTGATTCAAAAAAACGGCTATACCAAAGGACGCTACGCTCTGCGCACGACGCTGACCCGGGGCCCGGCACCGCGCGGGCTTCTGCCGCCGGAACCGCCCACGCCCACCTTGCTAATGACCATTCAGCCCGCCCCGGCACCGGACACGATCCCTCCCATCCATGCCTTTACAGCAGGCAGTACGCGGCGGAATGAGCATTCGCCGCTATCGCGCATCAAATCCCTGCAATATGGCGACAATCTTCTGGCGCTGATGGAAGCGCGGGACAAGGGCGGTAACGAGGCCGTGCTGCTGAATACGGCCGGGCACGCCGCCTGCGCCACCGCCGGGAATATATTCATCCGCGAAGGCGGAAAACTGATCACCCCGCCCCTGAAGGACGGTGTCCTGAATGGCATTGTACGGGAAACCCTGCTGCGGCAAACAGAGACGCGTGAAGAATCACTGACTGTGAAGCGGATTCAGCAGGCAGAAGCCATCTACATAACCAGCAGTCTTTCCGGTGTACGCGGCCTGAGCAGTTTTGACGGCAGGGCCCTGCCGGGCGCGGAAGATCCGTTCCTGAAAGAGATGATTACGAGCCTTCCGCAGAAGGATGCGGCGTAAGAGCCAAGGCCGAGCGCTTTTTCTGCGCGGCGGACGAGCCATTCGAGACCTCAGCCTCAAGAATGCACCGGCCCCGGTCATCGACAAGATTATTAAGCCGGTCGGTAAGGCTCTGGGCACGAACCATGCAATAATGAAGTGGCAGTAAAACATGGCATTCGCCATAGGCGTGGCCGACATCGACCTCCAGAGTGCGGTCCAGCCCCTGAATGGCCTGCGTGATCGCATCAAGGTGCTCGGAGATATACCCGCCCGCCAACGCCGGACGAAGCGTTACGCACAATGAACGCTGGGCCTGCGTATAATCATGAAGGCTGCCGGGCTTGATCATAAAACTCCTGCTGTTTCATAACCATTATGAAACCCAGAAATTAATGCCTAGTTATCAGGAAGTTACCAAATGATTACCGGATCAGGCCGTCACGGCCGCCAGTTTTGCCTGCGCCACCGCCAGCTTACGCTGAATCCGCACCTTTTCCGCCTCATCCGCCGCCATTCCCATGTCCTCGGTCAGATTGCTGATGGCTTTTTCCAGATCGGCTTTGCTCAGCTCGTTCACATTCACAGCCTCCTCGGCCAGGACAGTGCAGCTCGTAGCTGTCACGTCGGCGAAACCGCCCGTGATGAAGATACGCTTCGGCTGTCCCTGATCGGCCGCGTAGACTTCAATCACGCCGGGGCGGATTGAGGCCACCAGGGCGCTGTGTCCCGGCAGAACGCCAAAATCCCCCTCCTCGCCCGGAACGACCACCATCTTGGCCGGCTCAGAGATCAGCTTGCGCTCAGGAGAAACGAGCTCAAAGTTAAAAGTCTGTAACGAAGCTGTCATGCAGCAAGTCTCCAGTGCTTAAGATAGGCGGACACAGGCATGATAATTTCCGGCTTTGAGGAATCAAGCGGCCCTCTTTTGAGAACCGGGGCATCCTTCCCACCGAACGTGATAGACGCCCCTTCATGATTGCCATTAACAAACAGGAAGACCTTTTTCGCTGCTGCCGACAGGTTTGTATGCCGCAAAATAAATCCTTCGGAAGCCAGCTTCCGAGCGGCCCTGTCGACCGTTTTGTCGCCTGTGTCCTTAAGTCGCATGGTTATCAGGCCGCCTCTGCCGCCATCTTGCCGGCTTTTTCTTCGGCCTCGGCGATCGTACCGACCATGTAAAACGCCGTTTCGGGCAGATGGTCGTACTTGCCGTCGACAATGGCACGGAAGCCCTTGATCGTGTCTTCCAGTTCGACGAACTTGCCGGGGTGGCCGGTGAAAACTTCGGCCACGTGGAAAGGCTGCGAAAGGAAACGCTGAATCTTACGCGCGCGGGCAACGATCAGCTTGTCTTCCTCGGAAAGCTCGTCCATGCCCAGAATGGCTATGATGTCCTGCAGCGCCTTGTAGGTCTGCAGAGTCTTCTGCACGTCTGCAGCGCAGCGGTAATGATCATCGCCGATAACCCGCGGATCCAAAATGCGCGAGGTTGAATCAAGCGGGTCAACCGCAGGATAAATTCCCAGCTCGGCAATCTGGCGCGAAAGAACCGTAGTTGCGTCAAGGTGCGAGAAGGTCGTAGCCGGCGCGGGGTCGGTCAGGTCGTCCGCAGGAACGTACACAGCCTGCACCGAGGTGATCGAGCCCTTGTTGGTCGATGTGATCCGCTCCTGCATCGCGCCCATGTCAGTTGCCAGCGTCGGCTGGTAACCCACGGCGGAAGGAATACGGCCCAGAACGGCCGAAACTTCGGCGCCCGCCTGCGTGAAGCGGAACACGTTGTCCATGAAAAACAGAACGTCCTGGCCCTCAACATCGCGGAAATACTCAGCCACGGTCAGACCGGTCAGGCCAACACGCGCGCGCGCGCCGGGCGGCTCGTTCATCTGGCCGTAAATCAGGGCCACCTTGGATTTCGTATGGTCGTTCGGATCAATGACGCCGGATTCCATCATTTCATGGTACAGGTCATTTCCTTCGCGGGTACGCTCACCCACGCCGGCGAAGACAGAAACGCCTCCGTGCGCCTTGGCAATGTTGTTGATCAGCTCCATGATCGTGACGGTCTTGCCGACGCCGGCGCCGCCGAACAGGCCGATTTTTCCACCCTTGGCATAAGGGCACAGCAGGTCGATGACTTTAATACCGGTGACAAGCTGCTCGGTTTCCGTTGCCTGCTCCGCAAAGGTCGGAGCGGGGCGGTGAATGGCCCAGCGCTCTTTCGTCTTGACCGGTTTTCCTTCGTCGATCGGTTGTCCGATCACATCCAGAATACGGCCCAGGGTCTCAGGGCCGACAGGAACCGAAATCGTCCCGCCCGTATCCGTGACATCCTGCCCGCGCACCAGACCGTCGGTCATGTCCATGGCAATGCAGCGCACCGTGCTCTCGCCCAGATGCTGCGCCACCTCAAGAACGAGGGTCTTGCCCTGGTTGTCCGTGTTCAGGGCGTTCAGGATGGGAGGCACGCTGCCTTCCTCGAATTTCACATCCACAACAGCGCCCAGGATCTGGGAAATGGTGCCTTTTGCCTTTGTCACTTTCGTCTTCCTTTCTTAAAATTTCCAAATATCCGGGATACCCGGGCTTACATTTCGGGCCTGAAGCTTTGCGGAGGCCGGGAGCTCGGCGGCGTCAGCGATATCTCCATACTGGCCGTGCGGCGTCCATCCGGCGTGAGATAAGGCAGCTCTGCCGCACTGATATCCTCATCCGTAATGCCGAGCCGGTCGCCCATGGCAATGAAGGTAGCCATCGTATCAATCATGTCTTCGTCAAGCTCATAGCTCAGCCCGCCATCAGCTCTTTCCACTTCTTTCGCAAGATCAAAAACCTCGCGCGTGGCAAGAATGAGGCGCTCGCGGCTCAAAGGCTGCTGCAGATGCTCTTTCAGATAGTGATGGGCAACCCTCAGAAAGTAGCTGTAGGCCTCGCGGGCGGGATTGCTTTCCTCGTCAAATCTTTTCGTAAGATACTGTGTCATGACTACTCTCCTTTTTTTTCCGCCGGAGGCGCCGTGGGCGTGAACTCCTGCTGCGCCGATGAATAGAGTGCGGCAATCTTCTCACTTTTCAGGATTTCTGGTACCACCGCTGCGGCCAGAGTCCTGCCGGCTTCGGAATCGCTGGGATAATGAAGCCCTGCGATCTCACGCCGATGCGCTATGTCTAATGCCTTCTTCTCATACACATCTTTATGTGCCGGATCAAGCGTTTCCAGCATCAGCGCCGCCGCCCAGCTCTGCCCGGCATGGCCGGAGGGATAGGCGGAATGCGACGGAATCGTAATAACCGGGGTCAGCTTGTCCGAAAGCTGCGTCGGCCGGGCACGCTGATATTTCCACTTTTCCCGCATGATGAAATGCGACACCTCATGATCAACCAGGCGCAGCAGTTCGTGTGTATTCCTGTACTGAAAGGCATATTCCACATCCGGTATCACATTGAACTGGCCCGGGAACTGGCCCGGCCGCCCTCTCACAGGGTCCAGCGTCGCCCCTGCCATTAAAACGACCAGAAATGGCGCCTTTGACGCTTCATAATTGATTGCCTTTATCTCCTCCGGCGTGCGGGCCTCCGCCTGCAGACGCAGAAGCGCGGCAATTTCCGCCACGGTCTCCGGCGAGTCATTCGCCGGCGCTGGCTTGATATGAACGTCGAATTCGGCCGGAAGATAGGCAGGCGCCTCGTCTTTCAGCGCCAGTACATCCGGGCCCCAAAGCCCGGATGGGTATTTTACATCATCGGCGGCGGCAGGGCGGACCGTCACCGACAGTACAGCCATCAGCGCGATTGAAATGCAAACGCCATACTGAACGATGTTTTTCATCCTACATCCAAACGCGCCTCAGGGTGTTTTTCCCTCAGACGCACGCACAGTTTTTCCACGTGGTATCCCAGAGCGATCAAATCCTGCTGACCCATGCCTACAATACTCAGATTTGCATTTTCCCGCGGATCACCGGAATCCTTCTTCCCCGCTTCCTGTGCCGCGAACACCGCTTTTAAGGTGCCCGGCGCATAAGGATCGGTCAACTGAACCATGAATTTTCCTGCTGTCGCGCTGTGATAAAGCTGGAAGTGAAACGCACTTTGGCTTAAAGCCCCCAGTCCTCTCCAGTCTTTCACCGCCCGCGGCATCTTAAATCGCCTCCGCGCCGGAAATGATCTCGATCAGCTCCTTGGTAATGTAAGCCTGACGCGCGCGGTTATAACGGATCGTCAGGCGGTTGATCAGGTCGCCCGCGTTGCGCGTGGCGTTGTCCATCGCTGTCATGCGCGCCGCCTGTTCGCCCGCCGCGCTGTCCAGCAGCGCGCGGTAAATCTGGACACCCAGATTGCGCGGCAGAAGCTGGCTCAGGATTTTGTCTTCTTCCGGCTCAAACGCGTAAGGCACCGGAAATTGCGGCTTCTCAGCTGTATCCGCTTTCTTCTTTATATTGTCCTGCTCTTTGGTCTTGCCACCCGTCGGGGGTACGGGAGCCGTGAACGGGATCAATTGCAAACCTGTGGGCTTTTGCACCAGGATCGAGCGGAATTCATTATAAAAGAGCGTGCAAACGTCGAATGTGCCGGCATCAAACTGTTCCAGCACATAATGAGCGACCTTAGTGGCCTCCGCGAACGATATTTTCCCCTTGTTATCAAGCCCGACAAAGCTGTTAATGATGCGGTCGCTGAATTCGCGGCGCAGAACGTCACGCGCCTTGCGCCCGGCACAGACGACCTTCACCTTTTTACCTTCCCTTTCCAGGCGGCCAATCTCGTTCCGCGCTGCCCGGATCAGGTTTGCATTGAAACCGCCGCACAGGCCGCGGTCCGATGTGACCACCACCAGAAGATGGGTGTCAGTCCGTCCCGTGCCGATCAGCAGCTTCGGGCTACCCGGACCAATAACGACACCTCCGGCTACCCGCGCCATCATGCCCGCCATGGCGGCCGCGTAAGGCTGACTGGCCTCCGCCTGCTCCTGAGCTTTTTTCAGCTTGGACGCGGCAACCATCTTCATCGCCGAGGTAATCTTCCTCGTCGATTTTACGCTGGCTATCCGGTTTCTGTATTCCTTTAAACTGGGCATTAACTTTATGCTCCTGCTTTATACTTTAGGAAAAGGCGGTTGAATAATATGAGACACCGGCTTACCAGAAACTTGCGGATACAGCTTTACCGATCCCGAAGCAACGACCTGGCGCATTTCTTCACTTTGCAAACTTTCCATCAGTGCTTCCGCGTTTCGAGCGTCATCAGAAAAAACGTTAAACTGGCTTTTTATATCGTCTGCGCGGCGTACATCCTCGCCGCCCATGGAAAAAATTTTTCTTAGTTCTTCAACAGGCGTGTCATTAACGCATTCCTTGCGCGCACCATATGTCGCCAGAAGATCATCCAGCGCTTTTACGGTGCCGCTCTCGAGGTTGCACAGCTTGACGGTTAAAAACATGTATCAAGCCGCCTTGGCCTGCGCTCCGACGAACCCTTTGCCGAATTTCGTCAGATATTCGGCCAGTTCCTTCTCCAGAGCATCATCGAGTGCTTTCTTGGTGCGGATACTTTCCAGGATTTGCTTGCCGCTGGCGCGCATATCCTGCATCAGGGCCGCTTCATAGGCATTGACCTGGTTAACCGGGACGTAATCAAGGAAGCCCCGCGTTCCCGCGAAGATCAGTACGACCTGCTCCTCGACCGGCACAGGTGCATATTGCGGCTGCTTGAGCAGCTGGGTCAGACGCGCACCACGAGCCAGAAGGCGCTGCGTTGCCGCATCGAGATCGGAGGCGAACTGCGAGAACGCCTCCATCTCGCGGAACTGCGCCAGCTCCAGCTTGATCTTGCCGGCCACCTGCTTCATGGCCTTGATCTGCGCCGCCGATCCCACGCGGGAAACGGACAGACCGACGTTGATCGCGGGGCGGATGCCCTTGAAGAACAGGCCTGTTTCAAGGAAGATCTGGCCATCGGTGATCGAGATCACGTTCGTCGGGATGTAGGCGGAAACGTCGCCGGCCTGTGTTTCGATGATGGGCAGCGCGGTCAGAGAACCGCCGCCGTTTTGGTCATTCAGCTTTGCCGCGCGCTCAAGCAGACGGGAGTGAATGTAGAACACATCGCCCGGGTAGGCTTCGCGGCCCGGGGGGCGGCGCAGCAACAGCGACATCTGGCGATAAGCGACCGCCTGCTTGGAAAGGTCGTCATAGATGCACAGGGCGTGCAGGCCGTTGTCGCGGAACCATTCGCCCATCGCGCAACCCGCGTAAGGCGCCAGGAACTGCATCGGCGCGGGATCGGATGCCGTCGCAGCGACAACGATGGAGTATTCCATCGCGCCCTGCTCTTCCAGCTCCTTCACCAGCTGCGCCACAGTGGAGCGTTTCTGGCCAATGGCAACATAGATGCAATACAGGTGATCTTTCTCGTTTTTCGAGCCGTTAAAGTTTTTCTGATTCAGGATGGTGTCGATCGCCACGGCGGTCTTGCCGGTCTGACGGTCGCCGATGATCAGCTCCCGCTGGCCGCGGCCGACGGGAACAAGCGCGTCCAGCGCCTTCAGGCCTGTTTGCATCGGCTCATGCACGGATTTGCGCGGGATGATACCCGGCGCCTTGACCTCGACCCGGCTGAAATCCTTGGTCTTGATGGGACCCTTGCCGTCGATCGGGTTGCCCAGCGCGTCCACCACGCGGCCCAGCAGCGCCCTGCCCACCGGCACCTGCACGATCTCGCCCGTCCGGCGCACGATGTCGCCTTCCTTGATCGAGCGGTCATCACCGAAAATAACCACACCGGCATTGTCAGCCTCGAGGTTCAGCGCCATACCCTTGATGCCGCCCGGAAACTCGACCATCTCGCCGGCGCAGACCTTGTCAAGGCCGTACACGCGGGCAACACCGTCACCGACGGACAGAACCTGTCCGATCTCAGCCACATCGGCCTGCGTGCCGAACTCGGCAATCTGCTTTTTCAGGATCTCGGATATTTCAGCAGCACGAATTTCCATTTCTTTTCCTCTTGGCTCTGGAAGTCTATTCTAAAAAAAACTAAAAAGTTAAAAATCCTCAGGCCGCCTTATCGGCGCCTGCATTCATCATCGCGCGCTGGAGACGCTCCAGTTTGCGCTTCACGGAATCATCAATCATGCGGGAGCCGACCGTAACGATCATACCTCCCAGAAGATCCCTGTTCACTTCGACGTTCAGCGCAACGGCTGAACCTGTCGACTTGCTCAGCTGTTCCTGCAGGGCGCGGGTCTGGGCGGGGGTCAGGGCGTGCGCCGTCTGGACACGCGCCTCAACCTGGCCGCGGCGGCGGCGCAGTTCGTTGCGGAAAGTGTTGATGATGATCTGGGCAGCGTACAGGCGGCCGTTGCGCGCCAGGACGCCGATGAAATTCTTGGTCAGGGTATGGAACTGCGCCTTGTCGGCCAGGGCGCTCAAAGCTTTCCTTTGTTTTTCACGGGAAACCAGCGGGCTTTCCAGAAGATTTTGAAGGTCCGGGCTGCTCCCGAGCATGGCCTGCAGTTCGAGCAAATCTTTTTCAACGTTTTCAAGAGCTTTGGCCTGAGCAGCGATATCGATCAGCGCCACCGCATAACGTGTTGCCACAAGACCCGATCCTGTTGAACCTGCTGCCACTTTCCGTGTTCCCCGCACTATGGATGACGTCTGGCGTCGGTTTAGCATATGAATAAGGTGGGGCGCAAGCTGCGATGTCGGTTTTCCAGCTCTTTTTACGATTGTCTGCGCCTTTCCTCTATGCGACATTTTGAAGACCGCTTATCCCCGTACCGATCCGGGATTTATGTCCGGAGTGACAGGCCCTTCACCCTATGCCGCAAGACTTTTCTTCCTGCCACCGCTTCGATGACTTTTCCGCCGTTTTCGCCGCCACGCGGACGCAACCCCGGGGGAAGGCTTTTCTCACCGCCGGGAGCCATATTCTGACCTATGGCCAGGCCGAAGACCTGACGGCGCGCCTGTGCGGGTTCTTCGCCGAAAAAGGCCTGCGCCGGGGCGACCGGGCCGTAATCTTAAGTCACGACGATATTGCCGCCGTCACCTTGTTCCTCTCCTGTCTGCGCTTCGGCCTGACTGCTGTCATCATCAACCCGGAAGCCAGCCAGGAAGAGCAGGAAAATCTCATAAAGGCGGCCAGAGCCCGTGCTTTATTCGCGGACAAGGCGTTTTTAAGCCCGATTTCATCCTCCGATATGGTTATTTTGCCAATTTCACCCGGATCCGGGCACAAAAAACCAGGCTTTCTGGCAAAAAAAACGGACAGGCAGGTCTTTCCCCAGCAGATTTACAACTTTGAGCCGGCAAAAGACCTGCCAGTCATTCCGCTGGATACCGTCGCCTATATTCTGTTTACCTCGGGCACGACCTCCCGGCCCAAGGGGGTGGAGATCACTCACGGCAATCTTCTGGCCCAGATGAAGACCTTCGTCCGGCACTACGGCTATGATGCCCGCTCTTCCCTTCTGAACATTCTGCCCCTGCATCACACTGACGGCCTGACCCAGGGGCCGGTCGTGGCTTTTACCGCCGGATGCAACGTTCACAGGCCTTTCAGATTTTCTATGAACAAACTCCAGAATATTATTGATTCTGTTTATAAATATAAAATCAGCCATTTCATTGCCGTGCCCGCGATGCTTCAGCTTCTCGACGCCCTCGATGCCGGCGCGAATGATGCCTTCAAAACCCCTGATTTCAAATTCGTGATCTCGACAGCCGGCTTTCTCGATCCTCATTTATGGGAGCGGTTTGAAGCGCGATTTGGCGTGATGGTGGTCAATGTCTACGGCCTGACTGAAACGGTATGCGAAGCCCTCTATTGCGGTCCCACCCCGGAAACAAGGCGGCCGGGCTCGATCGGCAAGCCGGTTGATACGGAATGCCGGATCGTCGGGGAAGACGGCCGGGATCTGCCCGATGGCCAGACCGGGGAGCTGTGGCTCAAAGGCCCCCACATCATGAAGGGTTATTTTGAAATGCCGCAGGAAACCGCCGAGGTCTTAAGCCCGGACGGCTGGCTCAGGACCGGCGATCTTTGCCGCCGCGATGCTGACGGCTTCTATTACATAGCCGGGCGTAAAAAGAACGTCATTATCGTCGGCGGCATGAATATCTATCCCGAAGACGTCGCCAGCGTCCTGCGCCGCCTGCCCGGCATTCTGGACGCCGCCGTCTGGGGCGAAACGGACCCGACCTGGGGAGAAACCGTCACTGCCGCCGTCATGCCGCAAAAAGGCGTACTCCTTGATCCCGACAAGCTGGGCGCGGCCTTCCTTGAACACGCCGCGCTCCAGATGCTGCCCCGGCAGATTCACGTGGTTGACGAACTCCCGCGCGGGCCCGCCGGCAAGGTCATCATCCGGGATTTGCGTGAAAAAATTGCAGCGAAAAGCACAACGCCCGTCAGGGCCAGCGCCACGACGCACGACGATCTGCCGTCCCGGATTATCGCCACAGCGGCCCGCTCTTTCAAATGCCCGCCGGACGTATTGAGCCTTGAATCGACGGCAGAGACGACAAAAGGCTGGAACTCTCTCGCCCATATCGAATTCCTGCTTGCTCTTGAAAAGGAGTTCGCCATAAAAATCGAACCCCGTGATATACTGAGTGTGCGCTCCCTGGGCGATGCCCTGCGTCTCATTCAGGGTAAAACGAAAAAAGCTGCGTGAACGATTTTCAACATGAGCCAGTTTAAAAAAGCCTTTCAGCTTCATAAGCCTCTGCTGATCTTCGGATGGCTTTATGGCGCGCTGATTGCCGTACTGGGGCTTTATATGGGCGCCACGGCGGACGATTTCGTCGGGATCATGCGCTATTTCATACCCGCCTCCATGACGTCCTTCTTCTTTCCCGTCATCATGCTGCCGTTCTGCCTGTTTTTCGCCATCAAAAGCGAAAAGCCGGGCGAGAGATGGCTGCGGCGCGTGATCAACAAATTCGAAGGCAGCCTGGAGAACTATGTACGGAACGGCGGCCTTCATAACGGGCTGATGACGATGCTGGCCCTGTTTCCCGTGGTCTCTTTCTTCTGCATCGGCAAATCCATGGTGCCCAGCCTGAACACCTATCACATCGATCCCCTGCTCGCCCGTATCGACCAATTTATTCATTTTGGCCACTATCCACACGAACTCCTGATGCCCTGGATAGAAAAGAACGGACTGGCTCAGGCTGCCGACAACTTATACATCGGCTGGTTTGTCGTCATGTATATAATGACTGAATACTGTACATGGGCGGATACTGACGGGCGCAGGCGTATGCGGCTTCTCTGGACCTACGCCCTGAGCTGGATCATTATCGGCAACCTCATGGCCATATCCATGGCTTCCGTAGGTCCTATTTACTTCCACCTGTTCTATACCGATATCGCCTCGCCCTATGCTGATCTCATGCAACATCTTGAGATTCAGAACAAGCTCCAGCCCCTCAAGCTCTACAGCACCGCAGGCGACCTGCTCGGCATGGTAAAAGATGACAAGGTCATCAACGTCAACGCCATTTCCGCCATGCCCAGCATGCATGTCGTGATGGCATTTCTGATCTTCCTCTATACACGCTCCATTAATAAATACATCGCCGCACTCGCCCTGGTTTATTTCTTTCTGATCCTGGGGGCATCGGTTTATCTCGGCTGGCACTACGCAATCGACGGTTATGTGGGAGTCCTGGCCGTCTGGTTCATATGGCGCTTCTGCGGCTGGCTGACCACATGGATTGAAGAAAGACAGGCTGCCGGCTGATGTTCGTCCTGACCGGCTTCTGGTTATGCACCCTCGCCGGCGTCACGCTCATACACTGGATTTTGCCCGAAAGATGGCGGGGCTGGTGGCTGGCACTGGCCTCGGCCGCTTTTTTAGGCTGGCTTTCACCCCTGTCGCTCGCTTTTTTGTCCGGCCTGACTCTGGCCATCTATTTTCTGACGGCGAAGGCTGAACGTATTTCAGGGCGCAAACTTCTGATCCTCATCGCGCTGGCTGGCGGCCTTCTGGCACTCTGCAAGACGCATATGGCCCTGATCCAGCCGGTAGCCGATCTTGGCGCGGCAGGCAACGGTGATATTCTCATTCCTCTGGGCCTGTCCTACTACACCCTGCGCTGCCTTCATTACGGCATAGAAAAATGCAAAGGCACGATTCCGGCACATCCCTTCCGGGATTTTATTTTTTATATCTTCTATCTGCCGACATTCATGACCGGTCCGATCCACCGTTTTCCCGCCTTTGAAAAAGATATGCGGCGCAAGCGCTGGGACCCGTTTGTGTTCGCCCGCGGCCTTGAACGAATTCTGTTCGGCTACGTTAAAATATGTTTTTGCGCCAATCTCCTCGCAACAGGCGTTTTTGGACAGCTCATCGAAACTCATGCCGTCGCCGGCGGCAGTCTCGAGGCCTGGCTGCTGATGATACAAAACGGGATAACGCTTTATTTCCAGTTCGCGGGCGCCTCCGATATCGCGATCGGCTTTGGTCTTCTTCTTGGATTCAATGTCATGGAAAATTTCAATTTTCCTTTCCTGGCGCGCAATATTTCTGATTTCTGGACCCGCTGGCATATATCACTGACCAGCTGGTGCCGCGACTATGTTTACATGGGCACGGCAGCGGTGACGCGCAATACCATGCTCGCGGCCCTGGCCTCGATGCTGGCCATGGGGCTCTGGCATGAAGTATCGTGGCGCTATCTGATCTGGGGCCTTTATCAGGGCGCCGGCATCCTGATCTGGCAGAAATTCCAGACCCTGAAGCCGCATTTGCCGCGCTCTGAAAACAAATATGTGCACAGCGCCGCAAGAGCCGGCTCGACAATTCTCACGCTTCTGTACGTCATGCTGGCGATGTACTTCGTGCGCTTCAGCAGCCTTGAAGAGTCTTTTTCACAGGCCGCTAAAATCGTTCTGCCCTGGCGCTGAATTGACAGGAAAGACGAAAGCCTATATCCGGTTAGGAATAATAATAATAATAAAACTGGACAGGAAAAATGTTTCACTCGCTGGCAAAAAGCGCGGCCCGCCTGGGCGTTGCCGAAGCCCTTATCTTCAGTCTGGCAGGAACCGGTTGCCTGCCGGCGCTTAAGACCACGCCCGCCGCCGACTGCAGCCGCTACGTCCGCGCGCGCGCGGAGGCTGCTTCCGTCCCCGCCCCGAAAAACGCGCGTGACTTTTTGTCCGCCAATGTTCAGGGTCTGCCTTTCGGGCTCGACAACCTCAGTCGCAAGACGCCTTATCCGCCCAACAGGTTTGAATGTCTGGGCGAGATCGCCTCCGCCTATGACATAGCTGTGTTTCAGGAAGACTGGCAGGATAATCAGAAACTCACCGGAAATCATCCCTATCGCCTGTCCGCCAAGCCTTCTGACTCTCTCTTTCGCGCCGGATCGGGCCTTACCCTGCTTTCACGGGAGCCTTTCACGGAGGTGCGGGATATCCCATTTAAAAACTGCAGCGGGGGCCATGAAATTGTCCTTTATGCCTGGGCAAAAGCTGTCGGCTTCCCTGCAAAATGGACAGAGAGATTTAATACCAAGGCGGATTGCTTTGCCACGAAGGGCTTTCGCCTGACGCGAACCGGCAACCTTATGCTGGTCAACAGCCATCTCGATGCCGGCAACACTTCAAGGGATTCGCGGGCACGCGCCAGCCAGCTTGAGCAGATCACGGAAAAATTGCCTAAATCCATTCCGCTTCTGATTGCCTTCGATGCCAATCTCAAGAGCAACATCCCCCGGGACGAAGACTCGCTGGCCCGATTTCTGCGTGAAAACGATCTGAAAATTGCCCTGCGCAATAAAACCGATCTCATTCTCTATCGCGGCCTGACCGTCAAGAACGTGCATACGGTCGATCTGACCGATCTTAGCGATCATAACGGCCTGGCGCTGACCTTTATGCTTCCGCAATCCACAGCGCCACCCACACCCCAGGTCAGGCCGGCACCCTAAAAAAACGCCTTATAAGACAGAGCCGGCGTGATATACTGGATGCCGCCATGAAACTATACAGCTTCCTTCGGCAAAGATTCTCTCCCGGCGACGCCGCCATACTGACCGGCGCCTGGTATGCCCTGCTTTTGTTCCTCGTATTTCTCGGACTCTCCCAGCAAGGGGTGGATTTGCGCTATGCCCACTTCTGAAACGCAAGGGATCATTATTCTGGGCGTGCCCCGGTCAGGCACAACCCTGCTGCGCCGCCTGCTTGACGCCCATCCCGCGCTCTGCTGCCCCGGTGAGACTTTTTTGTTCCGCGGCTGCGCCCGCTTTCTCGAACATGATGTCATTTCCTCAGGATTCGATTACGGCGTGCTGGGCGCCCTGGAAGGTCTGGGCTATCAGCGCGGCGACGTCACGGCCCGCCTGCGCCGCTTCGTAACACAGTTTTACGAAGAACTGGCGCAAAAAGCCGGAAAACCACGGTGGGCCGCGAAAACCGCGGTCGACAGTTTTTACCTGCCGCAGATCGAGGAGCTTTTCACCGGCCATGCCCGCTTTATCTGCCTGACCCGCCACGGGCTTGATGTAGTTTGCAGCATGGATGAGTTCTCCCGCGATCTGCAGACCTATATAAGCGAGATTCACGACTATACAAAACGCTATCCCCGCCCCTTTGAGGCCTTCGCCCATGCCTGGGCCGATGTGACCGGCGCGCTTCTTGATTTTGCGCAGCGCCATAAAAGCGACTGTCATCAGCTGCGCTACGAAGACCTGGTGAAGAACCCCGATTCTGAGCTTAAGAAAATCACAGACTTTCTTAAACTGCCCGCCCTGCCAAAGGCTGCGGACATACTGGCAAACAAAACGCTTGATGGCATTGGTGACTGGAAATCATACAAGAAAACGAAAATGGAAACCGCCGCCGTCGGACGCTGGAGCCAGCAACTGCCCGACGCCACCATCGAAGCACTGGCCCCCATCGTTAATCCCGCATTGGTCCGTGCGGGCTATGAAGCTGTGTCGGCCGGCAGCGCCGAGGATCAGAAACGCCGGCAGGAACTGGCCCGCATGATGATGCAGGCCCGCGACGCCTAGCGCGGCAACCAGTCGTCCGTGATCTTTTTATTGAGCCACGACGTGAAAACCTTGCGCCCTGTAGCGTTTAAATGCACGTCATCGCAAAACTGGGTGGATTCATCCGGCGCCTGATATGAGTCCCACTTTAAATCGCTGTAGAGTCCCGGCAGAAGCTGTTCCGGCGTGGGATAAAAACCCAGCCCGTGAAAATCAACAAGATCGAGCGGGATGGCGTAGCGCGCCATAAGATCCGTATAGGGCCTGAGATTGAGCACCACAACCCTGATACCCGCCGCCCGCGCCTGCCGCAGGAAATTCTGTGCCATCACATAGCCCTGATTTTCTTTTATCAGGCTGTGATGGTCCTTTTTCATGAAAGAAATGCGCTGCGCCATATAGGCTTTATCAAAACGCGCTTCGCATTGAATCAAAAGCGTATGCCGGTCCGCGCTCCATTCGCGTCTTTCGTCGTAACGGGTCAATATCTTGCGAAAATAATCCACGACAATTCCGGAGATTTTAACCAGCTTTGGGCTGGCTCCCGGCGCATTTGAAATAACACTATTCTGGATAACGATCAGGTCGGGATGGGCGCGCAATATATAGGGCGTCAGCGCATCATACAGATCGAACCGCCCTGCATTATAGGCGAACTGCAGAACAGCCATGCGGCGGCCATCGGGCAGGCGAATAATGCTGTCAGGGTCAACGCCTTCAGTCGTCGCATGGCGCAGGCGTGAATTTCCCAGCAGAATGACGCCAATGTCTGATTTTTCTTTCGCTTTCTCAAACTTACTTATGATTTCTGCATTGAAGTCGTTGGCGATATAGCGGCTCATATTCCTTTCGCCTGCCATGAAAAAACTGACAGCGATCATGTCGGCCGCCAGAATCAGCGCCCACAAAAAGGACCAGAAATACTTTTTTTCGTATTTTAAAAGAGGTTCAGCCATAAAGCCCGACCTAAACTCCCGTCGGCGAAAGCAGCTTCCAGTCCATAAAAACAAAGCGCTCCGGCTCCAGCATCACGCCCATAAGCTTGAGAAGCAACAGATGAAGCACATAAATTTCGAGCGTGCGGCGGCCCATGATTTTGAGCAGGCCGGTCAGCGGAAAGGGCAAAGCCTTCGTCAGTCGCGGGAACGTCAGGGGCCTGAAGAAGTACAGAGCCGTCATGACAGCCGTGATGCCAAGAGCCAGCACCCTGAACTGCGGCGCTGAAAAGCCAAAAAAAAGTTCCTGAAGGGCGACAAAGCTTATAAGCGCAAAGGCAAGATATTGCTGTGGCAGTCCGCCGGGAACGCGCGCGTCGTCCTTGTTACGCATCACCCAGCCGTAAATGGCCATTATGAGAGCATGCGTCCCGTACTCGACGGCAAGACTTGTAGGGATGGCCAGTATAAAAAGAAAGGCTATCCCGGCCCAGAAGTCGCGCCTGCTTTTAAGGGCGTGTTTCAGGAAAGGATCGAGCGCCATCCTTACAAACAGCATCGTCGCCATAATATTGGCCGGCAGGATACTCATCCCGGCCGGCACGTTGGCCGCCAGAAGAATCGAGCAGCCGATCCAGAGCCTTTTGCCCGTATCCCGGCTTCGCGCGTAACCGATCAGAAAAAACCAGATCGGCACGCACAGGCGCCCGGCAACACGCCACCAGTTGTCATCAGGATAAAAATAATAGCCGACATGATCCACGATCATCAACATCACGGCCAGGGCCTTGAGAAGATCGTACGACGTCAGATCGCGGGGGAGCGTTTTTGTCATGGCGCTATCCGTAAGCCTGTCTGTAGGCGGCAAACGCCATAAAAAGAATGAAGTGAACGACATAAACCGCCAGCGTGTAGCGGCCCATGAAACGCACCAGAGGCGCCAGCGTCCAGGAAAGCGCCCGGGTCAGGCCGGGAAAGACCATAGGCCTGAAACTGTAAAGACTGACCAGGACGGTAGCGCTGCCAAGAAAAGTCGCCATGGATTGAAAAACGGAAAACTGGAACAGCACCGATTGTATCAGCGTAAATACCAGCACACAGAAAATCGTATAAGGGAAGATCAGCGTTATTCGTTTGCGCGGATCGTCGGAAAAATGGCGGACGATATAGCCAAAAACCGCCAGAATGAGCCCCAGCGTTCCGTATTCGGTCAGAAGATTGGTCGGCACCGCCAGAATGGCAAGAAGCAGCGCCGCAGCCCAGAAAATCAGCGGGTGTTTGAGCACCCAGCGCATGTAGGTGTCCAGAACCATACGAATGAACAGGATGTTGAACAGGATCGTCAGCGACCAGATCCTGTGCTGGATCAGATAACGGGCCGCAGCCACGAGCGTCCCCGCCGCCCAGATATGAATCCCGATATCGCGACTGCGCGCATAGCCGATCAGGAAGAACCACATCGGCACGCAATACCGGCCGACAACACGAAACCACAATTCCTGCGGGTAAAAGAACGCACCCACGTGATCGACGATCATCAGAATGACGGCCAGCGTCTTGAGAAGGTCGTAACTGGTCAGGGTCTGTGATGGCGGGGCAACCGTCTGGGTCATCACGGAATCATAACCTAATCCTATGACTGTGAATTCCCGATTTTTATTGACATATTAAGGACGGCTTACTTAGGATACGGCCCATGCTTTATTCCTTGCGCGCCCGATGGGCTTTTGCCCGGACACAACCGCATCCCGCCGACCCCTGCGTGCGACTGACGGATAATCCGGGCGATCTGGTCGCCATCCATCACCCCAACGTCCGGGCCGTCATCTGGCAGAGACCTTTGAACGAGGACATCAGAAACGATTTGAGAAATATCGATCACAGCAATTTTCTTATAAGAACCCGACTGGATGTGCCTGATGTTTTCCTTGCGCCCGGATTTCGACGGATCACGACTGATCACTTAAGTCCCCAATCTCGCCCGCCACCCAGTATAGAAAAAGACGTCATCCTGTTGGCCGACGTCTTTCGCAGAGCCCATGGACTGCCTTTTCACCACCACAAAAATAGCCTGGGCCTGCAGACACGTCCTTTGAAGGATCCAAACGCGCCCGACTTTGTATTTTTAAGCTTTGTCATTCCTCACTTTGATGGATTCCACACCAGAATGGTTACCAACTATTCTCTGGATGAAGAGATGGGCACCATATGGTTTCCGGGCGATTACACCTATGAACAGGTGGAAAATCTCAAAACGAAACTCCGAAGCAACGAAGAAAAGTTACTGGAAAATATTCAAATCGCGATGAAAGAACACAATGCCCAACACATCACGCCGGGAGATGTTCTCTTCCTGAAAGGCCATTTGCATAGAAGCCGGAAATGGCTTCTGCACTGTCCGCCACCCCTGAAACCGGATGTCGTCCGCCTGACTCGTCTTTATCCCTGACTCCTAAAGAAAACTTTGCGGATCGATATCGACGGAGATACGCACTGTCGAGGGCACTTTCAACTGCGCCAACCAGCCTTCAATCGATTTCTGAAGATTGACGTTCTTGTCCGCGCGCACCAGAAGGCGGCGGCGGTAATTCCCGCGCAGCCGGTAGAAAGGTGCCTCCGCCGGGCCGAGCGTCTGGATTCCCTGCCCCTGCGGCGCGCATTTTCCGGCTTCGATCGCCATATCCATGACCTGTTGTTCATCCTTGCCGAAAACAATGATCCCGGCCAGTCGGCTGTAGGGTGGCATATGCGATGTCTCGCGCTCATGCGCCTCAATCTCGAGGAAACGGTCGCGGTCATGGGCGGCCAGCGCCTGCATAACCTTGTTGCCCGGCAACCACGTCTGAAGATACACGCGGCCCGGCAGGGCTTCACGCCCGGCGCGCCCCGCCACCTGATGCAGAAGCTGGAACGTGCGCTCTGCCGCGCGCAGATCGCCGCCCTGCAGTCCCAGATCGGCATCAACCACGCCGACCAGGGTGAGATCCGGAAAGTGATGTCCCTTGGCGATGATCTGTGTGCCGATAATAATGTCGTATTGATGCTCCCGGATATCGCTCAGGATTTTTGAGAGCTCCTCATGCGTGCCCGCTGTGTCACTGGCCAGGACAATCGTGCGGGCCTGCGGAAAATATTCTTTTACCTCTTCCAGTATGCGCTCCACGCCAGGCCCGCAGGCGCTTAGCGAGTCTTCCTCGCCGCAGGAGCTGCATTTTTTCGGCAGGCTCGCCATATAGCCGCAATGATGGCATTGCAGGCGGCCGGTCCGCCGGTGCTCGACCAGCCACGCGGTGCAGCGCGGGCATTCCATGCGATGACCGCAGGTCCGGCACAGAGTCAAAGGCGCATAGCCGCGCCGGTTTAAAAACAGCAGGCTTTGCTCTCCCGCCTCCAGATTGGCCTGCAGCGCCGCCTTCAGCGAGGGCGCGATGAAATGCTGCCGGTCCGGTTTATCCTTCTTCATGTCGATCATGTGCATGTCGGGCAGCTTTGCCCCGCCATGCCGGTCGGGCAGATGAAGATGCGCGTAGCGCCCGGTCCAGACATTGACCATCGTTTCCAGCGACGGCGTGGCCGAAACCAGAATCACGGGGATTTTTGACAGATGCGCCCGCACAATCGCCATGTCGCGCGCATGATAGATGACTCCGTCTTCCTGCTTGTAGGCGGGGTCGTGCTCCTCATCGAGGACGATCGCGCCCAGATCGGCATAGGGCAGGAACAGGGCCGACCGCGCCCCGACCACAACTTTTGTATGCCCCTCCGCCACGCCGCGCCACGTGTTGCGCCGCCGGGCGGGCGACAACGAAGAATGCCAGAGCGCAGGGGCGCAACCGAAACGCTGCCGGAAACGGTCAAGAAAGGCATTTGAGAGGGCAATTTCCGGCAGCAGGATGAGAGCCTGCTTCCCCTGACGCAGCGCCTCCGCGACCGCCTCGAAATAAACTTCCGTCTTGCCAGCGCCGGTCACGCCGTCCAGCAGCGCCGCATAATATCCGCCAGCCGTAACGTGCTGGCGCAGCTGGGCGGCCACGCCTTCCTGCGTCGGCGACAGAGTGACGCCTGTCTTGCCGGGATCGGGATGGCGGCAGGGCGCGGGTGTATGGATAGCCACCGGCACCAGAAGATTCAGCCCCGCCAGACCCTTGACCACTGCGGGCGTACAAGCAGCGGCTTCGGCGATTTCAGAGGCGCGGCGCGGCTGACCATCCTTTAGAACCTCAAGGATGCGGCGGCGGGCCGGGGAAAGATTTTTCAGGAGTCGCCGGCCGTCATCCTCCGCCCGCAAAGCCTCGCGGGCCGTTTCCGACAGGACATAGCCGGTCGCCGGATCGGGCGGCGCGAGGGCTGCGAACACGGGCAGCGCCATTTTCAGAACCGCACCAGCCGATGCCATATTATATTGAGCCACCCAATCCAGAAAACGGCGATTCACCTCCGGCATGGGGGGCAGATCGTGACGGGCCAAGACGGACTTAAGCTTGAGTTTACGCTTTGCTGCCGTGACCTCCGGGGATGCCGCTTCCGCCGCCTTGTCCCAGACAACCCCCGGCACCTCGCGGCTGCCGAGAGGCACGGTCACATAGTCGCCCGGCTGCAGCGACAGCCCTTCGGGCACGGCATAGCTGTAGGCCTTGTCCACAGGATACGGCACCAGAACCGTTGCCTGGACCGCGTCCGCACCGGCCTGCGGCGCGGGCGCCTCTTCTGCTCCTTGAAAAAGTGTCCGCATCTGCTAGTTTCTAGCACAGCTTTTACAGTACAAACAGGTGATCACATGAAATTCTTCGTCGATACGGCCGACATTAACGAAATCCGCGATCTGGCCGCCACGGGCCTTCTGGACGGGGTCACCACCAACCCTTCCCTCGTTGCCAAAACAGGCAAAAACTTTCTCGATCTGGTGGCCGAGATCTGCGGCGTTGTCAAAGGCCCGGTCAGCGCCGAAGTCGCGGCGACCGATTATGAAACCATGCTGAAAGAAGGGCGTAAAATCTCCAAGATCGCCAAGAACATCGCGGTCAAGGTGCCTCTGACTCCCGCCGGCCTCAAAGTTTGCAAAGCACTGGCGGATGACGGGATCATGGTCAATGTGACGCTGTGCTTCACCCCCGCCCAGGCTATCCTGGCCGCCAAGGCCGGCGCCAAATTCATCTCCCCCTTCGTCGGGCGGCTGGACGACATCTCGACCGACGGCATGGCCCTGATCGCCGATATCGTGCAGATATACGAAAACTATCCCGACTGGAACACCGAAGTGCTGGTCGCTTCCGTGCGTCACCCGGTACACATCGTTGAATCGGCAAAAATGGGAGCGCATGTCGTGACTTGCCCGCCGGACGTCATCCGCAAACTTTACAGCCATCCCCTGACGGACAAGGGACTCGTAACCTTCGTGGAAGACTGGAAGAAGACAGGCCAAAGCATTCTGTAAGCAATAAAATCCTTAATTTCTTGACAGCCGTCTCTGTCCGGTGGATAACGTATTGCATAATAAAGGGAAGCCTATGGAACGTATTCAGCGCGCTATCTTCTGGGCCATCGTTGTGTCGGAAACCGGCCACGTCTTCTGCTGTGTCCTGCCAACGATTATCAGCCTCGCCAGTCTTCTGGCCGGCGTGGGCATGCTGTCCATCCTGCCTGCCGGCATTCTGGCTTTTCACGAATTGATGCATAAATGGGAACTACCAATGATCGCCCTCTCCGCCGCCGTGCTGGGCCTGGGCTGGATACTCAACGCCATCAGCGAGCGCATCGACTGTCACAGCACAGGCTGCCATCACGGCCCCTGCAAACCTAAAAAGCTGAGCGCCAAGGGCATCCTGATTTTCGCCACCGCGCTGTTCGTTTTCAATACCGCCATATACTTCCTTTTCCATTACGGCAAATAATAAAAGCGGGGACGGGAGAAGAACATGGGAAGACTGAGCAAACTGTTCAACATAATTCGCTATAACATGGCGGCCTACGACGTATGCACCTTTCCGGCCGTCCAGACCGAACTGGAGAAAGATGGCTGGAAGTTCGATCTTTTCATGATGCCGATGCCCACACTGGCTCCTTACGGTGCCATGTCCTATGCAAAAATCATCACCACCCCGGAAGGCCGGCCGGTTAACGAGCGTGTTGAAGACATCGAACGCTATTATGAGGCCCGCCGCGCTGTCGCCGCCCGCCTTTATCTGACCCCCTGATCAAGCCGCCCTGAGAATTTTGCGGCTTTTTCTGAAAAAACGCGGTGACCTTCCGCCCACTCCCGGCTACAATGATTCTGGAGAATCCAGGAGTTTCCTGCCATGCCTGAAGCCATGACACAATCCGATAACAAAACACCCCTGACCGAAGACGACATCATAGCCTGGCTGAAGAAGAATCCCCGCTTCCTTCAGCAGAACCCCGACGCCGTGGATCTCCTGCTGCCGCCGCGCGAGGAAAAGGGCAAGGGCATCGCCGATTTCCAGTATTACATGCTCCAGCGCCTGCGCACCGACCGCGACGAGGTCGTCGAAAGCACACGGGAGATCGTGGCCACCAGCCGCGCCAACATGAACAGCCAGGCCCGCATCCATACGGCCGTCCTTATGCTGCTCGAAGCCACGGATTTCAACGAACTCCTGCGCACCATCACCATGGACTTCGCCGCCATACTCGATGTCGATATTGTGAGCCTGATTGTTGAAACCGAAGATTCCTTCATTCCACACGTCGATCTTACCGGCGTGCGTGTCGTCACGCCGGGCAGCATTGACCTCCTGATGAAGGATCGCACAATCATCCTTGAATCGAAAATTTCCGGCTTCGACGAGCTGTATGGCGGCGGCGCAGGACTGGTAAAATCGCAGGCACTGGCCCGCCTCAACGTATCGCGCAAGGCGCCGCCCATGCTACTGGCCTTCGGCAGCCGCGACCCCGAACTTTTCCAGTACGGCCAGGGTACGGAACTGATCGCGTTTCTGGCCAAGGTTATCGAACGCTGCTTCAGGATATGGCTGAACCTGTCAACATAGCACAGGCTCTGGAGTCTTGCGCCGCCGACATGGCGGATGCGCTTCTGGCCTGGCGTAAATGGCTTCAGGTCGAAAAAAGGGTTTCCCCCCACACATTGCGGGCCTATCTTCACGATGTATCGCAGTTCATCACCTTTCTTTCCGGCCATCACGGGCGTGCCCTCAGCCTGAACGATCTGTCGTCTGCCGATATACGCGATTTCCGCGCATGGCTTTCGCGACGGGCGATTGATGGCGCCGGCGCCGCCACGCGCGCGCGATCACTCTCCGGTGTAAAAAATTATCTCTCCTGGCTGGACCGTCAGGGCATCATGCACAACCCGGCCATCAAGACCGTACGCACGCCCAAACAGCCGCATAAACTGCCGCGCCCGCTGCACAAGGACCAGGCCTTCCGCCTGCTCGATCGCCCGGAAGGGGAAGAAAGCTGGATTGACGTGCGCAACCGCGCGCTCTTCACGCTATTGTATGGCTGCGGCCTGCGGATCGATGAGGCGCTGCGCCTGAATGTAGGAGATCTGCCGCGCAACGGGTTCCTGCGCGTCATGGGCAAGGGCCGCAAGGAACGGCAGGTGCCCGTTTTGTCCGAGGTCGAAGCCGTTCTCAAGCAATATCGCGATGTCTGTCCTCTCGCCGAAACGCCGGAACGGCCTCTGTTCATGGGCGAGAAAGGCAAGCGCCTTCATCAGGGCGTGGCTCAGAAAATCATGCGGGAGATGCGCAAGACCCTGCGCCTGCCGGAAACCGCCACCCCTCATGCACTGCGGCATAGTTTTGCATCGCACTTGCTGCAAAATGGCGCCAATTTAAGGGAGATACAGGAACTTCTCGGCCACAGCTCCCTGAGCACGACCCAGCGTTATACAGAAATTGATGGCAAAGAACTCCTGAAAGTCTATAATGCCGCCCATCCCCGGCAGAGGGACGCTTAGAAAAATAAACTTAAAATCGGGAGGTCTGCCATTCTTTCAGGGCTTGGAAAAAAGTCTTTGTATCTTATTTTTGGCGCGGCCGCTCTGGGGTGGAGCCATGCCAGCGCGCTGGCGTCCACTGTCATTAACTATAAAAGCCTTTCCGATACCGGCGTGCAGTTCCCCGTCGTTGAATTCAAAATCATGCCCGGCGACAAGTTGCAGTTCGAGATTAACGCCGGGGATGTGAGCATCCCCGGCTACCTCTGGGCAAAAATGTGGGGCAAAGATTTCGGCTATCACACGCCTGCCGTCAAAGAGAATGAGAAGAAAAAAATCTGCCCTTTCATGGAAGCCGAGAGTCATGAGATCGAAAAACTCGATCTCACCCACTACCGTGTTACGCTTAAACTGCCCACAGCTGTAATCGACGCCATTTCAAAGGTGGGATGTGCCGTAACGTCTCCCGGCGATGAAAAGGGCGGGCTGAAAAAAGACAGATCTGGGAAACCAGCGCCCGGGGCCTAGACCAGCCCTGAAACCTATATATGAATGGGCCGGCCGGCCACCGCCAGGGCGGCTTCCTTGATCGCCTCCTCCAGCGTCGGGTGCGCATGGCAGGTGCGGGCAATATCCTCCGCCGACGCGCCGAATTCCATAGCCAGAACGGCCTCGGAAATCAGGGTGCCCGCCTCGGGCCCGATGATGTGGACACCCAGCACCCGATCGGTTTTGGCATCGGCCAGTATTTTTACAAAACCGTCGATACAGTTCATCGCACGGGCACGCCCGTTCGCCATGAAGGGGAATTTTCCAACCTTGTAAGCAACGCCGCTGTCTTTCAGCTGCTCCTCGGTCTTGCCGACCTGCGCCGCTTCCGGCCAGGTATAAACCACGCCGGGAATGAGATTGTAATCAATGTGGCCGGACTGGCCCGCCAGCATTTCCGCAAGGATCATACCTTCATCTTCCGCCTTGTGCGCCAGCATGGGCCCGGCAATGACATCGCCAATCGCATAGACGCCCGCCGCCGACGTCCTGAATTTTTCGTCGATCTTGATGCGACCGCGCTCGTCAACGGCGACGCCGGCCTTCTCCAGACCCAGCCCCTCGGTATAGGGCTTGCGGCCCACGGCGACGAGCACAATATCGGTCGTCAGCGTTTCAGCCTTGCCGCCGGCGGCGGGCTCGACAGTCAGCTCTACACCCTTGCCAGTCGCCTGCGCTTTTGAAACCTTTGTACCGAGCCTGAAATTCATGCCCTGCTTCTTGAGGATTTTCTGCATCTCCTTCGAGACTTCGCCATCCATGCCCGGCAGTATGCGATCCAGATATTCGACCACTGTCACGTCAGCGCCCAGCCGCCGCCAGACCGTTCCCATTTCCAGACCGATATAGCCGCCGCCAATGACCACCATGCTTTTGGGAACGGCAGGCAGAGTGAGAGCGCCCGTCGAAGAAACGATTTTCTTTTCATCGATCACGATGTTCGGCAGAGAGACAGTGTCCGAACCGGTGGCGATGATGATGTGCTTCGCAGCATAGCTGTCCTTGCCGATTCTGACTTCGCCTTTTCCGGCCAGCGTTGCTTCCCCCTTGAGCCAGTCGATCTTGTTTTTCTTGAACAGGAACTCAACCCCCCTCGTGTTCGCCTCAACAACCTTGTCCTTGTGGCCGGCCATGCCTTTCAGATCCAGGCTGACCCCGCTGACTTTCACCCCAAAGGAGTCCAGATGCGTGCGGGCCTCGTCGTATTTCTCCGATGCGTGCAGCAGGGCCTTGGAAGGGATACAGCCCACATTCAGGCAGGTGCCTCCCAGTGCCGGGCGCTTTTCCACGCAGGCTGTCTTCAGACCCAGCTGGGCGCAGCGTATGGCGCAGACATAGCCCCCGGGTCCCGCCCCGATCACGATCACGTCATAAGACTTCTCAGCCATTGAAAATCCATATAATCACAAGGTGTTAGGCAAAATGCCCGGATGGGGCAGTTTACTCTATAGATGGGGGCGCGGAAAGGCTTTTGGCAGATCCTATTTCCCAGAAAACCGTTTAAAAACAGCATTGAATATGAGATTCGTCCACAGTTTTTATGCGTTTTCATAATAAAATTTCTTGACAAGTACATGAGTCATTCCTTAAATAAAGGAACGTTAACCGAGTAAAGCGAGTCGATGGGAAGATCTGTACACAGAGCCATTTCCTCTTCTGCCCACCCCAGCGCCCTGGCGCGCCCTTTTAATGCCCGCGCACTTGATGTCAATGAACTCGAAAGCAAGTTTCTCGTTAAAAAAGCAGACCGGGCCGTTTTCGATAAGATAAAGTCCTATTTCGAGGCCAAAGGCTGGGTCCAGTATCATACGGACGATTACCACCTTCTGACCCGCCAGCTCGACACTGTCGACCGTCGGCTTCTGCAAGACGGCTTTACCCTGCGTATCCGCGGCAATTGCAAGGACCGCGATATCAACAATATCAACAGATCCGACATCTGCGCCAAGACCGATAAAAGGGAATTGCCCAACGGCGCGCTCCTGCGTGGCGAATACGAAGCCCGCACGAACAGCTTTGAGCAAATCACCCTCAGCGCCCTTCTGAAAAAATACCCCCGCGAAGATTACCCTGAAATTCATGACGTCCTGAAGGGCGTAAAAGCCAAAGACCTGATGGAACATTTCCGCATTGATGTCTATCGCACACGCTATGTGCTGGAGCTGCCCCGGGAGGAGACCGGCAGCGGCAAACGCTTCGTATGTGAAGTAGACATGGATGATGTGGCTTTCGTTCTCGATATTCCCGGCCTGAAACAACCCCTCCTTTTCCACCATGACCTGGAAGTGGAATGCGAGGCGCTTCTTAAGCCCTGCGAATACGATCTGCATGCCGGAGCCAAGGCGTGCCCGCCCATGAGCGTCGCGGAACTGGAGCAGGCCATGACCGTCCTGAAGCAGCACCTCGTAAAGGCCGGCGGTGGTCAGCTGAAGGAAAACCACCTGGGCAAGGGCGAGCGCGGCTTCAGAGCCCTGGACCGCGTTGAAAGCGTTCTTTTGCAGTATCTGAGCCCGAATACAGCCTGCGAGCCCCGTGACCGGCCTTCGGCTCTGCGCACCGCCTTTGTTTTGAACGCCGCCAACGACAACCGCGGCGCGCAGGTTGATCTTTCCGGGGTCCTGCCCTACCTGCGCCGTGCCCTTAGAAACCACGATATCGCCCTGCGGCAATAGACGCCTTTTCAGCCCCCGTCATTTCGCCTATCCTGTCATAAGTGCGCTTTGACCTCTTTTATTCATATTGTCCATATTGCCTATGACGGCCTTAGATCCCTTTGAGCAAACACAAAAGGCGGTGGACATTGTTAACACCAGCCCGCATCCCGCCAACAAAATTGCCGCCACAATTTTCGGCAGCGACAAGGATAGGGGCGCTTTCAGTTTTTCGCGGACCAATTACTGGCCCAAGCCTCTTGTTGACAATTTCGGCATCGAAACCCGGATCGGCAACAGCAGCGGCACAATTCATGCAGAAACTGCCTGCCTGCTCGCCGCCCCTGTGACCGAAGGCGCCAGGATTTGCGTTACAGATCCTTTTTGTCCCAATTGCGCAAAGAATATAGCCGAGGCCGGAATCAGCACGATCTATATCGACCACAAGGGATTCGACAAGGATTTTGCGGAACGGCGCGGCCATCATTTTGAATCACTGTCCATGCAGATTGTGGAGCGTGCCGGAATCAGCGTCTATGAAATAAGACGCAAGGAAAGAAAGATTGTTCCTATTCTTGAGGTGCCCGAATCCTATAAGCCCTTCAATGATAGTCCCGTGGATATGGAATCCGTAGCCGCCGCCGACGAGCATGAGCTGCGCAATTTCGTGGCGCTCAAGCGCCCGGAACACAAGGGCCGCCGTGTTGCCATGGCCATAGCGCGCAGCAGTCGGGGAAAGTTTTTCGGCATGGTCGCACGCGCGCACCCCGCTATCGGCTACAGCTGGGAATCGGATGGCGACGACATTGAAAAAATGCACGGTCAATACAGCCTTATACTCGAGCCCATGAATCGCCTGATGATGACAGCCGCGCGCACCGGCATGAAATTGATTAGTGGCCTTATTTATTCTTCAGGTGTGCCCACCGCCCGCGAGCAGGTAAATATGCTGGGCGCCGGACTTTCGGAGATATTCGTAGCCGATCTTCTGAACGCGCGTGACGAGGACGCCTTTCAGGCCATGCGCCTGCTTGGCGGAAAACGACTTATCAAATTCGAGAAATTCTAAGAGATTATCTATCCTAGATGTCGAGCAAGAGGCGCTGCGGGTCTTCGATCGCCTCTTTCACGCGCACCAGGAAGCTCACCGCCTCGCGGCCGTCGATGAGTCGGTGATCGTAAGAAAGCGCCAGGTACATCATGGGGCGGATGACAACCTGCCCATTAAGGGCGATTGGCCGCTCCTCGATCTTGTGCATGCCCAAGATGCCCACCTGTGGGATGTTAAGAATCGGAGTAGAAAGCAGCGAGCCGAAGATACCGCCGTTCGTGATGGTGAACGTGCCGCCCATCAGTTCGGGCAGGGTTAGTTTG
>JANWLB010000014.1 GCA_025451095.1 Alphaproteobacteria bacterium
CACCGCCCGCGAGCAGGTAAATATGCTGGGCGCCGGACTGTCGGAGATATTCGTAGCCGATCTTCTGTACGCGCGTGACGAGGACGCCTTCCTAGCCATGCATCTCCTCAGCCGAGAGAAGGTTATAAATTTCCAAAAATTTCAGGCGCGACCGGATTAGATTCCAAACTCATTAAATCCGCCATACAATGGCAGCCGCCAGGAAGATAGAGGTAAGGAAGTTTCTTGCCAGCCTGTCATAGCGCGTGATGATGCGCCGGTCTCCTCTCGCGTCTTGCCGCGCACATCCGTCGGCAGGTGCGGTTCTATCTTTTGCCATTGCTCGTCAGTCAGAACAGGTTCTTTCTCATGCTTCACCCCTGTCTCTTGTAAAAAATAGCTATCCAGAATTTCTTCGCAAAACGCAGGGACAACGTTGAAAGCGTAAAGCCAGCCGTCGGCACAAGAGCGGAGAGACAAGGCTTTTCTACGCCGATCACCCACATCAGGAGAACCATCATCAAATATGTGAGGAGGGCAACGGCAAACACGCGAAAACGGCTTGTCTCCCATGCTTTGTCTGTCTCAACACGGATATTGCGGGCTTTAATCTTCTCGATTTCGACCTGTATATCCTCTGACATATCGCGCCCCCTGAATGCACGACACAGGGAATCACTATCCACTTATAATATCAAGAGTTTTATTGAGTTTTGACCCTAGATATCGAGTAGCAGGCGCTGCGGATCTTCGATCGCCTCTTTCACGCGCACAAGGAAACTGACCGCCTCGCGGCCATCGATGATGCGGTGGTCATAGGACAGCGCGAGATACATCATCGGCCGCGCCTCAATCTTGCCATCGGGCATGACGATGGGACGCTGCTGGATCTTATGCATGCCCAGGATGCCCGATTGGGGTGTATTGAGGATCGGCGTCGACATCAAAGAACCGAAGATACCGCCGTTGGTGATAGTGAAGGTGCCGCCCTGCAGGTCCTCCATGCCCAGCTTACCGTCGCGCGCGCGCGCGCCCAGGCTGGCGATATCTTTTTCAATCTGCGCCATGGGTTTGGTATCGCAATCCCGGACAACAGGAACGATCAGACCCTGCGGCGTACTGACCGCGACGCCCAGATCGTAATAGTTCTTGTAAATAATGTCATCGCCGTCGATCTCGGCATTGACAGACGGGAACTCTTTCAGAGCGTTGACACAGGCGCGCACAAAGAAAGACATGAACCCGAGCTTCACGCCATGCTTTTTCTCGAATCCATCCTTGTACTCATTACGCAGCGCCATGACAGCGCCCATATCCGCCTCGTTGAAGGTAGTAAGCATCGCCGCCGTGTTCTGCGCGGTTTTCAGGCGCTCGGCGATTCGCTGACGCAGGCGGGTCATCCGCACGCGCTCTTCGCGGACGTTGGGTGCGCGCGGCGCGGCGGGGGCACTTTCCGCCCGTTTGGGATGTGTGCTGATCAGCTTGTCGGCCGGTGTCTCCGCTACCTTGCCTTTTTTCTCAATGAACTCCAGAACATCGGCCTTGGTCAGGCGGCCATCCTTGCCCGAAGCCGGTATGCGGGCCGGGTCAAGGTTATGTTCGTCGACAATCTTGCGCACGGCAGGGGGAAGCTTCTGGTCCGCATCAACCATGGCGGAAGCAGGCTTCTCCTCTTTCTTCGGCTCCGTCTTTGCCGCTGGCACCGGCGCAGAGGCGGCGGCCTTGGGTTTTGAATCGTTGGCGATCGCGCCCTCGCCCAGTTCAGCCAACAGCGCGCCAACTCCGACATTGCTGCCCTCGCGGGCGACAATCCGGCTTATGACACCGGCCTTGGGCGCGTTAACCTCAAGCGTGACTTTGTCGGTCTCCAGCTCCACCACCGGCTCATCGGCGGCAACGCTTTCACCTTCCTGCTTGAGCCATTTTGCAACGGAGGCTTCGGTCACGGATTCGCCAAGGGTGGGAACGACAATCTGGGTCATGAATTACCTGTTGTTTTACACAAGGACTTTTGTTCCTGTAATTTGTTCCTATAATGTGTCCTGTTCAGCGCCGCCCGTCAACGTTTGGCTTGCTGCCCGGCAAACAGAACTAACAGGGATTATGTATGAATAATAAGCCGGAATTCAGGATTGTCCTCAGCGCGCCGGACATGGCCGACGACCTCGCGGCCATCCAGCGCGCCTGCTTTCCCAAACTGGCCGAAGCCGAGCGGATCACAGCCGCTCATTATCGCGCGCAGATCGCCAGGTTTCCCGAAGGCCAGATGTCAATTATCGACAAAAGCGGCCGCCCCGTCGCCAGCTCTACCGATCTTATCTGTAAAATGGATTTTGAACATTTTGAGCATCGCTATATCGAAGCCGTGGGAAACAACTGGCTGACCACCCACGACCCGACAGGCGACTGGTTATACGGCGCGGATATCGGCGTGCATCCTGATTATCGGGGACAAGGCCTGAGCCGGATGCTGTATGAAGCGCGACAAAATCTGATCCGCCGCCTTAATCTAAAAGGCCATGTGGCCGGCGGCCTTTTGAGCGGCTATGGGCAGCACTCTTCCCTGCCTGTAAAAGAATATGTGGATCAGGTCGTTGCCGAAAAAATATTCGACCCCACCTTAAGCATCCAGCTGCGCCGCGGCTTCAAAGTTCGCGGTATCTTCAATAACTATGTGGACGACCCCGGCTGCCAGAACAAGGCCGCCCTGATTGTGTGGGACAACCCCGATTACAGGGCATAAAAACGCGCCCTTTTTATTTGACGTAATCCTATAGCGCATGATATAAGTCCCTTCATTTATCGTCTGAAAGGGTTTCGCAATGACCGACGGTCCTAAGGGAAAACTGGAACGACTACTGGCAGAATTGTTCGTCACGCACGGATTCAGCGATCTTCAGCAGGCCCATCTCGGCACTGATCACCGTCTGCGAGTGACCTTGTCTTCTACATCCCACCGTCAAGCTTCCGAAGGCGCGCTGGTTGTTCTTCACCGTTTGAGAAAAATGGGAATCCTTGCCGCGGACAGCGATCAATCCGAATACAAAGAGCAACTTCCTCAATACATCGATGTAAAGCTGTTGCCCAATTTATCTACGGTGATGGCCATTGAAAATTTTCTGCGGGGTGAAGATAATCCTCTGGCCCGCCTGCATGAAAGAAGAATCGAAGAGATCGTCGATATCTTTTCCGACAATGATCAGGAATTCGACTTTTATTCTGAAAAAGCCACGGAAAACGAAGCTGTCGATGCTTTAAGCGCACACTTCAAAAGTGTAACCGGCATTATATTCAATACATCTGATATAGACGACCGAAGCGAAGTGAAGGTTGCCTATTATCCGGCAACGAAGCAGCCTCTGGCGCGCTCCTGTTTTATGATTGAGTACGGCCGCAAGGGACCTCACATAGGAGGCTTCTTTTCGGACAATGCTTTGGTGGTTCAGCTGGAAAGGATTTTCAAACGCTCCTCCGGATTGCCGGAATCTGTTGTCCGGGCCTGCCATGACGCAAACACTCCTTTCGGCAGCGTCATCGTCAAGGGCAATCCGCACCGCTTATTTCACGAACTCAGGCTGAGCCTGCTTCGCAGTTAAACGCTCAAGGCCTCATCCACCAGCTTCGCCTGCTCATCGACGTGGCGCTTGTGAAGGCCGGTTGCCGGTGAAGCGGCTTCCTTACGACCCGCATATTTGGCGCGCCCCGCCTTATGCTTGCTCTCAGTCAGCAGCTCCTCGATCTTTTCGTTGACGAAGAACCAGGAGCCCATATTGCGCGGCTCCTCCTGACACCAGACGACGTCGGCGTTCGGAAACTGTTCCAGCTCCTTCGCCAGCGCCTTGGAGGGGAACGGGTAGAGTTGCTCCACCCGCAGGATAGCCACGTTCTTGATACCGCGCTTCCTGCGCTCCTCATAAAGATCGTAATAGACCTTGCCTGAGCAAAGGACAACGCGCTTTATATCCTTCGCCTTAGCCATCTGCTCGCGGTCGTCGTCCCACAGGAAGCGGTGGAACGTGCTTTCGCCCGTGAACATCTCACGCGGCGACACGGCAAGCTTATGACGCAGCAATGACTTGGGCGTCATTATGATCAGAGGCTTGCGAAAATCACGGCGCATCTGCCGGCGCAGGGCATGAAAATAATTGGCAGGCGTCGTACAGTTTAGCACCTGCCAGTTATCCTCGGCCGACATTTGCAGGAAACGCTCCAGCCGTCCGGAAGAATGTTCGGGCCCCTGCCCTTCATAGCCGTGCGGCAGCAGCAGGGTCAGACCTGACATGCGCAGCCATTTAAGCTCGCCTGAACTGACGAACTGGTCAAGCAACACCTGGGCACCGTTGACAAAGTCACCGAACTGCGCTTCCCACAACACGAGTGTCTTGGGATCTGCCAGCGAGTAGCCGTATTCAAACCCCATGACCGCCGCCTCGGAGAGCGGGCTGTCATAGATTTCAAAGCGCGCCTGATCTTCCCTGATATTCTGCAGAGGGATATATTTTTCCTCCGTTTCCTGATCGTAAAGGATGGCATGGCGCTGCGAAAATGTGCCGCGCCCGACATCCTGACCCGACAGACGTACGTTATAACCCTGATCGAGAAGGCCGCCGAAGGCCAAAGCCTCCGCCGTTGCCCAGTCGAACGACTCTCTGCCGTCGAACATGGCCTGCTTGGCCTCAAGCTGGCGCATAATTTTCGGATTAATGTTAAATCCCTGCGGCACCGTCGAAAGGGCCCTGCCAAGGCGCGCCATCTCCGAATCGTTCAGGGCGGTTTCACCGCGCCGCGCATCGCCGTGCGCCACAGTCAGGCCGCTCCATGCACCCTCCAGGAAATCAGCCTTGTTGGGTTTATAGCTCTTGGTGGCCTGGAAGGCCTCTTCCAGATAAGCGTTGAATTCATCCACCATGCCGTCCGCCTCAGCCGCGGACAACGTGCCTTCGGCAGCCAGCTGCGCGGCATATTGCTCCCGCGTCGTTTTGAGGGATTTGATTTTTTTGTACATCAAAGGCTGTGTGAAGGCGGGCTCATCCCCTTCATTGTGACCGTGGCGGCGATAACAGAACATGTCGATGACGACATCCTTCTTGAACTGCTGGCGGAATTCCGTTGCGATGCGCGCCACATGAACGACGGCTTCAGGATCGTCGCCGTTAACATGGAATATGGGCGCGGATAACATTTTTGCCACGTCGGTGCAATACGGGCCGGAGCGGCCATATTGCGGCATGGTTGTAAATCCGATCTGATTGTTGACCACGATATGGATCGTGCCACCAACCCGATATCCCGGAAGCTCCGAGATCATCAGCGTCTCCGCCACAAGACCCTGTCCGGCAAAAGCGGCATCGCCATGAAGCAGCATGGGCAGAACCTTTTCGCGCTGGGAATCCTTGCGCTGTTCCTGCTTGGCGCGAACCTTGCCGACTACGACCGGGTTAACGGCCTCAAGATGCGACGGGTTGGCTGTCAGCGACAGGTGTATGATGTTGCCGTCAAAATCACGGTCACCGGACGTACCCAGATGGTATTTCACATCGCCCGATCCCTGCACATCGTCAGGATTTGAGGAATTACCCTGAAACTCGGAAAAAACGGCCGTAAAAGATTTTCCCATGATATTGGTCAGAACGTTCAGACGGCCACGGTGCGCCATGCCCAGAACCATTTCCTTCAGACCCAGCTGTCCGCCCCGCTTCATGATTTGCTCGATTGCGGGAATGAGCGACTCGCCGCCATCCAGGCCAAAACGTTTTGTGCCGGGATACTTAACGTGCAGGAATTTTTCAAAACTTTCCGCCGCAATAAGGCGCTGCAAAATAGCGCGCTTGCCGTTGACCGTAAAATCAGTCTGGTTACGCGGCCCTTCTATGCGCTGCTGGATCCAGCTTTTCTCCTCAGGATTGCTCAGATGCAGAAACTCGATCCCGATTGTGCTGCAATAGGTGTCCTTGAGAATCTGCAGGATCTCGCGCAGTGTTGCAAACTCCAGTCCCAGAACATAATTCAGAAAAATCGGCCGGTCATAATCACCTTCGGAAAATCCGTAATGGGTGGGATCCAGCTCGGGATGATATTCCCGTTCCTTCAGTTCCAGCGGATCAAGATCGGCAATCATGTGCCCACGGGCGCGATAGGCACGGATCAACATCAGCGCCTGAACGGAATCCAGCGTCGCCTGCCTGACCTCTCCGGCCGGCATGGCCGTTGCGCCCGGACGGGGCGCAGCGGCAGCCACTTCTTCAAGCGCCGTTCCCGAACCGTGCGAAAACCGGGAGAATGCGTTGCGGTCCTTGCGTTGAGTCTCGGGCGTCCAGCTGGCGCCATGAAGCTCCTTCAGCAGGGCGGTCTCGTTATCAGCGAGATCATCGAAAAACTCGCGCCAGCTGGAATCAACATTCTCGGCATTCACGAGATACTGGCTATACAGATGGGTGATGTATTCACCGCTGGCCCCGGTCAGAAAAGCAAGATTACTCATATTTTCCTCGACTCCATTTCACTTACAACCCGCCCTATCTAACTTTTTACGTTTGCGATTTCCTCAGCGACGGTTCCCGCCTGCTCCCCGACCCCAAGAGACATGGCAATCTTCGACAGCGCAATGTCCTCCTCATAGCTGATATTCAGCAACGCCTCGGACTCATATTCCTCGCCGCGCGCTATGCCGATCATTTTATCCAGGGCAAGCCTGATACACGCCCACAGCCGGACCAAGACGCTTTCCTTCAGATCAAATTCCCTGAAGGCTTTGGCGACCTCAACCGTTATATGCATGATATTCTGGCGGTAGGCGTCAACATCGCGGCGGATGAGTTTTTTTCCGATCAGGACCACAGCCTTTTCGCAATCACCCACGACGCTATCCAGCCGATGAGCCCAGTCCTTCCACTCGTCACGCCGCGTGATGGCGTCTACCATTACCTCATGGACAAAGGCGGACTCAAACATGCCGCGCCCCTTGCGGTGGATTATTGCCTCCAGAGCCTTAGTCTCCTGTTCATTCGCCTGACGGCCGCCCGTAGAATCCAGAGCACTGACCCACAAACCGGCGCGATAGGGCAGCGATACGATCAGATCTCGCTCTCCTGCCGAAAACTGCTCCAGAAACGCCATGACCCTTCGCCTCCTACGCCGCTTCCGCGTCGTCGGCGGGCTCAAGGCCCTCCTTGACATCCGGCCGCAGCGCCTGGCCCAGCGCACTCAGCGCCAAACGCTCCTCATGGCTGATATTGACGATTTCGGTCATGCTCAGAGGCTGCCTGCGCGTAACGAATGCCTTCAGCCGGTGCAAAAAATAGCGCCCGTATGCCTTCATCTTGCCCTGCGGTGTATCAAAATCGTTAAACTCGCAATAGGCCATCGCGACCGTCATCGCGATATCCATCAGATTGTGCTTGAAAAACGTAACCTCGCGCTTTTCCATGCGGGCCGCCAGCATGTCGACCGCGCGGCGGCAATCCTCCGGCACCGCGTCCATTTTCTTTTCCCAGTTTTTCCAGCTTTGGCGGCGGTTGACCGTCTCGCGCATCAGGGCATCGACAAACTCCGACTTGCAAAAATCTTCTGAGAAGCCGGCAATGATATTCTCCAGCGCCTTCTTTTCCGATTCATCCGCCTGATGTCCGCCGGTAGAATCGCTCTCGCTAACCCACAGCCCGACGCGGAAAGGAAGTGAAGCCAGAAGATCAATCTGCTCTTCGCTGAATTTTTCAAAATATGAGCTCATAATTCCCTCACCCGCCGGCCTTGCTCTTCTTTTTCAGGCCCAGCGTGCTGGCCAGATCGCTCAGGGCGCTCTCTTCCGCCGAGCTGACATTCATGAAGGAGCTGTTTTCCTTCCTGCCGCCGGCAAGAGCACTCAATCCCGCAACAACCTTTCCGAAAAGGCCTGTTTCTTCCTCTCCGGCGCCGAATTCGCCGTGCGCGCCCGCGACGGAGGTCGCAACCCGCATCAGCGCCACCTTGTAAGCCCGAAGTTCGGGCGCGCTAACATGCCCCTGCAGAAGCATCACCGCTTTTTTGCAGTCGGGAAAAATGTCAAAGCTCTGCTCTGCCCAGACCGGCCAGCTTTTCTTGTTGATCAGGGTTTCCTGCATGACCGCACTCACGAAAGGCGGGGCATTAGCTGACTTTGCCGCCGCCGCAATAATTTTCTCCAGCGCATGGGCTTCACGCGCATCGTCCGTCTCGCCGCCCTCATCCTCCGCCGAGGCGATCCAGACGCCGACGCGGTAAGGCAGGCCGACAATCAGCTCTCTTTCCTCAGGTGTTGCATCTGGCAGAACTGTCATATTTGCCTGCTCCTATGCTGCCATCGCCTTGAGAACCGCTTCACCCAGCGCTGCAGGACTATCGGAAACGACAAACCCTGCCGCTTTCATGGCGGAGATCTTGGCTTCGGCCGTATCGTTGCCGCCCGATATGATCGCGCCCGCATGACCCATGCGCTTGCCCTTGGGCGCTGTCACGCCAGCAATGAAACCGGCAATCGGCTTTCTCTTTTTCAGGGATTTGTACCACAGGGCGGCGTCAGCCTCGGCACTGCCGCCAATCTCGCCGATCATCAGGATCGCTTCTGTCTCGTCGTCGGCCAGAAACATTTCAAGGCAGTCGATGAAATTCGTGCCGTTGACCGGATCGCCGCCGATGCCGATACAGGTTGACTGGCCCAGCCCCGTCGCCGCCGTCTGCGCCACCGCTTCGTAGGTGAGCGTGCCGGAGCGGGAAACGATTCCCACCTTGCCACGCTTGTGAATATGGCCCGGCATGATGCCGATCTTGCACTCGCCCGGCGTGATCACGCCCGGACAGTTCGGTCCGATCAGGCGGCTTTTTGAGCCTTTGAGCGCACGCTTGACTTTCACCATATCCAGAACAGGGATGCCTTCAGTAATACACACGATCAAGGGGATCTGCGCATCCACCGCCTCAAGGATCGCATCAGCCGCGAAGGGCGGCGGCACATAAATAACCGTTGCGTCGCAGCCGGTTTTCGCCTGCGCCTCGGCCACAGTGTCAAAAACAGGCAGATCGAGATGCTTCGTCCCGCCTTTGCCCGGGGTCACGCCGCCAACCATCTTGGTGCCGTATTTTATGGCCTGCTCGGAATGAAACGTGCCCTGGCTTCCGGTGAAGCCCTGACAGATGACCTTCGTGTTCTTGTTAACCAGTACAGACATTGCAATTCCTTCCTATGATCTCAGGCCGCGGCCGCCGCCTTAAAGGTGGCGTCGACGACCTTTTTCGCGGCATCGGCCAGATTGTCAGCCGACAGGATGGGCAAGCCTGACTTAGCCAGTATCTCCTTGCCTTTCTCCACATTCGTTCCCTCAAGCCGTACGACCAGAGGCACAGAGAGCTTCACTTCTTTCGCTGCGGCGATAATGCCTTCGGCAATGATGTCGCATTTCATGATGCCCCCGAAAATATTCACCAGGACACCTTTTACCTGCGGATCGGAGAGAATGATCTTGAAAGCCGCCGTCACGCGTTCCTTGTCCGCGCCGCCCCCGACGTCGAGGAAGTTCGCGGGCTGACCGCCATAGAGCTTGATGATATCCATCGTCGCCATGGCCAGGCCGGCGCCATTGACCATGCAGCCGATATTGCCGTCGAGAGCGACATAAGAAAGCTCATGGTTCTTGGCTTCGCGCTCCTTCTCGTCTTCCTCTTCTTCGTCGCGCATGCCTGCGACATCCGCCTGACGGAACAGAGCGTTGTCATCGAAATTCATTTTCGCGTCCAGCGCGATGATCTGGTTCTGCTTGGTCAACACAAGCGGATTGATCTCCACCAGCGAGGCGTCAAGCTCGATAAATGCTTTGTACATTGCCATCATGAATCCGACCGCCGATTTGACGGCATCGTTCTTCAGACCCAGACCAAACACGAGCTTGCGCGCGTGGAAAGGCTGCATGCCGGTGGCGGGATCGATCGAAACACGAATAATCTTTTCAGGGTGTTTTTCAGCCACTTCTTCGATATCCATACCGCCCTCAGTGGAGGCCATGAAGGTCACACAGCTCAGGGCACGATCCAGCACAACGCTTAAATAAAGTTCCTTGGCGATATCGACGCCTTCCTCGACATAGAGACGGCGCACGACCTGACCTTCCGGGCCGGTCTGATGCGTAACCAGAGTCATGTCGAGCATCCGCTTGGCTTCAACGCCGACCTCCTGAACCGACTTGACGACTTTCACACCGCCGCCCTTGCCCCGGCCACCGGCGTGAATCTGCGCCTTTACCACCCAGATCGGGCCCCCCAGCTTCTCCGCCACCTTGATCGCTTCATCGACCCGCATGGCCGGAAAGCCCTTCGGCACGGCCACGCCATACCTTTTCAGCAGCGACTTCGCCTGATACTCATGGATGTTCATAAAAACCTCTATTTTTCAGCAGGTTAGGATTTAAAAAGAGAAAGAACAGACGCCGACATCTCTGTTTAGCATTTTCATGCCCGTTTGAAAACCGTCAGCACACTATAATTAAGGTGTCCTATTTCATTTCACACCCTGAATTTTAACAAAAAATTAACAAATTTCGTAAAATATAAGGAAACCGGGCTTAGCAGGCCCGTTTATAAGAATACGCTGATATACGGCAGGAGGAGTGTGGTTGCCGAATAAACCTTCAGGCGGAGGATTTTCAGCCTATTTCCAGGAACGCGCGGCGCGCGGGCCGGGCTTTGGTCCTGCGCCGACATCTTTTATGCCGGGAAGTTCCAAGCTCGATCAATTTGCCGCAGACAAAACCGGCTATGCGCGCAACGCCCCTAACGTTTCTACGACGACGCCCCCTGCTGCCACGCCGACAACGGCGCAACAAGCCACATCTCTGAAGGGCGGCACGCAGACCGATACCACCGGCCCGGTTCGTCCTGAAACCAGAACAAGCTCTTACGCGGCAGCACCTTCGTTGGCGTCGCCGGCGCCAGAGCGCATGAGTCTGGTTCGCATGAATTTTCCCGAGCTTATGGCGGCGGGCGCGGCCAGCCCGCTGATCGTTGCCCGCGAGATTCCGCTGGCGCGCGCCGACAACAGGCTTGACCCCGCGGATGAAGAGCCCGAAGCCCGCAGTGGCGCTCCCGACGATATATATAACAACATCGCCCTGATGAGCCAGGAACAGCTCATGCTCCTGCGCACGGTGAGCGAAGGCGGCGCCAATGGTTTCTACGGCGATGACAGCGATGAAGAAGAAGAGAAGAAAAAGGAACGTGAAGCTGAATTCGCAAAGGCGGCCGTTGAAACCCAGCAAACCTGGCAGGCCATCTGGAATTCTTATACCTATGAGCAGGCCAAGGAAAGCGTTCTCGATTTCGTCGACCGCAAGCTGGAAAGATTGAGAGCCGAAGAGCAGGAAATACAGCAAAACCTGACGGCCGAAGAAGCGAATTTCGCGCAGATACAGCAGGATGTGCAGGCCCAGACCGCCGTTGTCGAAACCAAGAAACAGGAAGTCGCGCAGGCTGAAGTCAATGTCGATCAGGCCAAACAGGCCCTGGATCAAGCCAAGGCGCAGAATGCCATAGACACGCAGCAGCACGCCGAAGCCGCCACAGCCGCCACAACAACGGCCAACCAGACAGTGAATATCGTGAAAGCGGACGGCACCGATCCCAACTTGCCGCCGGAAGCGGCAACGACATCGGTCCAGGTCAAAAAGGATGCCGTTACCGGCGCCGCCTATTCCGAGCAAACCGTTTACGACGCGCAGGGCAATGTTATCGGAGGCCAGACCGTCATGGGCAACGTGCTGGAATCTTCCCAGGGCGCCACAAGCTCAGCCGACATGACGACCCAGGACGCCGGCTTCTTCAAGGACGCAAAAACCGGACAGGTTGTCGCCATCTATAAGGACGGCACGCAAAGGGAGCCAACTCCGGAAGAGATTCAGAAGCTTAAGGAGCAGAGCAAGATCACAACAGGCGATCCCGAAAAATATGCGGACGGCCTGCAGGACGCGGACACCTACAAGCAGCAGGTCCAAGAGCAGCTCGCAACACTCGAAAAGCAGACCCAGAGCTCAATCGATGTCTCGAAAAAAGAGGGCGAATATAGCACCGCCGTCAGCCGCCTGGACGAACTTAAAGGCGAACTGAAAATTGAGGAACAGAAACTGACCGAACTGATCGCCAAGGGCGAGGTCAGCGCCGAGAAAATTGAAGAATACAAACAGGAACTGGCGCAGAAGCAGACTCTGATCAAACAGGCCGAGGAATATCAGGCGCGCGTGGCACGGGGCGAGTTCGACGGGCCGGACGATCAGGCCGCCAAGCAGAAACTCCTCGAAAACATGCCGCCGGAGCTTCGCAAGGAATACGAGGCAGAATTAAGCCAGAAAGCGCCAGCCGCCACAGCAACGAATACCGTCAAGGCCGCCGCGCCCGCAGCCGCCACACCGGCAACACCAGCAGCCACCGTTTCATCCGCTACGCCCGTCCCTGACAGCGCAGCAACGACGGACACCACCTACACGTCCGCATCTTCCACGGCCTCCCAGATCGATCCGGAAGGCAACGCCAAAGGCTCGCAAGAGACGGTCCCGACCACAGACCACTTTAATGAGGCCGCCACTGGCATCTCCCAGCCGGAGCCAGAACCGGTAACACCGGCCTACACGCCGCCAGCCAACGAACAGAACATGTCCGTAGCCCCCGGCATGAGCGGGCCCTAGAAAGTCATGAAAATGGAAAATTTTCTTTTTTGTCAGAGGCTTGAGAATTTGACAGCCGGGCGCCGTTTTCCTTACAATTATATTAATGGAATCTTAATCAATTCAGTAAAGAATATAAAAAAAACAAATAAAGTGAACATGGTAATGGCTAACAGAGGGTGACAATGGCCATAGACACCACAGACACAGAACAGGATTTCGTCGGCCCTCCGGCTCCCCAGGCTGCCGCGGCGGGACCGGCTTTTGCCGCAGCTGCGACACAGCCCACCCAAAAAGACAAAAAAGATAAAAGCAGCGATTTTAAAGATTTCAGCCAGCTCAATCCGTTTGAGCAGCTGATCGCCATGATTTTTATGTTCTTTGTCCGCACGGATGATGCCGGCGATGAGAGCAGCGACAATCTTTTCTCTTCTATTCTTGGCTTTGGAGGTGTAGACGCTTACCGCGACTGGCGCCGGGACATGGAGTCCTCGGGCTGGAATTGGCGCGAAAAGATGAACTTCAATGGCGTGGACCTCAAGCGCGCCCGCGAGTTTTCCGAAGGTGTAACCGGAGTCAAGATAGAACTGGGCGATCGCCAGAAAGCGGTTATGAGCGTTCTGGACGATGCCGCCAACCGCGCAGGCGTTTCCAAAGATCTCATGACGGGACTCTGGGGCGTAGAAAGCGGCTTCGGCAAGAATCGTCTTAGTCCCTCCGGCTGCCTGGGAGACTTCCAGTTCACAAAAAGCACTTTTGCCTCTGTTATTAAAACGCACGGCTCTGAAATTGCCGCTGGTCTGCGTGCGAAGGGCAATGAGTACCTGGCCGTTAGAATCGAAAACCACTCCCAGAGTTTGAAAAGCGGCCATTTAAGTGAGGCTGGGAAAGCCGACCTTCAGACCCTGCGCGATGAACCGCGTGTTGCAACTTATGCCGCCGCTTTCTATGCCAAGGACGTCGCGCGGGATCTCAAAGTCGATCCCACACAGGAAAAGAACTGGGGCATCATATACGCCGGATATAATATCGGGCCCGGCAATGCCGACAAGCTGGATGGCTCTCTGGCCCACGTTCCCAATGTCAAAGGGGCCCTGGGCTCCGTTGCGGCATGGAATCCCAAATTCTTCAAAAATGGAGCCACAGGCACAGAAGCCCTGCAAAACTATCAGAACTCCATCACACAAAATCTTGTTTCATTTAATAAGGCCGTCGCAGCCAAAACACCTACAGCCGTGGCTGATGCCGGAAAAACGGCGACAGAACCTGTCCGCACCGCCAGCAGCGCCGCAACAACCGCCATCTACGGCAAAAGCAGCATCAGCCCCACCAGCACGCAACCGAGCTTCCAGACAGCGTCAATCGGCATGACACCCATTCCTGTGATCGCGGAGAAGCCTGCTCCCGCACCGGCAGCGACAAGCACAGTAGCGCCGGTCTGAGCATTTACTTTCCGGCTTCCTGATGCCTTTTCTCAAGGACATCCGCGACATCGCTTAAGGCCAGATCACGAGCTTTCAGAAGAATCACAAGATGAAACAGGAGATCCGCGGCCTCTTCTGCCAAGCGCTGCGGCGATACAGCCGCGGCCAGAGCGGTTTCCACGGCCTCCTCGCCCACTTTCTGCGCGATTTTCTCGATCCCCTTGCCCATCAGTTTGGCCACGTAGCTCTTTTCCGGATCAGCCTTGGAGCGCGCCGCGACAATCTGTTCCAACTGGCCCAGAAAGCCGATATCGGGATCATGCCCCTCGCCGAAGCAGGTTTCCGTTCCCAGATGGCAGGTCGGGCCGTCCGGCCGCGCCTGAATCAGCAGCGTGTCGGAATCACAATCAATTTTTATACTTTCCACATGAAGAAAATTTCCCGACGTTTCGCCCTTCACCCAGAGTTTTTGCTTGCTGCGCCCGAAAAACGTTACCTTGCCCGTTTCCATGGTCTGCGCCAGTGCTTCGCGGTTCATATAGCCCAGCATCCGCACGCGGGAGGTCGCTGCATCCTGCACGATTGCGGGCACAAGGCCGTCGCCTTTGTCCCAATCGATTCTATCCGCATCAATATTTTCAAATTCTTTCATGGCCTTATTTCTATCCCCCTCCCGATCAGATATTGCTTGAGCGCCGGCACGGGAATATCGCCGGAATGAAAAACGCTGGCCGCCAGCGCACCGTCAACCCCCGCCGCTGAAAATACATCGTAAAAATGCTGCATCTCTCCTGCGCCGCCGGAGGCGATCAGGGGAACGGTTACAACCTGCCGCATTTTTGTCAACTGCCCTATGTCGTAACCCTGCCGCACGCCATCCTTGTTCATGCAGTTCAGGACGATCTCTCCGGCGCCGCGTTGCTGCACCTCCTGCGCCCAGTCGAGCGTATGGCTCTTCGATCTGATCGTTTTCGTTTCATCGCCGGTATACTGGTACACGGCATAACTGCCGTCTTCTTCTGTGCGGCTGTCTATCCCGACGACGACGCATTGCGTGCCAAACTCCTCGGCCAGTTCCGTGATGAATTCGGGACGCTCCAGCGCCGGCGAGTTGACGGATATCTTGTCCGCACCGTTATTCAGTATGTCGCGCGCATCCTGAATCGTGCGGATTCCGCCCGCGACGCAAAAAGGTATGTCGATCAGGCGCGCGACTTTTTCGATCCAGCCGCGATCGACCACGCGGCGGTCGCTGCTGGCCGTGATATCGTAGAATACCAGCTCGTCTGCGCCCTCGGCGGCATATCGTCCGGCCAGCTCCAGAATATCGCCGGCCACCTTATGATTACGGAACTGTACGCCCTTGACGACCACGCCGTCCTTCACATCCAGACAGGGAATGATACGCCGCGCCAGCATCAGGACACCGCCTTCAGTGCTTCGACCACGGTGAATTTTTTCTCATAAATCGCCTTGCCGACGATGACGCCCGCCGCGCCACAGGCTTTAAGCGTCTCCAGATCGGCTAGCGACGATACCCCGCCCGAAGCCTGGAACTTGATTTGTGGCGCCATATCGCACAGGCAGCGGTACAGGTCGGTATTCGGGCCCGCCAGCTTTCCGTCGCGGGAGATATCCGTACACAATATGTGATCGACCAGATTGAGATAGAGTTCGATAATATCCTGCAGATGCTCGCCCGATTTTTCTTTCCAGCCCGCCGTGGCAACGAAAAATCCGTTTTCAAAATCGCCGTGAACATCAAGCGCCAGAACGATTTTATCAGGGCCGTAAGTGTCCAGTATCTGCCAGGTCGTATCCGGGTCCTTGATGCACAGGCTGCCGATGATCACGCGCTGAACGCCGAGATCCAGTATTTCCCTCACATCATCCATTGAACGGATGCCGCCCCCGGTCTGGATTTTCAGGGAGGCGTTCTGCGCCAGCGCCGCAATCGCCTTTTTTTGCCGAGCCGCCGGATCGCGGGCACCCGACAGATCCACCAGATGCAGCCATTCCGCTCCCGCCTCCTTAAATCCGCCAGCAACAGCCAGCGGATCATCGCTGTAATCCGTGCGGGCGTTGAAATCGCCACCGGTCAGGCGCACGCATTTTCCATCCATCAGGTCGATCGCGGGATAAAGGATCATCACAGCTCCATAAAATTTTTAAGTATCTGCGCGCCTGTTTTTCCGGAGCGCTCCGGGTGAAACTGGCAGCCAAACACATTGCCACGATTCACCACGGCCGATAAAGACGTTCCGTAATCGGTGACGGCACAGCTATGATCGCCGGCCGGGACGTAGTAACTGTGCACGAAATAGACATAGGACTGATCTGTAATGTCTTTCAGGAGCGGCGTTTTCTGCTTTAAAGACAGCGTATTCCAGCCCATGTGCGGAACTGACAGGTCGGATTTCATGAACTTTACAACTTTTCCGGGAATAAGGCCCAGCATATCCACATCGCCTTCCGCCGACCAGTCGAACAAAAGCTGCATGCCCAGGCAGATTCCCATTACCGGCTGTTTCAGGCCGCGCAGGCACTCGACAAGGCCTGGCCGGCTCTTCAGAGCGCGCATAGCCGTACCTGCCGCACCCACACCGGGAAGCAGGACATGCGAGGCCTTCGCGATCACATCGGGATCGGCGGTAAAGACGTATGGTTTGTTCAGGCGCTCGATGGCGAAGATCACCGACGCCAGATTGGCACCGCCGCTGTCGACAATGGCGATCATAGAACGCCTTTCGTGCTGGGCAGGACATCCCCCTGCCTGTGGACGGCCTGACGCAGCACCCGGCCCATGGCCTTGAAGCACGCCTCAACCATGTGATGGCTGTTCTCGCCCGTCACGGACATATGAAGCGTCGCCTGCATGTTTTCGGCCAGCGAACGGAAGACATGTCCAACCATATCCGTCGGCATCTCGCCCACGCGACTCTCGGGAAAAATCCCTTCAAATTTGAAGAAATAGCGGCCGCTCAAATCCAGAGTTACCTGCGCCAGCGATTCATCCATGGGCAGAACAAATCCGTACCGCCCGATCCCCGCCTTGTCGCCCAGCGCCTGCTTCAAAGCCTGCCCCAGCGCGATCGCACAATCCTCAATCGTGTGGTGCGGATCGATATGCAGATCCCCGACACATTCAAGAACCAGGGAAAAGCCGCCATGACGGGCGATCTGCTCCAGCATGTGGTCATAAAAACCGATTCCTGTGTCAATCCGCACCGGCTCAGGCTGGTCAAGCACGACTTTCACGCTGATCGCCGTTTCCTTCGTGCGGCGGACGACGGACGCCTCCCGCCCTTTCTTTGCCGACGGCGCCTCACCTGTTTTCAGAAGGACAAGAAGACGCTCCATATCCTCGCGCAGGCCCATGGATATACGCACACAGCCTGTCAGTCCCGGCTGATGCGACTGATCGCGCAGAATGAATCCACCCTTGCGCGCACGGGCCAAAAACTCTGGCGCATCCTGAACGCGGACAAGAATAAAATTGGTTTCAGAAGGAAACACCTTTTCCACACCGGGAACAGACAGAATTTCTTTTTCAAACCAGAGGCGGATCGCCAGGACTTCCGCCCGCCGCACAGCCAGGCGTTCGCGATTGGCGAGCTCAAGGGTCCTAAGTACGACATCAACGGCCGGCACCGGCAGCGGATAAGGCGGCAGAACCTTAAGACACAGCGCCACGATCTCCGCCGGCGCGATCAGCGCGCCGCAGCGCACGCCCGCCAGCGCATAAGCCTTGGAGAGAGTGCGCAGGACAACCAGATTGCCATACCGGCCCGTCAGCTCCGCTACGGATGGCCGGGATGAAAACTCGACATAAGCCTCATCGACGACAACCAGCGCCCGGTCCTTCAGCCCCTCGCAAAGCTCCTTTATGGCTTTCTCATCAACCGGCGTGCCGGTCGGGTTGTTCGGCGAACAAACAAATACCATCTTTGTCTGCTGATCCGCCGCCGCCAGTATGGCCTTCACGTCCGGCACAAAGGCGGGATCGAGCGGCACGGTCTTCACGGCCGCGCCCTGAAGCCGGGCAGACTGCGCATACATCGGGAAAGTCGGCGGACATATAATGATGTTGTCCCTGTCCTGCTCACAAAAAGCCCGGACCAGAACGTCGATCGCCTCATCGGCGCCGCGCGCGGTCATTATCCTGTCCGTCGTCACGCCATATAGGGCGGCCAGAGCCGCCATCAGCGCGGACGGCTGCTGAGGCGCATAACGGGCATAGCCCGAAACACCGATCAGCGGCTCGCAGGGCATTTCATTGGCGTCGAGAAACACCGCGCCCTCCTCCGGTGCCGTCAGCGAACGCGCCGAGGAATAGGCTTTCAGGGCCACGATGGCGGGCCGCGCCCGCGTTGTCACGAAACTCATGCCGCTTTCTCCTTCAGGCGCAGGGATACGGCGCGCGCATGCGCCTCCAAAGTCTCCGCCTGCGCCATATTGATGACCGTGGGCGCCAGCGCCTCAAGCCCGGCGCGGCTGGCGGTCTGCCATGTCATGGTCTTCTGAAAGAATTCCACCCCCAGCCCGCTGTATGACCGCGCGCAGCCCGCCGTCGGCAGGACGTGATTGGTGCCGCTGGCATAATCGCCGAGTGATTCCGGCGTGTGCAGGCCGCAAAAAACAGAGCCGGCGTTTTTTACATGATTTTTGTATTTTTCGGCAGTCTCAAAGCACAGGATCAGGTGCTCCGGCGCATAAAGATTGGAAATCTCGATCGCCTGCTCCAGCGTATCGACAACAATTGACAGGCTGCCCCGCAGGGCGCCGCGAATAATATCGGCGCGCGGCAGATCACGGATCTGTTCTTCAATCGCGCGGCCTATCTCCTCTGCCTTGTCCTGAGCCGTCGCAATCAAAACCACCTGGGATGAAGGATCATGCTCAGCCTGCGCCAGAAGATCGGCGGCGGCAAAAACGGCCGGGGTGCTTTCATCGGCGATGACCAGAACTTCCGACGGCCCTGCAGGCATATCAATGCCCGGCCCGCCCGATTCCTGCGCCACGAGCATCTTGGCCAGCGTGACATATATATTGCCGGGTCCAAAAATCCGGTCGGCCCGCGCCATACTTTGCGTGCCGTAAGCCATCGCCGCGATCGCCTGCGCGCCGCCGACACGGGCAACCCTGTCAATGCCGCACAGAAATGCCGCATATAAAATAGCCGGGTGGACACTGCCATTTTTATCAGCCGGCGTGCACATGACACGCGCGGGATTTCCTGCAATCTGCGACGGCACGCCCAGCATCAGCGCGGTCGAAAACAGGGGCGCGGTGCCGCCCGGTATATAAAGCCCCACGGATTCAACAGGCACGACATTACGCTCACAGGTCAGGCCGGGCAGAACCTCGACCCGGACCGGCTTGTAACCCTGAGGCCGGTGAAAGGACAAAACGTTCTCATAAGCCTTATCCATGGCCTGCCGCAAAGGCGCGCCGATCCGTTCGCCCGCGCCCAGGATCTCTGTTATGGGCACGAAAAGCGGCTCGGGATCATAGCCGTCGTATTTCTTTGTCAGATCGCGTAGGGCACGGTCCCCGTCCCGCCGGACAGAATCCAGTATCTCGCGCACGCCCTTTAAGGCGCTCTGCCCGGAATCCGACGCCGGGCGCCTCATCAGCGCCCTTCGTTCACTTTCAGTCATATCTTTCCAGGCATAAATCTTCATGGTCAGTCCAGAATTTTCTCGATGGGCAAAACAAGAATGGCGCTGGCACCTGCCGCCTCGAGCTCTTCCATCGTCTCCCAAAATACGCCCTCACCACAAACCGCGTGAATGGCAACTTTATCGGTGACGCCCTGCAACGGCACGATGGTCGGAGATTCGACACCCGGAAGCGCCGCCTTGACCTTCTCCAGCGCCGTTACCGGACAATGCAGCATGATGTACTTGCTTTCATCCGCCTTCAGGACACCGTTGATGCGGCGCATAAGTCTCTGAACGATCTGCTCCTGCTCCGGGGACATTGCCCCGGCCCGCCGGATGAGGACCGACTGGCTTTCAAGAATGGTTTCAATCTCGCGCAGGCCGTTGGCGGCCAGAGTCTCTCCCGTGGACACAAGGTCACAGACCGCATCGGCAATCTGCAGCCGCGGCGCAATCTCGATGGCGCCGCTCATGATCACGACTGACGCATTTATTTTACGCTCCTTTAGCCAGGCTTCAGTGATTTCAGGATAAGAAGTCGCTATTTTACGCCCGTTTAGAGCGGCAACATCGGCAATCTTCATATCCTTGGGCACGGCCAGCGACAGGCGACAGACGCCAAATCCCAGATCAGCAATTCTTTTGAGCGCCAGCGGGCGGCCGCGTGCCGTAAACTCCCTTTGCTTTTCCTCAAAAATATTCA
>JANWLB010000015.1 GCA_025451095.1 Alphaproteobacteria bacterium
AGCCGGAAAAGTTTCTCTACCGCGTCTACCTGACCAACACGCTGTACCAGACTCGTTTCCGCCGCTTTAACAAAAACGTCAAAGCCCTGGTGATGGAATGTCTGAACTACAAGGGACTGGATTACCAGCATATGGCGGTATCCTGGATTTCCCTGCTGTTTCTTGATCCGGGACTGAGCGGTCTCAAGCCGCTGCTGGAAGCCGCTAATTATAATGAATTCAAAAATGCCCTTGCCGATCCGGCAAGCGCCGCGCTGCTGACTGATCCCTTCCTGGTCACCGGCGTGGAAAAGCTGATTATTCCCGACACCAAAATCGAGATTTTCCTGACACGCCTGCGCTATTACTGGCTGGAACAGGCCGCGGAGCATAAAAAACCGTCTGAAGTGCCGCCGCTGCTGGCCGCCCTGTCCCGCCACTGCTTCCTTAATGAATATGTTTTTGCCCTGACGGGGGAGGAGCAAAAAGCTGCCGATGCCCTTGTTAGCTCGATTCAAAAAAAATCGCCGGATACGGAAGCGCCCGCAGATCAGTTCAGGATTCTGATCGCCAGCTGCTACGCGCCGATGTACGAATGGGCAAAAGGCAATGCACTCGAAACAACGCTTCTGAAACACAGAGGCGCGATGGAAGAAACCATCGCCATGCAGCTGCGTGAACCGCTGGAAGAACAGGAAATCAAAAAGACGATCCCTGCTCTTGCTTCCATTGCCGACGACGTCTCGCTGAAAGTACAGTCGCAATATGAACAAAATCCCTACCCGCGCTGGCAATATATTGCTGCCATCAATTATGAGACGGACGAGGTCCTCAAATCCATCGGCGCCGACAAAAAGGCTATGGATGTCCTGATTGCCGGATGTGGCACAGGCCGCCACCCGATCATGTCCGCCGTTTCGTATCCGCTGTCAAAAGTTCTGGCCGTCGATTTAAGCTCCTCGTCTCTGGCTTACGCCATCCGCAAGGCGCGCGAGCATAATGTCAATAATCTGGATTTCATGCAGGCCGATATCCTGCAGCTGGGCAAGCTGAACCGCCAGTTCGACATTATAGAGTCTGTCGGCGTGCTACATCATATGAAGGATCCCCTCGCCGGCTGGACCGTGCTGACCGACATGCTAAAACCCGGCGGCTTCATGCGAATAGGTCTTTATAGCGAGATCGCGCGCACCAGTATCGTCAAGGCACGCGAATATATCGCCGACTGGAAACTGGGGGACAGCACGGACGCCATTCGCGAAGCCCGGCAGAGAATCATGCACCTGCCGCCGGAAGATGCCCTGCACGCTCTGGTTGAAACCAGGGATTTTGCCAGCACTTCAGCGTGCCGGGACCTGATTTTCCATGTGCAGGAATACCGCTTTACCTTGCCGGAGCTGAAAACTGTTCTGCCAAAACTGGGGCTGCAGTTCATGCGGTTTAACTTCTCCTCCCCGATCCCGCTGCGGCGCTACCGGAAGCTGTTTGCCGACAGCAAAACAGGCCGCTGCGACTGGCTGAACCTTGATAACTGGCAGGCCCTGGAAGAAAAGCACCCGGAAACTTTCTTTGGCATGTATCAGTTCTGGGCGCAGAAAACCGGCTAATCCTATCCTCCTGAAAATATTATAGAAAATAGACCCGCTCCCCCCGTGACTTCGGTCTTTTTTTAGGGTAGCCTTCTTAGGTCTTTGTTAACCACCCCAAGGTTAATCTTAGAGAAAGCCGGGAGGATTCCGGCTTTTAACTACATAACAGGAAACCTAGGAAAGGAAACCTACTATGACCTCCGATGTCGTTCTTACGGCAGCGCTTCGCAGTAACCTGCTTTCGCTGCAAAACACTCAAAGATCTATCGACAGTACCCAGTTCCGTCTTTCTACCGGACGGAAAGTAAACTCAGCCCTCGACAACCCGCAGAACTTCTTCGCCGCGCAGGCTCTTACGAACCGCGCCGGTGACTTGACGCGTCTGCTGGATGGCATCGGGCAGAGCATTCAGACCATCACGGCCGCCGATAACGGTGTTACAGCCCTCACGAAACTCGTTGAGCAAGCTGATTCCATCGCCACGTCGGCTCGCGATGCGATCTCTAACTCGACCCAGACTGCCAAGGTCACGGGTGACGAAGACCTGACCGGTATTGACGACCTGACCTCTCTGGCAGGCATCGCCAACACCGACACCTTCATCATCACGGTCACTGACCCGGACAGCGTAAACGGAGCTCCGGTTATCAGCGCCCAGACGATCACCATCAACACCAACGACTCCATTGAACAGATCGTTTCCGAAGTCAATGACCTGAACGCGGGTCTGACGGAAGATGCGATCCTGGCCTCGATCGACGACGATGGTCACCTGTCGCTTGAAGCCGTCAACGGCGGCAAGCTGCGGGTTAACTTCGTATCCGCTGCTGGCACCGATGCGGCGAACCTGGCTCTTGCAGAAGCCCTTGGCTTCGGTGAGCAAGCCAAGCTCATCAATGACAGCGGTAACGCTACCAACAACGTCGAGTTCTCGGTATCGAACACGGCCGTTCTGCAGTCTTTTGCCCTTTATGAGGCAGCGGGCGGCACGAACTTGGCCGAGCGCAGCGACTTGCTTGAGGACCTTGTTGACTCAAGCGGTACCTCGCTGTTCAACAACCTTGACAACGCCGGCGATATTTTCAGCGTCGGTATTGACGGGGGCACGACGGTCAACATCGTTCTGAACGCACTGACCATTCAGGGCTTTGTCGACGCCATCAACACCAACACTTCGCTGAACACCAAAATCGAAGCGGCTTACGACGAGGATACGGGCCAGATCTCTATTCAGGCCATTGATCCCGAAGTACAGAGCATCGAAATTGGCGCTATCGGTAACGCTGCCGGTACGGAAGTCGAATTCGGCTTCGGTGCGCAGGTGAACGGTGGCTTCGGTGCTGTTGGCACGAACCGTCTGCAGGAAAGCATCATCTTCGGCCCCGCTGCCGGAGAACTTGCAACTCTGCAGGACCAGTTCGACAGCGTTCGTGACCAGATCGACCAGTTGGTGGCTGACACGGGATACCGTGGCACGAACCTCCTGAATGGCGACGACCTGGAAACGTTCTTCAACGAAGACCGTACCAGCAGTCTGACCACAGCAGGCGTGACCTTCACGTCGTCTGGTCTTGGCATCGATGCCGCGGTCTTCCGCGACACGGGCTCTATCGACGCCGCTCTGGATCAGGTGCGCGCAGCACTTGATTCGGTTCGCAGCTTCGGCACGAGACTGTCCAACGACCTTTCCGTCATTCAGACTCGCCAGGACTTCACGTCCAACCTGGTGAACACGCTGAAAGCCGGTGCTGACAAACTGACCCTGGCCGACCAGAACGAAGAAGGTGCAAACCTGCTCGCTCTGCAAACCAGACAGCAGTTGGGTATCACAGCCCTCTCGCTGGCCTCTCAGTCGCAGCAGTCGGTTCTCCGCCTGTTCGGTTAAGGCCAGGCGCGAAGCGCAAAAGAAACAGTTTTGGAACCGGCGGCGGCAACGCCGCCGGTTTTCATTTGAGCGTTTTTACCCGGCATGAAAAACACGGCGCTATATTACAGAATCACTCAATAGATTTTTAAGATCGTGCGTGTTAATATTAAGACAGTGCAGAAGAACTCTGCTCTTTCCTGAAAATGAGGAAGAAATCCCATGGCACTGATCATCGATCTCAAACCCGGCGAAAAAATTCTGATCGGCGAAGCGGTTATCATCAACGATGACCAGCGCACGCGGCTGCATATTTCCGGCGACGCGCCCATCCTGCGCGAAAAAGATGTAATGAAGGAGGAGCAGGCGGATTCGCCCTCCCGGAAGATTTATTTCCTTATTCAGTGCATGTATCTGGCGCGTGAACCCAAGGTTTACTTCGATAAATATTTTGCGATGATCCGCGAAATACAAGACGCCGCACCGACCACGGCTTTTTTCTTTCTGAAGATCAATGAAATGATTCTGGAAGGGTCCTATTACAAGGCCCTGAAAGAGGCACGGGAGCTTATGAAGCACGAGGAAGAGCTGATCGAAAATGTCAAAAAACAACAGGCCTGACAACTTGCCGAATAATCCTTATGCCGCCGCGGCCGGCGCCTACGACCAGCACGCGCGAAAGCACACGCCAGATCAGCGTGAGCTCGAGGGGCGCGTCCTTCTGAAAGCCGCCGCCCAGCTCCAGAATCTACAGAGCCGGTGGGAGAGCGTCACGCCAGCGGAACTGGACGAAGCGCTGACCTATAACCGCAAATTATGGACGATGTTTGTCGACACAGCCCTCGACGATGCCGATCCGAACCGCCCGGTCGATCTGCGCAATAACATTGCCAATCTCGGCCTTTATATCTTCAAGCGGACGGTGGATATACTGGCTTCGCCCCAGAAGGAGAAGCTGAATATCCTGATCAATATCAACCGGGAAGTGGCAGAAGGCCTTCTCTCGAAAGTCAAAGACGCCACGTCGCCCGCAGAAAGCGGCGGCTCTTCCGGCGCGTCCGCAAAAAAATAAAGGCGCAAAACACCGCTGTCTGCGCCCGCAAATCCTTCAGTAAAAAAATTTACGCGAAAAAGCTCACCGCTCCGCCCACGGCCGAGCCACCCTGCGCGGCCGCAACATAAGCGGCAACCTGAGGTGAGGATGAAGAAACCTGTGTATCGTTACCGCCGACCGCCGCGTCCACATCCACTTCAGGCGCAGGCGCAGGCGACGACACAGGCGCCGGAGACGCCTTTTTCGGCGGGCTACTGGCCTCCACCGTCTCACTCTGACTTTCCTGTTCAAGCCGGCGCTTGGAAGGTATCTGGGTGACAACCGCGCCCGTATCCGGGTTTCTAAACTGGATGACGGCCTTGTCATGACTGACATCAACATCAACGTACGGGCTGATATACGGGGCCTGGGCCACCTTCTGGACCCGGTCCGGGTTAGCAGCAAACGACTCAGCCACGCTGACCTGCTCGGCCGATGCACGGACGAATGAAGACGTCTGCAAGACTGAATTTGTGGCTTCAATCATAACTGCCTAACCGTTTCTTCCATCTCACGAAACCGCCTCCCCAGACGATCCGTGACCCCATTTGCCGCATATAGAATGCAGGCATACTACTCTATTATCAGCATATCGCGATTAGCCGCAAATGTCAAATTTCACACCTAAAAAACCGCCCTTTTTTGACTTAAAAAGCCCAATAAAAAATGACATTTACTCTATTTTAATCTAAAAAGTTTTCCTATAGATGAAATAAAGAACAAAACAGCGCCCTTTATATAAAAACATATACTTTATCTTTGCAAAAATTATAAGAATTTCATTTTATTAAGGTATTTATTACTTAGATTTTATTTAATATATATTCGTAAAAAGCCACTCAAAAATATTTTACGTATTGCATTTCGGGCCGGAAACCGGTCCCTGAAAATATCTCCGACTCGCGGTCTTCGGCATTGCCCCGAATGCCATGAACATGCATGGAAAAAGCCTCCAAAACAGACTATACTAGTTAATGTCATGTGGCTGAAAAGCCGATTCGGCCGCATGAGCCGGAATATCAAAGGTGGCCCTCCGCTGCCGTTTTCCCGCTTCTTCCCGGGAGTTACCGTTTGCAACTGATAAACAAAATTAAAAACCAGGGGTCGAATCTGTGAATAGCTTTCTTGAGACGCTCAAACAACTTGGACCGGCACGGCTTGCCCTGATGGGCGGAGTCCTCGTCGGCCTTTTGATGTTTTTCATTTTCGTATCCATGCGCGTCTCAACGCCGGAAATGAAGCTCCTCTACAGCGACCTGTCCGCCTCCGATTCGGGAGCAATTTCCTCCAAACTCGAGGAAGCCCATATCGACTACGATGTCTCGCCCGATGGCACGCGCGTCATGGTCGCCGGCGACGAGGTTGGCCGCGCCCGCATGCTTCTGGCACAAAACGGTCTGCCCAATGGCGGCTCCATGGGCTATGAAATTTTCGATAAGCAGTCGGGCTTTGGCACCACGAACTTCGTTCAGAACATCAATCAGGTCCGCGCGCTTGAGGGCGAACTGGCCCGCACCATAGGGTCGCTTGAAGGTGTGCGCAGCGCCCGCGTTCACCTGGTATTGCCGCAAAGAGAGCTGTTCAGCCGCGAAAGCCGCCCAGCCAGCGCCAGCGTTTTCATTGCCGTGCGCCCGGGGGGCCAGCTGGGGCAGGAACAGATCATGTCGATACAGGCCCTGATCGCTTCGGCCGTACCGCAACTCAAGGCGCAGAACGTTTCGGTGATCGACAGCAATGGCAACCTTCTGGCCCGCGGCGGCGAGGACGATAACTCCATGCAGGCGCTCAAGGCTGAGGAAATGCGCCGTAGCTACGAACAGCGCATGACGCGTGGCGTTGAGGACATGATCGGCCGCGTGGTCGGCTTCGGCAAGGTACGCGCCAATGTCACGGCGGAGCTGAACTTTGACCGCATCAGCACGAATGAGGAGCTGTATGACCCCAATAGCCAGGTGGTCCGCTCCGCACAGACGACGGAAGAAAACAACACTGAAAGGCAGCCGCCCTCGGCCGATGTTTCCGTACAGAACAACCTGCCCGGCATTGCCGGCGATCTGTTCGTCGACCCCAAGCCCGTGGTTGAGAGCAACAAGGTCGAGGAAACGACGAACTACGAGATCAGCAAGACCGTGCGCAGCCTCACCCGCGAGGTCGGCGACGTCAAACATCTTTCCGTTGCGGTTCTTGTAGATGGCACCTACACCGAAGACAAGGATGGCAAGAAAGTCTATCAGCCGCGTTCCCAGGAAGAGCTGGATAAAATCTCCAACCTGGTAAAATCAGCGATCGGCTATGACGAGAAACGCGGTGATACGCTGCAGGTTTCCAATATGCAGTTCGTCGACATCGAGGCCAGCGACGAATTCGTCGATGACAACCGTCTTTTCGGCTTTGAGCGCAGCGATCTTCTGGATGCCGTCGAAGTTATAACCATCGCCATCATGGTGGTGCTGGTCGTCCTGCTGGTGCTGCAGCCGATGATCGGCCGCCTGCTGGCCTCCGAAGGCGCCGCCGCCGATAATATTGAAGGAGCGCCCGAACTTCTGGCCGGCAAGCCGGCAAGCCCCGCACTGACCGGCCCCAGCGGACAGCAGTTCGAGGTCCCCGTGGCGGAAGAGGAAAGCCTGATAGACATGACCCGCGTCGAAGGCAAGGTGAAAGCCTCCTCCGTCAAGAAAGTCGAGGACATCGTCGATAATTATCCATCCGAAACCGTATCTGTCATCCGCAGCTGGATGACGCAGGAAAGCTAAAGGCACGAAAAGGCAGAGTGAATAATGGCAATACGCGTTCGTGAAGATTACCGCACTCTGACCGGCCCCGAGAAGGCCGCGATCTTTCTGCTGGCATTGGGCGAAGATTATACCGCCAAGCTCTTCGGTCATATGGACGACGATGAGATCATGGAAATCTCCCAGACTATGGCCAACCTGGGCAAGGTCAGCGCCAACGTCGTCGAACGCCTGTTCATCGATTTCGCGGAGCAGATGAGCTCCACCAACGCCCTGGTGGGCACGCTGGATTCCACGGAACGCCTCCTGACCAAAGTTCTGGGCGAAGACAAAGTCAGCGTCATCATGGAGGAAATCCGCGGTCCTGCCGGCCGCACCATGTGGGAAAAACTGGGCAACGTGAATGAGGAAATCCTCGCCAATTTTCTGCAAAAAGAATATCCGCAGACCGTTTCAGTCGTCATGTCGAAAATACAGACCGATCACGCTGCCCGCGTTCTCGCCCTCCTGCCGGAAAATTTTGCGATGGAAGTTATCCATCGGATGCTGCGTATGGAAGCCGTGCAAAAAGAGGTCCTGGAGGATGTCGAGCGCACCTTGAGGACCGAGTTCATGTCCAATCTTGCCCGCACGCAGCGCCGCGACAGTCATGAGCTCATGGCCGAGATATTCAACAACCTTGAGCGTTCCGTCGAGACTAAATTCATGGAAGAGCTGGAGAAGAGTGTTCCTGAATCCGCCGAGAAGATCCGCAGCCTGATGTTCACGTTCGAAGATCTGTTGAAACTGGATCCGACCGCGATCCAGACCATCATTCGCGCTGTCGACAAGGACAAGATGCCGGTTGCCCTGAAAGGCGCGACGGAGACTCTGCGCGATCTGTTCTTCTCCAATATGTCCGAGCGCGCAGCCAAGATCATGAAAGAAGACATGGCCGCCATGGGACCTGTCCGTCTCAAGGATGTCGAAGAGTCGCAGCAATACATTGTCAATGTGACCAAGGATCTGGAGTCGCGGGGCGAAATTGTAATCGCCACCGGAACAGAGGAAGACGAGCTCATATATTGATATGGCTGAACAGGACACACTTCCACGCAAAGCGGCAAAATTCTTCTTCGACCAGAACAATTTCAATGATGATTATGTCGAGGAGCCGGAAATCCCCCCTCCTCCGATGTTCAGCGAGGATGAGCTGGCGGCTGCCAAGAAAGACGCCTATGCGCGCGGCAAAAAGGACGGCATAGCCGAGACCGAAGCCAAAATCGAAAGGCGCATCGGTGACCTGCTGGCTGTCGTGGTCGAGAAATTCACAACTCTTTTTTCAGCCGAACAGGCGCGCGGCGCCCGCTATGAGGCAGAATCGGTCAGCCTGACCCGCGCCGCCTTAAGCCGCCTTTTTCCCTATCTGAACGAAAAGCACGGGCTTGAGGAAGTTGGGGATGTTCTGATCGATGTCATGGAAACGCACCGCACCCCCCCGGAAATCACGATCGAGGTTCCCGAGGATTATGTAGAACCGATTCGTGAGCGCCTTCATAATACTCTTAAAAATATCGCCGTGCCCGGCGTCTGCACCGTTATCGCCGGCAAAAATATGGCACCGGGAAGCTGCCGCATGCAGTGGCTTGATGGCGGGGCCTCCCGTAATGCGGTCTTTCTGGCAGAACAAATCATGAAACATCTTGAACAGACACTTGCTGATAAGCCCCGGCTTCAGGATAATGGGGGTAGTGATTTGCCAGATACTGATTCGGGCGGCGCGACCCGCCCCGGAAACGGAGACAGGACATGAGTGACGGAAAGCCGGACGACGCCCAAGTCGCAAAAAAAGCTGGCAGCGACATGAGCTATAACGAGATCAAGGAAACCGCGCCGCGCGATGCGGGGCCGGAATACGGCCTGGGTGAACCCATGGCTTCGGACGTCGCCGCCATCTATGACATCCCTGTCCAGATCTCGGCCGTGCTGGGCCGCTCAACGATGCAGGTCAGCCAGCTCCTCAAACTCGGTCGGGGCGCCGTGGTCGAACTGGACCGCAAGGTCGGCGAAGCCATCGATATCTACGTCAACAATCGCCTGGTCGCCCGCGGCGAAGTCGTCGTGGTCGAGGACAAGCTCGGCGTGACCATGACGGAAATCGTCAAGTCCGACAGGACTTAATCTGCGACAAGCAGCAATCGTAGCGGATCGCCGGGTTTCTGAATAGGTCCACGGTGAACAAATTTAGGTGTGCCTTTACCAGCTCCCATCACGGCATGATGCCATATAGCACCCACACTGAATCTTAAGATCGGAGCTCCCCGTTTTGCTCTATAAAAGCCGCCTCCCAGATTTACCGCATCTTCGTTACGCCAAAATTCTGTAACAGGATCTGTATAGCAACATAATAAAGTGGAGTCTTTCTCTTCCGTTGAGTCTATGACCCCGTCGGCATGAAAACTATCAGCCTGCTCGCGCTCTCTCCGATGGTTTGGCTGCCGCTCCAAATATAAAGCCAGCCCGTTAAAATCGTCCTTCAGTTTTCTGGGATAATAAATGCAGTTCACTCCATCCCGCCCGCCGAACGTTGTGCCAAGAACCGCGCTTAAACTGTTCACGATTTTGATACGTCTATAGCCTGACGCAATATCATTGGACAGTTTCATGCCCCGACTCCGAAACAGGAAGATATTCAAACACGGGTAAAAATAATTATGTCAATATATTAATTCCCCGCTTTTGCTGGCCGTCATTAACAATTAGACTATTTTCTAATTGGGGGAAAATTCATGCGTCTTATGATCATCGGCCATCTGGAAGGGCATATCACCGCCGCGGGCAAAATCGCCCTGCAACGCGGCGCCAAGGTCATCCATTGCGAAGACACCGATCAGGCGCTGGGCGCACTGCGAAACGGCAAGGGCGCAGATGTCGCCATGATCGACATCAAACAGAAAATCGGCGCCTTCATCGAAGCCCTGCAGAGCGAGCGGATTCATATCCCCGTCATCGCCTGCGGTATCGGCACGGATGCACGCTCCGCCGTCAGGGCAATCCAGCAGGGCGCCAAGGAATATGTGCCCCTGCCTCCGGACGCCGATTTGATTGCCGCAGTCCTTGCGGCCGTCACGGAAGAAAACAACACGATGATCGCCAACGATCCGGCCATGCAGGCCGTGGTGAAAATGGCCGACAAGGTTGCACCGTCAGAAGCCACCGTGCTGATCACCGGCGAATCCGGCACCGGCAAGGAAGTGATGTCGCGCTACATCCACAATAAATCAAAACGCAAGAACGGCTCGTTCATCGCTCTGAACTGCGCGGCCATCCCGGAAAACCTTCTTGAATCGGAATTATTTGGCCATGAAAAAGGAGCCTTCACCGGCGCCGCAGGCCGCCGCGTCGGTAAATTTGAAGAAGCCCACGGCGGCACGCTTCTGCTCGATGAGGTTACTGAAATGCACCCGCAGCTTCAGGCCAAGCTATTGCGGGCAATACAAGAGCGCGAGATCACCCGCGTCGGCAGCAACGACGCCGTCAAGGTCGATGTGCGTCTGATCGCCACATCCAACCGCAACATGGAACAGGCGGTCAAGAGCGGCCAGTTCCGCGAAGATCTTTATTTCCGCCTGAATGTCATCAATATACGTCTGCCCGCCCTGCGCGAGAGACCCGGCGACATCATTCCGCTGGCCAGATTTTTTGCAGACAAGTTTGCCGAGGCCAACGGAGTGGCGAAGAAGAACCTGCAATCCGTTACCGAACAAAAACTGAAAAATTACTCCTGGCGCGGTAATATCCGTGAACTTGAGAATATTATGCACCGCGCCGTCCTGATGGCGCCCGGTGATGAGATCGATCCCGAATCTGTGTTCATTGACGGCGCTGAATCGGGCCTGACATCTGCCGCCGCCACGAAAAGTGACACAAAAGGCGAGAAGCCCATCGTCATTAAAAATCCCGGAGCGGTCGAATCCTTGATCGGACGGAGCATCGCCGATGTCGAACGCGACATGATCCTGAACACGCTCGACCACTGCCTGGGCAACCGGACTCATGCCGCCACCATCCTGGGCATATCCATCCGCACCCTGCGCAACAAGCTAAACCAGTACAAGGACGAAGGGATCAACCTTCCCCTTGCGGCAGGCGGCGAACAATAAGCGGCTCTCAAAAAAAGCGTATCTTTTCAGGAAAATCGCCTTTCTTTTGCCACAAAAGGTTTCTACTGATCCTCCTGCACTGGTAACTTTTTTTGGAGAACACAATGAACATACGTAATTTTCTGCTTCTGGGCGTGGCCGTCCTGGCTATCAGCGCCTGCAAACCCAAGGATGAAGCTGCGGCACCGGCTGATCCGGCAACGCAAACCTCCTCTCCGGCCACGGAAGCCGTAGCTCCGGCGGCGGAGCAGGCAGCTCCTGCAGCGACGGATGCGCCTTCGACAACCGAAGATGCTCCGACCAGCCACGAGACAAACGACTAACTCTGGATTTTTGAAGAGTTTCTAAAGATTAAGGAGGAGGCGCCCACCGCTTCCTCCTTTTTCTTCTTTAAAAATCGGGGCCGCGGGAGCCAAAATGCTCGGGCATTTTCTGCGTAATATCCGACCCTTTACTGGGCAGGTCGAGATATTCGGGCATCAAAGCGATATCAACACGGGCGAATTCAGACGTTTCTCCGCCGGGCGTTCTGCCCTTCTGCCGCTTTTTCTCGCCTATGGCCGCCAGCGTTATCTTGTCGGGATTGACGCCATTTTGAACCAGCGCGTTGCGCACGGCCAGCGCGCGGCGCATCGACAGCACCGTGTCGGACTCGCGCCCGCTGGCCTGGTTAGCATGGCCCGTCACATGCACATGCCATGACGGGTTCTTTTCATAGGCCGCGGCGGCCTGTCGTATGACCGCCATCGCGTCGCGTCCGGGCGTGGCTTCATTGGGATTGAAAGTGGCGATGAAGCTGGCGACATCCCGCCCCGAGAGACCCTCCATCGCCTTAAAAAACATTTCGCGGCAGCCTGCAGCGCCCATCGCCCCGGGCGTATTGCTGCGGCTGAGCCAGCAATCAAAATTCACCTGTGCCTCAGCCAGACGCCGCTCCTGCCAGCCTGAATCGATCCCATCGCGCATGCTCATAAGCCTTTCACGCGCCTGCTCCATTTCCGGCCGTGCGTCCGCGGACACGGTACGGCGGACATCGCCAGGCTCGACCTCCCGGCCTGACAGAGCCTGCTGTGCCTTCTTTTTGAAAATAGCGGCGTTCGCCGCGCTTCCCGCAACATATTCCTCGTATTCCGCCAGAAGGCCATAACCCCGCGCCAGAGCGGTGGAGAACGTCTCCGCTTCAAATTCATCGTCGCCGCCCGCCGAAGGCTGATAGTTCACCGGCGCGCAGGCCCCTGCTGCCAGAGTCAGCAATAACAGTAATTGAAAAATGCGCTTCAAAACCTGTTCCGCCCGTCTGTTTTTACGATAGCCGATCCTAGCCTCGAAACCTTAAAAAAAACAAGCCATCTCCATACGTTAGCCCCCACATTTGAGAACACCGATGGCGTTTGCATATTGGCTGCGCAAAGCGTAAAATAATGGTGGCGGCTTAATCCTGCTGTTCTTATGGCGCCTCCTTAAAAACCCAGGGCAAATGTCAGATACATCTGCAACAAGCATGTCTTCCATAATAGGATCGACACGTGGCGCACTGGGCGCCGTGTTCCGGGGCGACGTTATCCTGGCGCTGGGCATTATTTCGATCCTGACTTTCATGCTGGTGCCAATTCCGCCCTGGCTGCTTGATCTGGGACTTTCCGTCTCGATCACTTTTTCCGTGCTGATCCTGATGACAGCACTTTTCATCATGGCGCCGCTTGAGTTTTCGACTTTCCCGACCGTGCTCCTGATTTCTACAGCCTTGCGGCTGGGACTGAACGTTGCGACCACCCGCCTTGTTCTTGAAAACGGGCATACAGGCACCGCTGCCGCCGGCCATGTGATCGAAGCCTTCGGCAGTTTTATCATCAAGGACTCCTACGTGATCGGCACGATCGTGTTTTCCATTCTCGTGATCGTGAACTTTGTCGTCATTACCAAGGGTTCCGGCCGCATCGCCGAAGTCGCCGCCCGCTTTACACTGGACGCCATGCCCGGCAAGCAAATGGCGATCGACGCCGATCTTTCCTCTGGCCTGATCAACGAAGACGAAGCCAAGATACGCCGCAAGAAGCTGGAACAGGAAAGCACCTTCTTTGGCGCCATGGACGGTGCCGCGAAATTCGTGCGCGGCGACGCCATTGCCGGACTTCTGATCGTCTTCATCAACGCTATCGGCGGAATTATCATCGGCACCGTCTTCCGCGACATGTCTATGGCCGACGCCGCGAAAAACTATACCATGCTGACTATCGGCGACGGCCTGGTCAGCCAGGTGCCCGCGCTGATTGTTTCGGTCGCCTCCGGTCTGCTGGTCTCCAAGGCCGGCGTCGAGGGCGCCGCCGACAAGGCCCTGTTCGAGCAATTCACCCGCTATCCCAAGGCGATGGCCTTAAGTTCAGCGCTGTTGGTCTGTCTTGCCATTATCCCCGGCATTCCCACCGCGCCCTTCATGTTCCTGGGTGTGCTGACGGGCGGCGCTTCATGGCTCAACTGGAATCGCCAGAGAGCCGAGAAAGAGGCTGTCATAGAAAAGGCACGCCTGGCCGGCCCCAAGGCGGCCGTGGCCGAAGAGCCGATATCCAAGGCGCTGGCCATCGATACGATCCGGCTCGAGCTGGGCTACGGTCTTCTGCCGCTGGTACAGGATACGGGCGGCACCAAACTGACCGATCAGGTCAAGGGCCTGCGGCGTCAGCTGGCCGAGGATATGGGATACATCCTGCCCGCCGTGCGCATTCAGGACAATCTGCAACTGACCGCCAACACATATGTCGTGCGGATCAAGGAGATCGAGGTCGGCCGCGGCGATGTGCGTCCCGGCATGCTGATGTGCATGGATCCGACCGGCGAACCGATCAGTCTGCCTGGCGAAAACACCGTTGAGCCTACTTTCGGCCTGCCCGCCATGTGGATCGAGGAGCAATACCGGGAAGAAGCGCACTTCAAGGGCTATACGGTTGTCGACGCGCCGACGGTCATCACCACGCACGTCACGGAAATCGTCAAGGACAATATGGCCGACCTTCTGTCCTATGCCGAAACGCAGAAGCTTCTGGATGAACTGCCGAAAGATTACCAGAAGCTCGTTGCCGACACGATCCCTTCGGGTGTGTCCATCGGCGGCCTGCAGCGCATCCTTCAGACGCTGGTTTCCGAGCGCGTCTCGATCCGCGACCTGCCCACCATCCTTGAAGGCATTTCTGAAGCCACCATCTACACCAAGAACCCGCTTTACATCGCCGAGCACGTCCGCACGCGCCTGGCGCGCCAGCTGTGCGACCAGAATTCCAACGCCGCCGGCCTTGTGCCTCTGGTCACGCTTTCCCCGCACTGGGAGCAGGTCTTTGCCGAATCCCTGATCGGCGACGGCGAGGAAAAGCAACTGGCCATGGCTCCGAGCCAGCTCCAGGATTTCATTACGGCGGTACGCACAACTTATGAAAGAATGGCGCAACAGGGGGATGTGCCTATTCTGCTGACCTCCCCGGGCCTGCGCCCCTATGTGCGCTCCGTCATCGAGCGTTTCCGCCCGCAGACCATCGTCATGTCGCAGAACGAGATACACCCCAAGGCGCGGATCAAGACTCTGGGACAAGTCTAGATTTCCATGACACAGACAGACGTCCTGCAAATCATTTTCGATCAGGCACGCTTTATCCGTCAGTACGCTGAAAGCGAGCGCCGCATGCTTTTGGGCCTATGCGCGGCTGGCGTTGTCTTGTTTACCGGCTTGTTGCTGTGGTTTTATGCCCCCTATGCAGCAGAGGCTTCTCTCGCCGACAGGGTGCTGTTCTATAAATGGGCCATCGCCGGCGCGGTCGCCTGCTGGGTTCCCGCCAATCTTGCCTATCAGATATCCACAAAACCTTACTTTCTGAGGGAGATCGCGCGGCTTGCCGAACTTGATTATGCGGACAGCGGTTTTTTTAGATCGGGAGACGTGCAAAACCACAAATTATTTCCTCTTCACCGCGGATCGGAAACACAGGACGGATTTCAGGGCAGGATCAGTGGAACGACCGTTTCCTTTCAGGAGTTTGTTTTTTATCGGATGACAAAAAAAGCCGACACAATCGGCCCCGGCAACCCTCTTCTTTATTACCTGTCCCGTTACCGCTGCCTAGTCATCCGCATCCCTCTTCATAAAAAACTTTACGGACACGCCATCCTCATGCCGAAAAACAGGATAGATGCTTTTCTTAAAGGTGCCCTGTCCCCTTTCAGGCGCGTAGGCCTGGTCGATCCGGAATTTGGCGCTTTATATGATGTCCTGACAACCGACCAGACTGAGGCCCGCTATGTCATAAATCCGGTCTTCATGGAAATACTAAAGACCGCCTATAAGAGCTTATTGTCAAAATCCATCCAGATCAGCTTCCAGGACCAGGAAATCCTTATTGTTTCCGAGGAAAAATACCGCCGGGACCCTTTTGCGACAGGGCATATTCTCAGACCTCTGGCAAAATCGGATATTCAGCGTATCGCCGGCCGGCTCAATACCATCGTGAAAATGACGGAAGCCCTGTATCCAGAGAAGTCTTTGGGATTCTGAGGGGCTCGCCGCTATTTTTCCACAAATTGTAGGATTTTCTTAGGCTCTCTTTACTTTTGACCCCTAGAATAGAGATTCTGGATAACTTATACTGAAACAGATTCGTGGTCTTACGGTCCCGCCATGCGGCTCAAGTCTTTTTATGCAAAAACAATGAAAGAGGCCATGCACATGGTCCGTTCTACCTTAGGAGAGGATGCCATTATCGTCGCCACCCGCGAGGAGAACGGCGGCAGGGCCGTGCGTGTAACGGCGGCGATCGAGCAGGAAGACCGCTACGCCAATACCACAACACTGGCCGCCAGCGACCGCCGCAAGACCCCGCACTTCGAGATCGACACAGTCGACGAACCTGTCACCTCGGCGGATGACTGGCTCCAGTATGACAACGAGGAAGAGGAAAACGCGGTCAGCGAACTTCTGACCGATGTGATGCTACGCCATTCCGTACCGGACGAGATCACCGATCAGATTATTTCCTGTGCTACCGTCATCGGCATGGACGGCGCAGACGCGTCCCTGACCGCCTCCCTGGAACATCTTTATTCCTTCCGCCCGCTGCCGAAGAAGGCTTCGGATACGGCACTTATGCTGGTCGGCCCCCCCGGCGCCGGAAAAACCCTGGCCGCGGCCAAGCTGGCTGCGCGCGGCGTCATGGCTGGCCTGAAGATTGCCGTCATATCCACCGATACAATACGCGCCGGCGGAATCGAACAGCTTTCCGCCTTCACGAAGCTTCTGCGCATCGACCTGCAGAAAGCCGGCACGCCCAAGGACCTGCGCCGGGAGCTGCAGGCCGCGCGCGGCGCCCACCAGATCATCATCGACACAGGCGGCATGAACCCGTTCGACACCGAGGAAATGCGCGACCTCGCCCGCCTGATTGCCGCCGGGGATATCGAGCCCGTGCTGACGATGCCTGCAGGGGCCGACGCCGATGAATCGGGTGAAATCGGTCGCATCTATGCCGCGATCGGCGCACGCTCCATGCTGCCCACACGCCTTGATATCGCCCGCCGCATGGGCGGCATTTTGGCCGCAGCCCATCACGGCGGCCTGATTTTTGCGGACGCCAGCAACACCGCCCAGGTGGCTGACGGCCTGTTCGCGCTTTCACCTCAGCGTCTGTCGCATCTGCTGATGCCGCAGGTCGCGCGGAAACAACAACAGCAACAGACTAAAAAACGAATCGTTACAGGATAAAGCCATGACAGACTCATTGAGCATCCAGAAACCCTCTCCCGATATGGCAGCGCCGATATTCAGGCGCGGACACAATCTCATAGCGGTCGCCAGCGGCAAGGGCGGCGTCGGCAAGACATGGTTTTCCATCACCCTTTCCCATGCCCTCGCACGCGCAGGAAAAAAAGTGCTTCTGTTCGACGGCGATCTGGGGCTGGCCAATGTTGATGTGCAGCTGGGCCTCATGCCCAAGCGCGACCTGAATGACGTGATCCGCGGCCGCCTCGGCCTGGACAAGATCATCCAGCCCTTCGAGGATGGCGGATTTGACATCGTCGCCGGCCGTTCGGGACAAGCGTCGCTTTCTTCTCAGCCCAGCCAGCGCCTCGCCTTCCTGCGCGACCAGCTTCTGGAAGTGGCGGAAAAATACGATGTTGTGGTCGTCGATCTCGGCGCGGGTGTCGACCGTACCGTCCGCATGATGTCAGCCTCGGCCACACGTACACTGCTTGTCGTGACGGACGAACCCACATCCCTCACCGATGCCTATGCCTTCATCAAACTCGGCAATGCCTCCGGCATGTCGAAAAACGTCAGCATCGTCGTCAACATGGCGCCCAGCGAGATGGAAGGCGAAAAGACATACAAGACGCTACTCAAAGCTTGCGAGAACTTCCTGCGCCTGCGCCCACCCATGGCCGGCATGATCCGGCAGGATCCCCGCGTCAAGGAAACCATCAGGCACCAGACGCCGCTCCTTACCCGTTCGCCCAACACCGAGGCGGCGGAGAATGTCGAGGAAATAGCAAAGAATGTTCTTCTGGACCTGGCCGAAGCAAAAAGAATGAAAGCCGGCGGCTGATTTCAGTATCCGCCCAGATATAACATCAGGGCGATAGCGACAAATCGCGCTGTATGTCTTTCAGCAGGCCCTGACGTGCGTTTTCCTGTCTCACACCTGTAAACATCATCTTGGCCGCCGCCCCCAGCAGAACCCCGCCCAAACCATAGCCCGGCGGTCCGCCTATAAAAGCCACGCTTCCCAGACCGGCCAGTGCAGAAGTTGTGGCCATCATCGCATTTCTCATTTCGCGGGGCCGGTTGAAACAGTCAGCCGCACTTGCACGCGCAAAATACTCTCTCAGTTTCACTACGGGCAGTTTTCTGATATCCCTGATGGAAATACCTGTGGCATCATGAAGTTTCAGCACAGCGGCCTGATCCTGAAGGCTCATTTTTTGATCTCCCTGGTTTCTGCTTATGGGATTCATATACAAGCGTCGTGGTTATGTCAACGTCACGTAGTTCTGGCCTTTCCCGGGCAGAACGGCGAAAAATAGCGCATGAGCGATTCAGGTTTCCCCCAGCCGCCTTCCCGACCAGGCGGACCGCCCCTTCCGCCTCTTGCGCGGGCGGAACAGACGGCACGCATCGAGCACGCCACAGGCGCTCTGCGCCTGCTCAGCCGCGCCACGCGTCTTGAGGGCGAAATCATGGGCCAGAACCGCGATGGCACGACCCGCATTCACACCAACAAGGGCGATCTGGACGTCCGGCTGCGCGGAAAGGATATTCCCGAACAAGGCCAGCGTGTGGAGATAGATCTGCCGCCGGGCCGGCCGCCGCGCCAGGCCGTCATCCGCCCCGCCCCCGATACGTCCTCGCCATCCATCCGGACCGACGCGGCACCTGCCGAAAGCCCGCGAAGAAGCGACCCGGGGCGCCCGCCCGACAGAGCGTCTTCGACACAGGAAGCGCCCCGTGAATCCCGCGCCCAAAATGTTCCGGCGCCACGCATATCCGATCCCGTCAGTTCAGGCCTTGCGCTACCGACCGAGGAAATTGACCAGATCCGTCTGCCGCTGCAGGCGGGCGATGTTGTCCGTCTTCTGCCGCTGCCGCCGCGCGAGGCGGCACAGATCCCTCTGCCCGTTTTCATCGATCCTCCCCTTGAATCAACACTCAGCCTGACTGCTCTTAAAACGGTCTTTCTGGCCCTGTTGACAGCCGAATCGGCGCAAAATGAAAACTTCCGCAGCGCTGCGGAAGTTTTGCATACTGACGCCGTCACACCGGCTCCGGCGCCGTCTCCTGCCGGCGCCCTGTTCACAGCGCCGCCGCACATCAAAGCCGATGGTTTTTTTCCGCTTCTGGCACCGACTCCCTTTGCCCTGACGGAGAGCCTGTCCGCCGGCCACACTCCCCCGGTCAGCGCGTCTTCCTTTTTTCACTTTCTGCCGGTGCCGCCGGTAATCGCTTCCCCGCCTTCCGCCCAGACTTCGGTCGTCTCTCCCCACATACAAAGCGCAGCGCCCACGGTACAGATTGCAGCCGCCCTTCCGCCTGCACCCGTGACAACAGCGGAAACGGAAACGCCATCGCCCGCCCCGTCAGTCACAACTCTGACAACAGCACCGCAATCCGCGCCTGCGCCCGGCCATATCGATATCCGCATCATTGATATTGTGCCTCCGTCGCCTGTTCTGTCTCCGGTGCCTGTCATTCCGCTGCCCGCAACAAAGACGGGCGCACTGCAGACAATCGTTCCGGCAAGTCATACCCCTGCGGCCGTGCAAAAAAACCCGCTCACAGCAACCACAACCACAGCTGCCGCAGCGCGCCCGGAAACACTCCTTGCCCAGGTCACAGGCGCCACGCCGGATAAAAAACTTCCCGTTTTATCCCTTACCCTGCCCGGTCGGCCCTGGCCAGATCACTTTATCCTTCAGTTCAGCGCAAACAACCTTGCACCCGGAAGTCTGATCGAATTCGTACCGCAGACGGCAGGAACAGCCCTCAATACGCCGCTCCCATCCGAGAGCGCCATTACTCTGCCCACTCTGCCAACGCCTCTATACGACCTCTTTTCAGCTTTCACCTGGCCCGCGCTGGATGACATACAGCAAACGCTGCAGCAACTCGCGCCGCAAATGGCGCAAGCTATGACGGCCACCCTGCCAAGCCCGGCCACGGCACCCCAGCGCCTCCCCGCCGCTGCGCTGTTCTTCATTGCCGCCATCCGCAGCGGCGACCTTTCCAGCTGGCTGGGCGAGAAAACCGTCGACATGCTTCGCCGGGGGGGAAGGGCCGATGCGATCACCCGGCTTTCGCGCGATATCAGCGGACTGAGCAAATCTGCCGCCGAACCCGTCAGTCAGGACTGGCGGGCATTAACGCTGCCGGTCCATGACGGCCAGCAGGACATTCAAAAAATGATGCTCTACTGGCGGCAGGACCGCGAGAAAGAGGAAAATGAAGACGACAGGAAAAACAGAGGCACACGATTCATTTTCGATTTAAGCCTGTCCCGCATGGGGCCCGTGCAACTGGACGGGCTGCACCGGCAGGGCCGGCTCGACCTGATCCTGCGTACGCCGGGCGCCCTAAGCGCCGATATGCAGCAGGCCGTGCGGCGCGCCTGGATCAATGCGCTGGAACAGACGGAATTGAGTGGCGAGATTTCATTCCAGAACAAGCCGGAACAGTTCGTGAAAATAGATGTTCCGGCTGAAACGCAGATTTTGTCGCTATAGACATAGCCAGACACCCAGACCTTAGCTCCGGTTTTCTTCTTCCTTGTCGCGCCGAAACCGGTCGATACCGATTTCATCGAGCTCCTGATTTTCCTTTTTCTGCCGCTCGGCCTCTTCCCGCTCGTCGCGGTTAGCCTGTGCGATCTCGATCTTTTTCATCTCGGCAAAGGATTCGCGCATGTCTTCCTGCGCGGCGGCAATGCGGACATTCATTTTCTGGATTGATTTTTCCAGCGCCTTGACTTTGCGCCGCGCCCCTTCCAGGTATTTTCCCAGATAGGCCTGCGCATCGGCTGTTCCCATTTCTCTGGCCAGATCGATCTCACTGACCATCTGGTCTTCAATCACTTTTTTCTGCTTCTCCAGCACTTCAGCCTCGCGATAGAGCTGCGCCAGGAAGCGCCGTTTTTCATCGACGCCATGTTTGCGAAAACGGATCAGGGAACCAAGGTCAGCCATCCTTGTTCATCCCGAGAATCTCGGCCAGGCGCCTGAAAGATTCATCGATCATCGTAGAATCATCTTTATTCTGCGCCAGAAACTCTTCGATCCTGGGATAAACCCGGATTGCCTCGTCCACCTTCGGATCGCTACCCTTGCGATAAGCGCCCAGACGAATCAGTTCGGCCATGTCCTCATAGCTGGAAATCACCTGCTTGGCGCGGCGAATGATCGCATTCTGCTCATCAGTCAGTGCCTTTGGCATGGCGCGGGAGATGGATTTAAGCACGTTGATCGCCGGATAGCGGCCGCGATCGGCAATTTCGCGTTCCATGACGATGTGGCCGTCGATGATACCCCGCACGGCATCCGAGACAGGCTCGTTATAATCGTCGCCCTCAACCAGAACGGCGAAAAGTCCGGTAATCGAACCCTGTCCTGGACCGCCCGGGCCCGCACGCTCCAGAAGCCGCGCCAGTTCGCCGAACGTCGTGGGCGGATAACCCTTGGAGGTCGGCGGTTCGCCGGCGCTCAGGCCAATTTCCCGCTGCGCCATGGCAAAACGCGTGACCGAATCGATCAGACAGAGCACCTGCTTGCCTTGATTCCTGAAATACTCGGCAACGGCCAGAGTCGTATAAGCCGCCTGCCGCCGCATCAGAGCGGGCTCATCGCCCGTGGCGACAATAACGACGGAGCGTTTAAGACCATCCGCGCCCAGATCATCTTCAAGAAATTCCTGCACTTCGCGGCCGCGTTCGCCGACCAGGCCAATCACCGACACGTCGGCCTCGGTATAGCGTGCCATCATGGATAGCAGAACAGACTTGCCCACGCCGGAGCCGGAGAAAATTCCCATCCTTTGCCCACGGCAGGTTGCCAGAAACGTGTTCACCGCCCGCACGCCAAGATCGAGCTGCTTTCCCATGCGCTGGCGCGAATGCGGCGCCGGCGGCGTATTGCGCAGCGGGACAGGATGCCCTCCCTGGGCCAGATGGCCCTTGCCATCGATCGGCTGAGCCATGCCGTTGATCACCCGTCCCAGCCAGCGGTCGTCAGGGGTGATGACCGGGCGGCTGCGCGTTATGACGGCGGGGCAGCCGAGACTGACCCCTTCCAGCGTGCCGAACGGCATCAGGAGGGCGTGTCCCTCCCGGAAACCGATAACCTCGCAGACGATGTCCTTGCCCCGCGCCGGACGCAGGTGAACCTGTGCGCCGATCGAAAGCTCCTCCCCGAATCCTGCGATCTCGACCAGCAGCCCCAGAACCTTCTTTACCCGGCCATAGACTTCATGGTCGGGAAGCAGGGAGATAGCGGCTTCGGCTTGTTCGGCCAGACGGTCCATAAAGGGTTTTCCTGTGAAAGATCAAACGGCTCTGCCCTTAATTGTATCATAAAGATGAGGCCTGTGTTTTGGAGTTTTTCCTCAATAATCTGTAGGTTAGCCGATTTTTGCCCAAAAGCATTTGTTAACCTTCTTAATATTTGTTAATATGTATTAACGATGCTTGTCTCAGGAAAGGGGCTCCTACCATGCGCGTTCTGCTTGTCGAAGACGATACCTCAACAGCCAAAAGCATTGAGCTGATGCTCAAAAGCGAAGGTTATATTGTAGATACAACCGATCTCGGTGAGGACGGTTTGGAAATCGGCAAAATATATGAATACGATATCATCATTCTCGACCTCATGCTTCCCGACATGGATGGCTATGAAGTCCTCAAACGTCTACGCGCCGCCAAGGTAGAAACGCCCATACTTATACTCTCGGGCCTCACCGAGCTGGACAACAAGATCAAAGGCCTCGGCTTCGGAGCCGACGACTACCTGACCAAGCCTTTCGACAAGCGTGAACTCATCGCCCGGATCCAGGCCATCGTCCGCCGCTCCCAGGGTCATGCCCAGAGCGAAATTCTGGTCGGAAAAGTCCGCATCAATCTCGACACCCGCACGGTGGAAGCATCCGGAAAGCCTTTGCACCTGACCGGCAAGGAATACGGCATTCTTGAGCTGCTGGCGCTGCGCAAGGGCACAACGCTGACCAAGGAGATGTTCCTGAATCATCTATACGGCGGCATGGATGAACCGGAAGTAAAAATCATAGACGTCTTCATCTGTAAGCTACGCAAAAAACTGGCCAATGCCACGGATGGCAGCAATTATATAGAAACCGTCTGGGGTCGCGGCTACGTACTGCGCGATCCTGACCTGGACAAAGGTAAAAAGGCAGCCAACGCCTGATCCTTTCCTTTCCGTAAAGTTATGAAGATTTAAACAACCGCGGTCCGTTCCGCGGTTGTTTGCTTTCAGGCCCCGCCCTTCCCCATTTGCCTGAATTTACCTGTGGCGATACACATGAAGCTGGTTTAAAACCTAGTCATGGGCACGCTTGCAAACATTCTTACTCTTTTCCGCCTGGGTCTCCTGCCCTTCATCATTCTTTTGCTGTTCATTCCGGCTGGCTGGGCCGCATGGACCTGCCTTGCTCTTTATATCGTCGGTGCGGTCACGGACTGGCTGGACGGCTGGGCGGCGCGGCGCTATGCCCAGACCTCGGCGCTCGGCACGTTTCTTGACCCTATTTCAGACAAAATCTTCGTCGTTACCGTTTTATTGATGCTTGTTGCCGTCGACCGCGTGACCGGTGTGTGGGTTCTGACCATCATCGTTATCCTTGTGCGTGAATTTCTGGTAGCAGGCCTGCGCGAATTTCTGGGGCCCAAAAATATCCAGATGCCTGTTACACCGCTGGCAAAATGGAAAACGACCGTCCAGATGGTTGCCACGGGCGTCATGATCGTCGCCCCCTATATTCCGCTGGGCGAGATCGTCGGACTTCTCGGCCTGACCGCCGCAGCCACGCTGACCGTCATGACCGGCTGGACCTATTTACGCACGGGCCTTGCCCACATCCGGGATTGATCCCCTGATGTCGTCTTTGTACCGCTTTACTCGCCCTTTTCTGTTCAGCATGGATCCGGAAACGGCGCACAACATGGCGCTGGCCGCCCTGAAAGCCAGCCTGATACCGCCCCTGAAGACACTCGCCAGTCCGCGCCTGGAGACCGTGCTGTGGGACAGGAAATTTCCCAACCCGGTTGGGCTGGCCGCAGGCTTCGATAAAAATGCCGTCGCCATCGGGCCCCTGCTTCGGATGGGTTTTGGTTTCGTCGAGGCCGGAACTGTCACGCCGAAGCCGCAGACGGGCAACCCGAAACCCCGCGTTTTCCGCGATGCTGACAGCCGTTCGGTGATCAACGCTATGGGATTCCCTAACGAGGGCCTGTCAAAATTCCGCTCAAACATAGAAAAATTCCTGGAACACCGTCCCCGCCCGGCCGGGCTGATCGGCATCAATATCGGCATGAACAAGGAGCAGAAGGTGCCAGAGCGCGATTACTGCCTTCTGTTGCGCGAGCTGGGGGCGCTGGCGGACTATATAACTGTCAATATCTCATCCCCCAACACGCCGGGCCTGCGCGACCTTCAGAGCAAGGAGTCCCTGCACCGTCTGCTTAAAGAAATTTTGGCTGAGCGTGAAAAATCCTGCCGCTCCGCTCCGCCGCCGCTGCTGGTCAAGCTGGCCCCCGACATGGACGAATCCCAGCAAGAGGAAACGGCCGCCATCTTAATGGAATCCGGAATTGACGGTCTTGTCCTTACCAACACCACGATCAGCCGCCCTTCGGATCTGCCGGCCGGCTTTTCGGCGCGCAAAGGCGGGCTAAGCGGCAAAAAACTGACCGGCCTGTCCACCTCTGTAATCCACAATTTTTACCGTTTTACAGACGGCAAACTGCCTCTAATCGGCGTGGGCGGGGTTTCTACAGCCGGCGATGCCTGGGAGAAAATCCGGGCCGGGGCAAGCCTGATCCAGCTATATACAGCACTGGCTTTTGAGGGACCTTGTGTGGTAAACGACATAAATACAGGGCTGCTGAAACATCTGGACCAGGCCGGGCTCTCTCATATTGGCGAAGCCGTCGGAATGGCTCATGGTCGGAACTCCGGTGCCGGGGAGAGCGGGGCAAGGAAGAATGATAAACCACGCCGAGACGATAAAAAATCTTCTAAAAAAAGCTGACCGGCGCATTGTTGCCGCAGCTTACGGCTGCACCTGCGTCCTTTCTCTCATCATTCTGGCCTCGCTCGGCCTTTCCGCCGAATTCATAATCATGATGGGTGCGATTTTAACCTTGTGCGGACTTCTTCTTTATGACGTCTTCAGCCGCCGTCAGTGGGAAAGCGTCGTTACCGAAAAAATCCGTATCATGTCCGAATATCACGACCGCCTGGTCCGGGAGGTCTCCCGTAACCGCAGTGATCTGGCCATGCTGCGCGAAGCCCTGTCCGATACCGCCACCCATGTCGAGGAGCAGGGCCGCCGCGCCAATCCGTCTGCCAGCATAGAGGCGCGGATGATCGAAACCATCGTCGCGCAGCTGAAATCCCTTGGCGCCCGCCAGGAACAGCGCATCATCGAAATACGGCATAATCCCTATATCATGGAGCTTGAAATGTCGCCGCCCCCTCCGGTGCGGGAGCCGCGTTTCAACAGCGACATGGATTCAGAGATCATGCCTGACTTTGAGAAAATCAGCGATTCCGTCGTTCTTGACCTGATCAATCATGCCGTGCGGAACGATTCCGTTGAAGTCTTCATGCAGCCTATCGTCAGCCTGCCGCAAAGAAAAACACGGTTTTATGAAGTATATGGCCGTATCCGCGCAGGCGCCGGGACTTATGTTCCGGCTGCGCGCTATCTCGACCTGGCCCACCGTGAACAACTGGTGCCTGCCATCGACAATCTTCTTCTCCTGCGCTGCTTGCAGTTGCTGCATACACGGCGCAAAGGCGAAAGCGACGTTGCCTATATACTCAACATCGCGGGCGCCACACTGAGCGATCGCGGCTTCATGGGCGACCTTGTCAATTTTCTCTCCCAGAACAGGCCAATGGCAGCGCGTCTCATTTTCGAAATTCCCCAAAAAGACATGACCGCGCTGGGCGAGATCATTGTTCCGGTCATGCGTGGCCTGACCCAGCTCGGTTGCCGCTTTTCGATGGACGGCGTACGCCAGCGCCGGCTGGACGTTAACCAGCTCAAGAGCCGCCAGATTCGATTCATCAAGATGGACGCCGCCTGGCTGATCAAGGAAGGAAAGGCGCAGGATGGTTTTTCGCGCATCATCCGCCTGAAAAAACAACTCGACGCCGCCGGGATCGACATGATCGTCGAGAAAATCGAGAACGAGAACATCCTGCGCGAATTGCTGGATTTCAACATCGATTTCGGCCAGGGCTATCTTTTCGGCAAGCCGGACACACCTGCCACCTGGGGCGAGGCCCGCAACGTCGCCTGACAATACCAGCAACCCCTCTTGTAATGTCATAATTCGGCCCGTTTTTGTGTGCAAGCTCGCTTGTCTGGGCCCCGGTCCATGCTAGAGTCCGGACCATCATCAACAGGCTGCAGGAAACGTTGCCCATGCCTCGACACATGATCATATACGTCGCTCTTCTTCTGGCCGCCGGCTGGACCCTGACGGCTACCGCCCAGACAGCACCGCAGACCGTCACGCCGCAACCCGCCATCGCCATGCACGGCACGCCCAAATACGGCCCGGACTTTACGCATTTCGATTACACGAACCCTGCCGCGCCCAAAGGCGGCACCCTGCGCCTCTCTGCCGAAGGCACGTTCGACAGTCTCAATCCCTTCATCGTCAAGGGCTCACCCGCCGCAGGCTTAAGCTTTCTTGGTACCGGACTTCTGTATGAAAGCCTGATGGATCAGAGCAACGACGAACCTTTCTCCATGTATGGCGTTCTGGCGGAGACGATTGAGCTTCCCGAAGACCGCAGTTGGGTGGCGTTCAACCTGCGCCCCGAAGCGCATTGGGCCGATGGCGAGCCCATTACCGCTGCCGATGTCGTATGGACCTTCAATATCATGACGGAAAAAGGCACGCCCTTCTTCAAAGCCTATTACAACGATGTGGAGAAGGCCGAAGCGACCTCGGAGCGCCGCATTCTGTTCACCTTCAAACATGCGGGCAATACAGAGCTTCCCCTGATCGTCAGCCAGATGAGCGTCCTGCCCATGCATTACTGGCAAAAGCCGGGACGAGACTTCGCCACCACGAGCCTGGAGCCGCCGCTGGGCAGCGGGCCTTATAAAATCGCTTCGGCCGCCGCCGGGCGCTCGATTGAATATGTGCGCGATCCCAACTGGTGGGGCGCAAAGCTGCCCATCAATAGCGGCCGCTGGAATTTCGACCGTGTTGTCTATGATTATTACCGCGACAGCGATGTCGCGCTTGAGGCCTTCTTCGCCGGCGAGTACGACGCACGGCAGGAGAGCGTGGCCAAGCTCTGGGCCACCGCCTATGACGCACCGGCCGTTAAGGATGGGCGCATCATAAAAGCGGAAATCGAAAACCAGCGCCCGCAGGGCATACAGGGATTTCTCTATAATATCCGCCGCCCCGTCTTCAAGGATCGCGCCGTGCGTGAGGCGCTGGCCTATGCGCTTGATTTTGAGTGGTCGAACAAGCAATTCGCCTTCGGCAGCTATAAACGCTCGCGCAGCTACTTCTCAAATTCTGACCTGGAGGCCAAAGGCCTGCCGTCCGGACGAGAGCTCGAGATACTGGAAAAATTCCGGGGCCGGCTGCCTGCAGAAGTCTTCACTAAAGAGTATGCACCTCCTTCCACGGATGGCAGCGGCAACAACCGCACCAATCTGCGCAAGGCCGTCGAACTTCTTGAAGCCGCTGGATATAAAATGGGAAGCGACGGCGTCCGCAAAAATGAAAAAACAGGACAGCGGCTTGAGTTTGAGATCATCGACGCCAACCCGGCCTTTGAACGCTGGGCTCTGCCCTTCATCAAAAATCTTGAACGGATCGGCGTCAAGGCCTCATTCCGCGTTGTGGATGCCGCTCAGTATCAGAACCGCATGAACGATTTTGACTATGACATGACCACGGGCAGTTTCGGAGAATCGGAATCCCCGGGCAACGAACAGCGCGATTACTGGGGCTCGGACAAGGCTGACGCACAGGGTTCGCGCAACTATATCGGCATCAAGGATCCCGTGATCGATGAGTTGATTGAGATGATAGTGCAGGCCAAAACGCGCGAAGAGCTGGTCGCCTGCACCCACGCTCTCGACCGTGTGCTGCAATGGGGTTATTACATGATACCGCAATGGCATCATAGCGCCTGGCGCCTGGCCTGGTGGAATAAGCTGGAAAAGCCGGAGAAGCTTTCCCCGATCTCTCCGGGAATTGTCGATACCTGGTGGGCAAAAACGAAACAATGAAAACAGCCATCATCATCCCGGCCCGCTACGGTTCCACGCGCTTTCCCGGAAAGCCGCTGGCAAAGATCGGCGGCATTACCATGCTGCAGCGAGTGGTGGAAACGGCACGGCGCGCCACAGAAGAACGCCCGGATGTCGCGCTGATGGTCGCCACCGAGGACGAGCGGATTGAAAAACACTGCCGGGAGATCGGCATCGACTGCGTCATGACGCCGGAAGACTGCCCGACCGGTTCCGACCGTGTTCTGGAAGCTGCCCGGCGTGCGGGCGGAAAATTCGATGTGCTGATCGGCCTTCAGGGTGACGCGCCCTTTACGCCGCTTCAGGCCATACGCAGCATATGCGATGTTTTTCGCACCCGCACGGACATCGAGGTGGCCACGCCCGTGGTACGGCTGCGCTGGTCCGAACTGCTCGCCTTGCGCGAAGCTAAAAAGACAACGCCCTTCAGCGGCACTACGGCCATCATCGACGAGAGCGGTCGCGCCTTGTGGTTCAGCAAGACCATCATCCCTGCCATCCGCAGCGAGGAAAACCTGAAAAAGCAGAGCGAATATTCCCCGGTCTATCAACATATCGGCCTGTACGGCTATCGCCGCGACGTTCTGGAACGCTTTGTCAGCCTGCCGCAAAGCTACTATGAAACGCTCGAGGGGCTCGAGCAGCTGCGCCTGCTGGAAAACGGCATCCACGTTCAGGCCCTCGTCATCGAGACCGATCCCGGTCTGGCGCAGGCAGGGATCGATTCACCCGAAGACATTGTCCGCGCCGAAGCCCTGCTCGCCCGTCTGGAAAATGATTCCAAAACTCGTCCGGCAAAGAGTGCCCGCTGATGTTTCGTGAAGGCGCCAGAAAATTCGGGCACCCCCTGATTTTTCTGCCCGCCCTGGCCATTCTGGGCGGCTTTGGCTTCAGTCTTTTCTTTGAAGGCTACAGGGATATCATTTATGCGCCGGCGATATTGTGTCTGGTTGCCGCCGCGCTTACGGCCTGTCTTCCTGCCCTGTGGAGCGCCGCCCATGTGCCGCGTGCCCTTCCGGCGCTGCTGCTGCTGACATTTTGTACCTACGTCACACTTAGCCTCACATGGAGCACGGTACCCTATGCCAGCCTGGTCACATGGCTGGTGTTTTTGAGCCTACCGCTTGTGTTTTTCTCCTTGCTGATCCCTGCGCAAAACAACCTCTTGCTCGCCGCAGCCGGATCCTCCCTTGCTGCGGCCGTGGGCGTTCTGGCGTTGTGGGCCGTCGTGCAGGCGGGACTGGGCTATATCACCCACGGCGAACCGCGGGCGGGCGGGCCGCTACCCAACCCCAACAACCTGGCCACAATCCTGAACATGGGCCTGCTGTCCTTCATGGCCCTGACTCTCGGGATTAAAAATCGCGGCCGAAGCTTTTACGCAGCGCTGGCGCTCACGCTGATCGTCTTCGCAGGCCTTCTTTCCACGCAGAGCCGCGGCGGATTCCGGTGTTTTGCCGTCGCCGCCGCAGCACTTGTCCTTGTGCTGCGTCCACCGCGCGTCCACGTTCTTATCCTGGGCGGCGCCCTGGCCGCTCTTGCCCTTATTGCCTCGCTGAGCGTGACGGAATTCGGGAGCCGGCTGGCTGAACTGGCAACCCCCGCGCAGGATCCTAACGTAACCTCGCGTCTTGTTCTGTGGAAAGCGGCGCTGGCCTTGATTGCGGAGCATCCCTGGCGCGGTACGGGATTGGGCACGTTTTATCTTTACTATCCGCCGCACCGCCCGCCCCTGATCGATAATTCCGGCGGATTCTGGGTCCATATGGATCCCCTGCAATACGGCGTGGAAATGGGAATTATCGCCCCGATGCTTTTTTACTTTTTCCTGGCAGCCGTTCTGGAACGCACTGTGCGCGCGCTTCGCCAGGCACCGTCGGGCACGAAAGAACGTACCGTGATCGCCGGGAGTTTTTGCGCCCTGCTCGCCGCAATCCTGCACGCCCATATCTGTTTTCCGCTTTATACGATGCCCGTTCTGATCCTCTGCGGCGTCATACTGGCGGCATGGTACAAGGCAACAGGCGCCGTCATGCCCGCCGGGAGTTTTCTTAGTCTGCCGACAGAGGGCGCACAGAAATTTGTCACCAGCACCGCCCTCCTGTGCACGGCCGCCATGATTTCTTTCAGCGCCTTCAGCAGCGCCGCCGGACAGTTTTTCCTGACCCGGGGCATTGATCATATCAAGGCCGGGCAGATCAGCGCCTTTATGAACGATATTCAGAATGCCGCAAACTGGGGACCTGCCACCTTTATCGATCCGGACGTACAGCTGGCCGGATTTTATCTTGATATTCTTTCCGGTACGCCGGACGCTCTTTTTTCAAAGGAAGAGCAGATGAAAATGCGCGATACGGCGTTCGATTTGCTGGGCCGGGCAGAAAGCCTGAATCCGGCCTGGGCGGAGATTGACTACAAGCGCGCCCGGCTTTACGAAACCATGAACGACGACGAGAAGGCATTTGGCGCACTGGAAAAGGCGCTGGCCAAAAATCCGCAGCATTTCAGGGCCCGGGAAGACTACGCCCGCGCCCTGATCGCCCATGGCTGGCCGGCGGAGGCCTATGATATACTGGCCCGCGGCAGGGAATGGCCTCATGCACAGGATGTTGAAAACAGGTATAAGAAACTTATGTCAGAGATCACCGCACTCTCCACCCTGCAAAAACAACGGCAGAAACAGGACCTGGCGGGGCAAGAATGACCACGCTGATCATCGCCCGTCACGGGAATACGTTTGAGGATAACGAACCCCCGCGCCGGATCGGGCGGCGCACCGACCTGCCCCTGACCGAAAAAGGCCGGGCGCAGGCGCGCGCTCTGGGCCGCTGGCTGCAGGAAAACGACATGCGGCCTGATGCCATCTTCACCTCTCATCTCCGGCGCACACGGGAAACGGCGGCGCTGGCCATGATCGAGGCGCGGCTGGCTCTTCATCTTCAGAAGGAAGGTATTTTCAACGAGATCGACTATGGCCCGGATGAAAACAAAACCGAAGCAGAGGTGATGGCGCGTATCGGAGAACCAGCGCTGAAAGAATGGGACGAAAAGGCCATTGTACCGCCCGGCTGGAAGGCCGACCCGGAATCCCTGATGGACAACTGGCAGCTCTTCGGCGAACGCATTCGTAAAAGCTACCCCGGCTGCGTCGTCATGGTCATCACTTCCAACGGCATCGCCCGCTTCGCGCCCTGCCTGACGGGCGACTGGCAGGGATTTAAGGAAAAATACCCGCTGAAAATCTCCACCGGCGCCTTTTGTATCCTTGAATCATCTGATAAGGTCTGGGCAGTCCGGCACTGGAACAAGAAACCCTGAAAATCAAATGGCCGCTTACATATTCCGCCGCCTGCTTTTGATGATCCCGACAATTCTCGGGATCATGCTCATCAATTTCGTTATTATCCAGTTCGTTCCCGGCGGTCCGGTCGAGCGCATGATCGCTCAGCTTCAGGGGCACGGAACAGAAGCCACCGCCCGCTTCGCCGGCGGCGGCGGAGGCGAAGCAGGCATGTCCTCCATGCCGCAGGCAACCGGCGAGAGCAGTAAATACCGCGGCGCGCAGGGACTCGATCCTGAGTTTGTGGCAGAGCTTGAGAAAATGTATGGCTTCGATAAGCCCGCGCCCGTCCGCTTTGCGCAGATGATATGGAACTACCTGCGCTTTGACCTGGGACAAAGCTATTACCGCGACATCTCCGTGCTCGACCTTGTGCTGGAGAAAATGCCGGTTTCGATATCGCTGGGCCTGTGGTCAACCCTGCTGATTTATCTGGCCTCCATTCCCCTGGGCATCCGCAAGGCGATCAAAGACGGCCAGGCTTTCGACATATGGTCGAGCGCTGTTGTATTCATCGGCTACGCCATTCCCTCCTTCATGTTCGCGATCCTGCTGATTGTCCTGTTCGCTGGCGGGCGCTATTTTAACATTTTCCCGCTGCGCGGCCTTCTTTCCGAAGGCTGGCAGGACCTGCCCTGGTGGCGTATCGTGCTCGATTATTTCTGGCATATGACACTGCCCATACTGGCCATGGTCATCAGCGGATTCGCCAGCCTGACCATGCTGACCAAAAACTCCTTCATGGACGAGATCAACAAGCAATACGTACTGACGGCGCGGGCCAAGGGCCTGCCGGAAAAGCGCGTCCTTTACGGCCACATCTTCCGCAACGCCATGCTTATCGTCATCGCTGGTTTCCCCAGCGCCTTCCTGTCGATCTTTTTCACCGGCGCCCTGCTCATCGAGGTGATCTTCTCTCTCGACGGGCTGGGGCTGCTCAGCTATGAATCCGTAATCAACCGTGATTATCCCGTTGTTCTCGGCACGCTTTAT
>JANWLB010000016.1 GCA_025451095.1 Alphaproteobacteria bacterium
ACCATCAGCTCGGCCGCACCTGGTGGAATACCATTCCGATGCATGACGGCGCGCGCGCGCTTTATGACGGCCTGGCTTCTTTAAGCTCTGTGCGTTTTCTGACAGGTGTCAAACGCAACCCCGGCGGTTACAGCGGCAAGGCCGACTGGCTTATGAACACGCTTGCGCCCGATATGGGTGTTTGGATTCTGCGCGATTACATCATCTGTGCCAGCACGGACAAGAATCTTCTGGGGGCGCCGGGCCGCATCCTTGTCGATGACATGGAAGAGAACATCCGAAAATGGGAAGAGGCGGGCGGGATTGGTATTTTCCACACGGGCGATATTCAGGATACGCTGCAAAGGGCGGCGCAGGCCTATGCCCTGGCCAGCGCCGGAGTTGTCCCGCCGAGAGCCAGCAGCGCGCCGCAGGTTTATCTGGATGTGGACAACGTGCTTGCCGCTTATTCCGAGTATCTTGTTTCCACAGGCGTGGAAATCAGCCCCGAAGGCCTGCCCGATTTTGACCGTCTGACGCATGACTGGTGGGCGTCGATACCACTCAGCCCTGATGCGCGCACATTGTACGATCAGGCCGCGGCCCGTGCGCCCTCCAGGTTTCTGACGGCGGCTTATTATCTGCCGGAATGCTATAGCGGCAAGGCTGACTGGATCATGAACAAGTTCCTGCCGGAAAAGGGGCGGGAGGCTTTGAAGGATCTCATCATCTGTCCGGCGCCTTTTAAATCCTATCTGGCCGCGCCGGGACGCATCCTTGTCGATGACAAACTCAGCAATATACAAGACTGGGAGGCGCATGGCGGCACCGGCGTTCTTCACAAAGGCGACATGCAGGACACACTGCTGCGTTTAAATCAGGCGATAGACAGCTTCAAAGCGGCCGGCCCGAAAGCTCCGCAGCTTAATCCCTAGTAATATTTAAGCCAGATAAGGCGCGACAGGCTGGGTCCAGTCCTCAATGGTGTCGGCGTCGACATACTCGCCAATATAATGCAACTGCCACCCGTCGCCTTTGCGGACAAGACGGGCGAAAATACAAGCGCTCATCTCCCCGGCGTCGCCCAGCTTTGCCTCCAGCTGTGTTCTGTCGGTCATGCCGTCGGCGATGCGGACCTTTGGGTTGCGCACTTCGCCAAGGCTGTGCTGACTTTTCATCTCAACAATAAAGACGACGTGACAGACATCTTCGGGAAGGCGGGCAAGCTCAACCGAAACCTGCTCATCGTCGCCTTTGCCTTCGCCGCTGGTGTCGTCGCCTGTGTGATAGACGGCGCCGGATTGATCCATGGTTTTGTCTGACTGGCTTGTAACGTAATCAATATACTCGCCGCTGCCGTCAAACATTATGCATGTCAGGTCGAGATCATAAGGCGCGGCGGTAGTTTTGCGCCCCTTGGAATCGGTAACAGGCGCGGGGGAGTCCCAGCTCAGCCCGCAGACTATCCTGTGCCGTGATTGCCGGGTGTAATGAAGCGGCACGGCTTCGCCCTTTTTCGGTACAGGCGGCGGTGCAGCGACTTTTTCACCGGGAGCAGCCGTTTTGCGGGGGAGGTAGTTGAGCAGGTATTCGCCCCATTCGGGAATGTTGCCGTCGGCGGGGTAGCGCTCGATCAGGTGTAAAGACCAGCCGCCGGACTGGCGTTCGAGGCGCGCGAACAGATAAGCCCTGAAATCAGAGCCGGAGGAAGTTTTAAGATGGGCTTCCGCCAGCGCCTGGCTTTTTCCGGGTCTGAAAATGTGAATGTAGGGATTGGGTACCTCGGAGAATGTGTGTTCGCTGCGTATTTCCACGGCCAGAAAAATATGATGAAAGCGCCGGGGCATGCCAAGCAGGTCGAGCGTGAGGCGCTCGTCGTCGCTTGTATCGTTGCCGTCGGAGTCATCGCCGGAATGATAGAGGCTGCCCGATTCATCGATGCGGTCGCCCTGCTTGCCAGAGACCGCGCTTACGAAGGTGCCGAATTCGTCGTAAAGGGCATAAACCAGGTCAAGGTCGCAGGCATTTGATTCCAGCGAGGGGTCCCAGCGCAGGCCGCACTGGATACGGGGACAGTCGCTGAAGCTCAGGAAGATGCTCTGGTCTTTTTTGGTCTTGGCGGGCGGAGTTTGGGTCATCGGGGGGCCTTTCTGTCCCTATTTTATTATCACGGCGAGCCTTACATCGCATGAGGATTTAAAGACCGGCCAGGGAATATCCTTAATTTACGTCCATGCATTGACATAATAAATTGTATATGCTAAGAAATCAGCGTATACACAAAGTCCCGCGAACAGAGGAAAACCGGTTTGATGGCCACAGGCTTTTCAAAAACCTTATCGGATAGCACGCCTGCTATTCCCGACATTATTGAGCTGTGCACCGGCCGCATCAGGGACGGGCGGAATTTTTATGCCCTTATACAGATGAACGCCGCTGCGTACGGCCATTACCGGGAAGCACTGTCCGGCGGTCGTCCTCTCGATCTCAATGCGTATGGCAAAATTCTTCATTCAGGATGGGGCGATACGCCCGATGCCGCTACCTTGAGCAGACTGATGAGAGATTATACCGATAATTTTAAAATCATGGAGGCTCTGGGGCAGGATGCCGCATCCATGACCGGCACCGCAAATAAAAACCAAAACCAAAACGAAAAATGGAGTGACTTGTCATGAGCAATAAAACGCAGCTTGCTCCCACGCTCGAAGATTTGAGCTATGCCCAGATTGAAAGCAGCCGCCTGTTTGGCTTTACAAACATTTCAGGAAAGATGTTGTCCGTGTTTTCGCTGTCGTCTCTGGTCGGCGGCGCGGCCGGCGTGGCTCAGGGGCTGGGTTATATGGCGCCCGTGGCGGGCATAAGCCTGACATTTCCTGCAGGCCTTGGCGTTCTGGCGGCCTCGGTTGTCACGGGTCTTGTGGGCTACTGGCTCGGGAATTTTGATGACAAAAAAATCAGGGCGCATAATTCAATGGGGCGCTCGTTCAATGCCGCCCGCGACACGATGTACAAAAAAGTTGAAAATGGCCTGATCGAGGCGCTTTCTGACGTTAAATATGATCCGGCCCAGAACACGCTGCCCTATGACGTTCTGGGTTACGCTGTTTTGCTGACGGACAGGCAGATTGAAGATTTGCCCGCGCATATTCAGCTGGATGTCTACCGCACTCAGCTTGATCTGGTGTTGTATAAGGCCAAGGGTCTGACCAGCGGCAATACCGTGGAAGGCAAGGAATTTGAAGCTGAGACCATGACGGCTGACAAGCCGATGGAGACCAGGGCCCTGGAATACAAGCGGTGCCGCAGTTTTATCCGTCAGGCGATTGAAAAGGGAACCCTGACCATTACGCCCCTGACGGAAAATGAAAAGAAAAACACAGCCTCTCCGTCTTCAGGGGGCGCCTATCAAAGCAATGATGGGAATTCCGAGTTTTCAGATGCCGTCTCCGATGTTCTGGATGATCTCGCCCGGGTGCGCTGGCGCACCGGCAGGGCCAGCAAGCCATGGTCGGGCGGCGGCGGCGAGTTCGGGGGTGGCGGCGCCGGAGGTTCGTGGAGTCGTGAGGTGAGCAAAAGCCTGCCGGGTTCCGCTCCTCCTGCTCAGGTACCCGTTTTCTTCCCGACCGGCAGTCTGGATACAAGCATTGGCGGATCATCCGCGGCGTCTGCAGGTGCAGGTCTCCCTGATTTTGATCCGGGGTCGTCAGCGTTCGACACGGGAAGCGGAGGCGGATCGTCCGGTTTTGATTTAAGCGATGTGGAAGTGGACAAGGATTCGGCAGGCCCGCTGCTGGTGCTGGCCGGAATTGCCGCGGTTCTGGCAGCGGCGGCCGTTTCCGGATTTTCACTTTGGAAGAATTTCATCAGCCGGGCCGAGGCGCCCAAACTGGGCAATGTCCCTCTGCCTTTGATCACAAAATCTCTGGCATCGGCTGAAAAAGACGTCCGCAGGATGTATACGCCCTCGTAGAGACCTTAGGGAAATAATATCCAGAGAATGGCTCCCCGAGCAGGATTCGAACCTGCGACCAATCGATTAACAGTCGATTGCTCTACCGCTGAGCTATCGGGGAACACGCGGGATGCTGGATAAATAGATGATCGGAATGAATATTTCCAGTCTTTTTTCGCGTGTTCCGGCGGGGGGCTCAAAATGGCCGGTTCCTGTCTTCTCTTGCGTCTGAAGGGCTTTGCTTTTAACGTAACCCCCATTACAGAAAAAACTGGGGGAGGACGCGTTTATGTCCCGTTTCACCGATAATGCCCTGATGTATTCCATTTACTTCGGCTCGCGGGCTCTGCGCCTGCCTTTTGAGCTGCTCGGCGATATTATCCATGCGCGCCGGACCAATGGCGTCGATCTTAAAGTTGAAAATGCCGGTCGTGTCAAAATTGAGGGTTTTGAAGACAAACTCCGTACTCCCGAACGGCAGCCGGGCGACCTGTTGTGGGCGGCGCGGTTTTTTAAGGCCGACACGAAAAAGATTATGGACGAGCTGGGCAAGGCCGCAGAAGAACAGCGGGGCTGGCGCATTCATTACCTGATCAATCGTCCCCATAAAATTATCAGAGATCTTTACCGAAGCTACCGCGAATATGGTTTTGGCGATATGAGCAGCAGCCCCATGGATAAGGCTTTGGCCCGTATCCTGAAAAGCGACAACGCCCTGGCGGCCTATTACATTTTGAAATACGAGGATCAGGGGAGTGACGATGAGGGTATGCGCGCCTCATGCTGCCGGGAAGTAAGGTACGCTGTCAGCGCACAGAGCGATAATATCGTAAAGCTGATGCTGAATGCTGCCGGCTGTCTGGATATAAAGCGTGATTATAAAGGCAATCCGCGCGACAGAATTTCGGGCGAAGCCATCGATTTTTATCTGCAGTCCTGCATTGTGTCGGCGACGAAAAACCGGCGTACGGATTATCTGGACCTTTTCCGTGAAAAGAAAATGCCTGCGGATTATTTTGTGGCTGCGTGGAAGAACAGTTTTCGCGGAGCTTCTTTCGAGGTGATGAGCCGCGAAGATCGCCAGTTCCTTCAGCGCTGGATGGAGGAAAAGCAGGTAATTGGGCCGTTCGGAATTGAAGCGCTGGACGATATGCAGGACGCTGAAGATCGTCGCCTGGAAGTCATTGCCGCAAAGGAAGGACAGGGCTGGCAGCGGTGTAAGGCCCGGGGTCATCAGTCCGTGGCGCTGACAACGGACAAGGCCGCGCCCGGAAAGGAAGTCACATGTGTCTTCAATTTCGCGGCAGGCAAAGTGGAGTATTTTGAAGGCCGGCCTGAATTCCCCGGGTTCGGAAGCGAAGCGAAAGGGCCGTACCCTTATAAAGTGCTGCCGCTGGTCGAATTTGATGACGCGGTGATGCTGGAAGAGGGCCGCCAGTTCCTGAGGCTTTTTACAGGATACGATCCCCGGCCATTCTGAATGAGCGGAAGATAAAAAGGCTTTATGGCGCGGGAGCGGGTGAGGACGTCCGTAGCCGTTGTGCGCTCCTCAGGAATTTTGTCTGCGGACAATCTATCAGGGCTTTCAGGCCGTTCAGGCTGACATTGTTGGCTGTCCGGACGGTACCCGTTGTGCCGTTAATGTCAACGCCAGGAATGACCAGAGGCTGGTCGGAATTCAGAGTTAGAAACAGGCTCAGATACGGTTGATCGGGGTCTGTGCTATCCGGCACGCTGGCGACAGCTGCGTGCGTTGCGGCATCAAGTTTTCCTGATTTTTGAATTTCGTCTTTTACCGACATTTTTTTCTCCCGTTCTTTTCTTTTTTGATTTCATTGCCGATTCATAGCAGGATGTTCCAGCAAATCAAAACTGATTTCGGTTCAAGGGTCGCCGCCGCTCTTTGTTTCAGGGATTTCACTCTAATCATGTTTTTCCGGCCTGGCGAGGCACCGCAGAAAAGAACCGTCATGGTCTATGATGTGACTTAACGGATAGCGGGGAGTGGAGGCACGGGCCGGAATCGAACCGGCGTACAAGGATTTGCAATCCTCTGCCTGACCACTCGGCCACCGCGCCTGGCTTTATAAGAAGCCTTTCAAGATGCTACGGGTTAGCACGTCTCACTCTGTAAATCCAGATTCTTGTGAAAAACAGCGGCTTATGCCGGCATAGGGCGGTTTATATTATAAAAAACTGTGGAAAACTGTGGCCAGAAGGGTGTTTTTCGGTTATTTATCAAGGGAAACGTCTATTTCATTCCCAGCTTTCAAGAACCCCAAGAGCCCTGATGCCCGGTTCCGTCCAGATAAGACAGTCCATGGTCGAATGCCAGCTTCAGACGAGCGGCGTTATAGAGCCTGCGCTGCTGGCATGTTTCAAGTCCGTGCCGCGTGAGATGTTCCTGCCCGAGGCCTTGTCCGGCACGGCCTATACGGATGAGGATCTGATGCTGCCGGAAGGAGACTGCATGATGGAGCCGTTGGTGCAGGGGCGCCTTCTGCAGGCCGTCCGGCCTCAGCCGGGCGATACGGCGCTGATTGTGGGCGACGGCACCGGTTATGCGGCGGCCCTGATGGCGAAGCTGGTGCGCCAGGTCGTGCTTGTGGAGACGGGCCTGCGGGCCCTGGACAGAGCCCGGGCCGGCTGGCAGGAGCTCGGTCTTTCCAACATAAAGATTGCCGGCAGGGATGCCGGGCAGGGACCCTTCGATATTATTGTCGTGAATGGGGCAGTTGCCGCCATTCCTGAGGCGCTTATGGGGCAGCTGGGCGAGCAGGGGGGCCGGCTCTCGGCCGTTGTCAGGCCGGTGGCCCGCGATGTCGGTTGCCTGACCCTCCTTGAAAGAACGGGAAAAGCACTATATTCACGCTTTGGTTTGTATGATGCGGCAACGCCTTATCTGAAAGGCTTCGAGCCGCCTCAGGTCTTTTCTTTTTGAATATGATTGGATGAGATTGTGAACTCTGGAAGTCTGATGAAAGCTCTTCTGTCGACGGTTGCCGTATCCGGCCTCGTGCTGACGGCTTTGCCGGCAGGACCGCGCGCCGCGGAAGGCGACCGTCCTTCGATAGCGGCGGAGACCCTCCTGGCCGCCACGTCTGAATCCCTGCAGGCGCCGCCCGATGTCCCGGCGACCGCTGAGCCCGTGATTGTGCCTGTACCTGCGCCCGTTCCTGTAGCGGAAGAAATAAAAATGCCGGAACCTGAAATGGATCCGTTGCCGCCGGCGGTTCAAAAGGCGGAGACGGCGGAGGCAGCGCTGGCCGTACCTCCGCCTCACTATGAAACCCCGCTGCTTTCGGGCGCGGATGAGGGCGGCGAAACACTGGAAGATGTGCTGCGCTGGAGCTACGTGAATAATCCGTCGCTTCAGTCGGCTCGTGCCTCCTATCGCGCGGTGAAGGAAGAGTTGCCGCAGGCAAAGGCCGGGTGGCGGCCCACGGTCACCGGCGAGGCTTCCGTTCTGACTGAAGATATTGACGCGGGTATCGAAGCAGACGGCACGACCAGCAAAGATATAGGCGTGGATATCGACCAGCCGTTATATCGCGGCGGGCGGACCGTGGCGGCGATCGGCAGCGCGGAAAAACTGATCCTCGCGCGCCATGAGCTGCTCATGAGCGACACGCAGGGACTTATGCTTTCGGTGGCAACGGCCTTTGTCGACGTTCTGCGCGACCGCGCGCTTGTGGAGCTGGCTGATAACAACAAGGCACTGATCGAGCGCCAGCTGCAGGCGACAAAGGATCGTTTCCAGGTGGGTGAGCTGACAAGGACCGATGTGGCCCAGGCCGAGGCCCGGCTGGCGCGGGCGGAATCCGATCGCATTGCCGCCGTAGGTTTGCTGGAGCGCAGCCGCGCCATTTACGAGCAGGTGATCGGCCGTTTGCCTGAAAAGCTCTCGCAGCCCAAAATCAATTTCAACTTTCCGCAGACGCTGGATGAGGCGCTGGAAATCTCGGAAAAGAATAATCCCGAGATATTGGCTGCCGCCTATCTGCATGAATCTTCGCAAAAGGACATTGATACGGTTTTTGGTGAACTGCTGCCGGAGATCGGGCTTACTGCCGGCATGGGCAAAACTCTGGATCCGCAGCCCGGCGCGCGCGAGGATACGACCACCAAGCTGCTGGGTCTGACGGCAACCATACCCATTTATCAGGGCGGTGCGACAGTATCGCGCGTCCGGCAGGCGAAGCACACGGCCAATCAACGCTATCTTGAAATTCTGGATTCCCGCCGTCGTATCCGGCAGCAAACGGTGACAAGCTGGGAAGGGCTGGACACGGCCCGCTCTGAAATCAAATCCCGGCAGTCGCAGGTGGATGCCACGCGGACGGCGCAGGAAGGAGTGCGCCAGGAGGCTTTGCTGGGCTCCCGCACGATTCTGGACACGCTGGATGCCAACCAGGAGTATCTGGACGCCCAGGTGGCGCTTGTAATTTCCCGCAGGAACGAGGTTGTGGCGGCTTATACACTGGCTCGTATGCTGGGGCTTTTGACTCCCGAATCCCTTGGTTTTCCTGAAATTCAGGTCGAATCAGCCCGTTTTAGTGGGGGCAGGGCCGCGGAGGCGTGGGGATTGGGTGTGGATATCGATACCGAGACCCCTTGAACTCCCTTTGACAAGGGTCCTGCAATATACGAAACTTGTTAACAATGCGTTGATTTAACACGGTTTCCGATTTATGGCCGAAAATACATCTGAACAGGAACCCTCAATCGAGGAAATTCTCGCGTCTATCCGTCAGATCATTGCTGACGATGAAGAGGCACCTGCTGCGGCAGCTCCGCCGCCACCGCCGCCGCCTCCACCGCCTCCTCCTCCGGTGCAGAAAGCCGCGCCTCCTCCGCCACCACCACCGCCTCCCAAAAAGAAAGCAGAGGATGTGCTGGAGCTGACCGAAATTCTAAAAGAGGACGCCCCGCGTTCCCGTTTTGAAATTGATCTGCGGGAAGCCATGGACGATGAAGTCGCGCCACCGGCAGCCATGACGGATGATGGTGAAGATTCAATCCTTACGGCGAATGCCGCATCAGCTACCCTGCAGGGCTTTGCCCGTCTGGGCAGCCAGCTGGGAACGAATACTGCCATCGACAGGCAGGGTACAGGCGCGATCACGCTTGAAGATATTGTGCGCGATCTGATGAGGCCCATGCTGCGCGAATGGCTGGATGCCAATCTGCCGCCGCTGATTGAAAAGCTGGTTCTCAAGGAACTGGACAAGATCGCCCGCCGCGCCTTGGATGACTGATTATACACCGACCATGCTGGGTTCTTCGCCGGCGCCGGATATTGCGGCCGGGG
>JANWLB010000017.1 GCA_025451095.1 Alphaproteobacteria bacterium
TGAACGACTGGCTGAAGAAACATCTGGGCCGCGAATATGATGAAAGCGGTCTGCTGGCGCAGCAGGGAAAAATCGATGATGAATCCGTCTCCCGGTTCCTTAAGCATCCCTATTTTACCAGGAAGCCGCCAAAATCGCTGGACCGGGATGAATGGAAAAGCCTTGTCCCATCGCATCTGGCTGCAGCCGATGGCGCGGCGACTCTCTCCGCCTTCACGGTGCAGGCGGCAGCGGCAGCGCTGGCGCATCTTCCGGCGAAACCCCGTCAATGGCTTGTGACCGGCGGCGGACGGCATAATCCCGTGCTCATGCAGGGTCTCGCGACCGTGCTGGGCGTGCCGGTGCGGGGGGTGGATGATGTAGGCTGGAACGGCGATGCTCTGGAGGCCGAAGGTTTCGGTTATCTGGCGGTACGATCCCTGCGCGGCCTTCCTCTAAGCCTGCCCTCGACCACCGGGGTGCCGCGGCCGCAGACGGGCGGGCGGTTCAGCCGGGCGGACAAGGCAGCAGCATGAGCGGCACTGAAAAATCAGGCCAGGCGCGGATTGTCGCAGCCGACAGTGCCGGCGCCATAGACGAAGCCGCAAAAATCCTGCGCGCAGGGGGGCTGGTTGCCTTTCCCACGGAAACCGTTTACGGCCTGGGCGCCAATGCGCTCGATGACCGGGCCGTGGCGCGGATTTTCGCTGCAAAGGAACGGCCTTCTTTCAATCCGCTGATCGTTCATGTTCATGACGCCGATGAAGCGGCCGGGCTTGCCGTTATGGATGATCGGGCGCGAGCCGTGGCGGCAGCATTCTGGCCGGGGCCACTGGCGCTTGTTCTGCCGCGGAGAGAAGACTGCCCCCTTTCCGCGCTGTGCAGCGCGGGGCTGCCCACGCTGGCGCTGCGCGTTCCGGCGCACAAGGCAGCGCGGCAGCTTCTGCAGGCGGCGGGTGTGCCGGTGGCAGCGCCGAGCGCCAATCGTTCAGGCCACTTGAGCCCGACCACGCCGTTTCACGTTCAGGAAAGCCTGGGCGCTGCGGTGGACATGATCCTGGCAGGCGGGCCTTGCGCCGTCGGCCTTGAATCGACGGTGCTGGATTTAAGCGGTCCCGTGCCTCTGATTCTTCGTCCCGGCGCACTGACGCCAGAGGACATAGAGCCTTTTTTGCAGCAGCGTGTGGTGTATGATTCCGGTGATCAGCAAAAGCCGCGCTCTCCGGGGCAGCTGCTGCGCCATTATGCGCCGGGCATCCCGTTGCGGCTGAACGCGGTTGATCTCGAACCCGGCGAGGCCCTGTTGGCATTCGGCTCGGACCGGTTTATGGGCGTGCGCGGCGGCGGCGCGGCGCGCGACCTGCCGGAAGATTCGCATCGCAATCTGAGTGAATCGGGAGATCTGGTCGAGGCGGCCGCGAATCTCTTCCGTATGCTTCATGAGCTGGACCGGCCAGCGCACCGGGCCATCGCGGTGATGAACATCCCGGATAAAGGCATGGGACGGGCGATCAACGACCGGCTGCGCAAGGCTGAAGCCGGTTCGCGCTCTAAATAGACAAATCGGGCGTAAGAAAAATCAGACGGGCGCCGGTTCGGGATAATCGAAATGCGGAAGCGCGGGCCCCAGCGCGGCCTCTTCAAAAGCGAGCAGCAGATCGTCTCTTTCTTCTTTCTCTTTTTGCGCGCGGTGCGGATTGTGCCGGAACTCGTTTGCCTGGCGGCGGAACAGCACCTTCACGACCTCGTACATGGTCAGCATCCTGTTGAACAGGTCATCCGATTCGTCAGCGGATTTTGCGGGAAGTCGTTTCGTCATGCCAGCCTCCTTCAGGCGTGGGGCTCATACCCTGAAGTATACCGGAAACGCGCCCGGCCCACCACTTCATTATACATAAACAAACGACGAGGGAGAGGAGGCCAATGGAGAAACAGAGATTTTTCAGCGGTCGTTCTTCGCCGCGGCGGGAACGTCCATCTGGGCCAGAAGCATCAGGGCTGCCGGGTTTGTGACCAGCATGGTTGGCGCAACGGAGGGACCGGCCGGGCTTTGCCATCCACTGCGCGGGAAGCTGCGCAGGGCGGCAAGGGGATAGAGGCGCGCGGCTTCGGGCTTCAGGGGCAGGGATGGTGCCGTGGCAGAAGTTGCCGAAGAGGTAAAGGGAGACAGAGCCTTATCGGAGAAGAGATCAAAAATCTGGTTTTGAAGCGCATGGGCCTTCACCTGTGCAACCAGATCGGGCGTCGGTGCCGCTGCGGCTTCGGCTTCGGCCACACGCAGGTCTGGGGGGGCAGAGGCCGGCGCTTCTGTTGGTACGCCGCCGTCATTATCTGTGCCGAATTTGCGGGCGAAGAAATCATACACGCCGGCCAGAGTGCGGGGCTGTCCTGTCGAGGAATCATAAAACACGTTGCGGTTGGCGCGGGCGGCTTTCGGAAACAGATCTGCGGCGGCCGTGAGGGGTGTCTTCTTGCTGGCGTTCAGAAAGGCTGTGGCACTGCCTGCGCCCAGGAAATGCGCCATGTAAAGTTCGGTCGAGCCAATTGGGCCGTAATCTTTATCGAGATGCTCTGTCAGATAGCTCTTGTTGTCGGCCGCGAACTCGGCGGCCAGCAGGGCGGCTTTTTCCGGGTTATAGCGCAGATCAAGGATTTCCTTTTTGGCGGCGGGATCGCTGATACGGCCGTTTTCGTCAATTTTATCGGCATAGCGGTCCAGGCCGTATTTGTGACCGTGGTTTTTGACCATCTGCAGCCAGGTGCTTTCGATAAACTGGTAAAGACCGCCGGCGCTGCTGGATTTCGATTTGGCGGCCGTATCAAACCCGCTCTCGGCGGCAGCTTTTTCCAGTAAATAGGAAAAATCGACCCCTGTTTTGGCGCTGGCGGTTTTGATGGCACTTAAAACGCGCGGGCCTGCCTGCCGCGCCAGGGCAGTTAATGTATTGCTATCAAAGGATTTTCCTGTTATTGGCATAAGGGTCCCCGTGCCTTTTGCATGACCTTTCCAGGAGGTATAAACGCAAAGGGCATGCCAAGTGGCCCGACCCCAAAGGTACAGAAGAACAGGAAGCGTTTATTTATGAGCCAGTACACCGCCCCCATTGAAGACATGATGTTTGTCCTGCGCCACGTGGTTGGCCTTGAAGGCCTGGCCGCCATGGAAGGGATGGGCGCCGACGATGTTCAACTGGTGCTGGAAAGCGCGGGCAAACTGGCCGGTGAGGTGCTGGCTCCCATCAACCATAAGGGTGACAGGCAGGGCTGCCGTCTGGAAGGTGATGCTGTGCGCACGCCTCCCGGATTCAAGGAAGCCTATGCCCAGTACCGCGACAATGGCTGGAACAGCGTCCCGTTCAGCGCCGATTACGGCGGCCAGGGCCTGCCATGGCTGATGTCCTTCGCCATTCAGGAGATGTGGCAGGCCTCCAACACCGCTTTCAGCCTGTGTCCCATGCTGACCCTTGCGGCGGTGGAGGCGATCGAGCTGCACGGCACCGCAGAGCAGAAAAAGCTCTATCTTGAGAAACTGGTTTCCGGTGAATGGACCGGCACCATGAACCTGACCGAACCTGATGCCGGGTCCGATTTGGGCGCCATCAAGGCGAAGGCGGAAAAACAGTCCGACGGCAGCTATAAAATCAAGGGCCAGAAAATCTTCATTACCTATGGCGAGCACGATTTTGCGCCGAACATCATCCATATGGTGCTGGCCCGCACGCCGGACGCCCCGGCCGGAACCAGGGGCATCTCCTTGTTCATCGTTCCCAAATTTCTGCTGGATGCGCAGGGCAATCCCGGCGCGCGCAACGATGTCAAATGCGTGTCGATTGAACACAAGCTGGGCATCCACGCCTCACCAACCTGCACCATGCAGTATGGCGACGCGGGCGGGGCCACGGGCTATCTGGTGGGCAAGGAAAACGAAGGCCTGAAATATATGTTCACCATGATGAACAACGCTCGCATGGGTGTCGGGCTTCAGGGCGTGGCGCTGGCCGAAGCGGCGTACCAGCACGCGCTGGCCTATGCCCGCGGGCGTGTCCAGGGCAGCCGGCTGACGGACAAGACGGGTGGCCGGGTGGCGATCATCGAACATCCTGATGTCAAGCGCATGCTCCTGTTCATGAAGGCGAGCGTCGAAGCCGCCCGCGCCCTGACCTATGAGGCGGCCCGGGCGATGGATCTGGCCCATAAGGGCGACGCCGCGGCGCAGGCGCGGGTCGATCTTCTGACGCCTGTGGTCAAGGCCTGGTGCACCGAAACGGCCCAGGATGTCGCCTCTGCCGGCGTGCAGATTCACGGCGGCATGGGTTTCATTGAGGAAACGGGCGCCGCCCAGCATTTCCGCGATGCGCGCATCCTGCCGATTTATGAGGGAACGACCGGCATTCAGGCGATGGATCTGGCCTTCCGCAAGACCATAAGCAACGGCGGTGCCGCGGCGCAGGCCTGGCTGGCCGAGGCTGACGAGACTGTGGCGGCACTGAGCGCCAGCGCCGAGCTTAGGGACCTTCATGCCGGACTCAAAGGAGGACTGAGCGCTCTGCGCGAAGCCACCGCCTGGGTTCTGAAGACGGGCGGTGCCAATGATCCCGATGCCGTGGCCGCGGTCTGCGTGCCGTATCTTAAGGTCTTCGGATATGTCGCCGGGGGCGTGATGATGGCGCGGGCAGCTCTGGCGGCGCAGGCGCTGGAACAGAAAAAACAGGGCGACGAATCTTTCTGCGCGCGCAAGAAGATGACGGCGCGATTTTACGCTACGCATATCCTGCCGCAATATTAGGGCAGTCTTGAAACCGTTCTTACGGGCAGCCGTGCGGTCAGGGACTTTGAAACCGGATTTTTCTGAAATCGCCGATAAGGGCTAGAAGCCGTTCTTGTGGCGGCATTCGGTAAGCGCGGCCGTGAAAAGCCTGTCGACATAGCGCATGTTTGTGGCTGAGCGTTCGAGGAATTTCTTGGCCAGCGTTTTCCCTGTACAGGTGCAGATATTGTCCATTTTCTTGTCGCCTATGGTTTTCAGGTAAAGCACGTTATAGCAGCGTTTATAGCTGTAGCCCGCAATGGCAGGCGCAAAGGCGCAGTTCTTGAAGTCCCCCGTGCTGACGATCTTTGAATAAGGATCCTGCGGACCTCTTTTGATTCGCTCGTTGACGTAGTTCAGGGCAAAGCAGGAGCAATCGTAGAAATTGCTCAGCATGACGTTGTTTTTGCAGTTCTGGTACGCCTGATTTCCTTCGCCCATCAGGTCTTTTTGGACTTCGGGAGGAAGTTTGTCGACGGTTTTAAGGACTTCTTCCATGTCCCATTCTTCCTTTTGACCGCCCTCGATCGTGATCCCGGATGTCGCGTCGCCGACATCCTTGGTTGTCTTCCCCTCAGCGTCTGCGTCCGGCGCGGCGCCATTTTCATCCACGGTGACGGTCTCATCGTCCGTCGTATCCGCCTTGTGAGAGGGTACAAGATTTTGCAGCGGCGAGGCGGGCGCCAGCATCTCTGATGACCCCGGCGCCGTCTGCGTTGCGGGCGGTATCTGTATCTGCGGCTGTGTCTGGTCTTGTGAAAAAGCCGGCGGGGCGGACAGAAGGAAAATCGCCAGCCACAGGGAACACGAAAAGGCCAGGGGGATGAAGCGTTTTTCGGTCATTCTGAAATACCCTCGTTTTTTTAATTATAACATAAGGGCATGAGGTGAGGGCAAATGCAAAAGGAAGGCCTGCGGGCCTTCCTTTGACAATACGTTAACATTCGCCGGATGCCTTGTTCAGGCGCTGGCGCGTTCCTTGCCGCTGGTGGCCTGTTGCGGGCCGCGGATCTTGTGCCAGAGGCTCTGGATATCGATCAGAGTCTTGGCTTCCGCCGCCGCTGCCTTGCCGGAGCTGACGGGCTGGTTTTCGTTGCCGCCTTTGAGGCCTGCAGGTGCCGTCCGGCGCTGTTCCGTTTCCTGCTGGCGGCGCAGGCGTGCGCGGCGCTCGCGTTCCCTGATTTCTTCTTTGAGCTCTTCGGCCTGTTTCTGGCTGTATTGGCTGGTCAGGAGAACCTGCTGCGCCTGTTTTTGCCACTGGTCGCGCTGTTCCTTGATGTCGGTCAGTATTTCCCGCGTGCTGTCCAGCTGCTCTTCCAGCATCTTGATACGCATTTTCAGGCGCTCTGTTTCCAGCATCTGGCTGGCTTTCTCAAGCTCGACCTCAATCGTGTCGCTGGTCTTGCGGCCCGAGTCCTGGGGCAGAAGTCCGAAAGCGCGGTCCAGCTCGGCAACGTCTATGACGCGGCGCTGGTTCGGGTCGACCTCATATGAAAGCTTTCCGTTATTCATAGCACGCTGGATCGTCGATTTCGATCTGCCGGTCAGTTCCGCCGCACGCTGAGCACCTACTTTAGCCATTGATACTTCCTCCTCGATTTGCCTTTTCGCCTGTTTTGTTTCTAACCGTTATTTCTTCTTGCCGAATCCCTTGCCGCCTTCTGCCTCGACCCGCAGGCGCAGCAGATTGGTCAGGCGCTGCCATTGCGCGCCCGAAAACAGGTGAGCGTAAAGGAAAGGCAGCCAGCCGCGTTTGCGCCATTCGCTGAAGTCCTTGTCCGACATTTCCGCCAGCTTCTGCTCATCGATGATACGGAAGCCCGAGAAGCTGATGCGCTGCTTCTCGCCAATCGTGATGTCAGCCTTGCGGTCAATCAGCAGGCCGCTATCCGCCAGCGCCTTGCTGAAAGCCAGCGTCTGCTGGGCGGCTGCATGATAGGATTTGCAGAACTCAAGGGCGTTCTGGGCCAGCGGCGTCGCCTTGCCGGTCTTGTCGAAGAATTTCTGATCGCTCTTTTCGTCAACGACCGCGTCATTCATGTCGACGCACAGTGTCAGCTGGTCGGTGTTGGGAATTTCCGAGAAGATGAACGGGTAGCGGCGGATATAGGCCGGGATATAGGTGTCAGGCAGCCATTCGCCGTTCTTGCCGAAGAAAAGGTTTTCGTTGTCGCGCAGGCCGAGGATGGCTACCGGTGTGGCGTTGCCGTCCGGGCTGAAGGCGATCGGGTAGAAATGGCAGATCTGCGGCATCTCGATCATGTTGACGGGCACGGCATTGATGCCGGCGGTGAAGCCCAGTCCGAAATTTTTCTTCAGGCCCAGTTTTACGTGCTTTTGCGCGTCGAGCGGTGCGGGGTTGTTATAGAAGAGCGGCATGGGACGCACAGTGTCCGGGGTGCTCTTGATATCGGGCTTGGCGCCGGCAGCCTGCTTTTTGGTCATGGCCTGATCCTTTTGCAATCAATAAAACTTTGAAATGGGGCAATAGGGGGATTCTTTAGCCGAGTTTAAGACATAACTCAAGCCGCTTCCGCGCAGGATTCACAGCTTTTTATTTCTGGAAAACCAATCCTGCCAGCGTCCGGTCGCCCAGCGCGATATAGGAAGGGATTCGATTGCGGCCCTGGTCAAAGCTATGCAGGCGCCGGCCGTCTTTGAGGGCATAGGCGCCGCCGCCCGCGTTCCCGAGAATCAGGAAATCGGCGGCTACGTCCCAGATAAATCCGCCGCCTGCTTCCAGGCTGGCGTCCTTTCCGGTGACGATATTGACGTCCGCCATGCCGGCGGCGACCTGAAGATTGCGTGGCAGGGAAGGCCGGATATCGGGCGTAGCGGGACGACAGAGGCCGCGGGAAACGAAAGCCTCCCTGCTGACTGTGTAAAGCGCCGGATCGGCATGCTTCTCGTTGAACAGGGTCGTCAGCTCACCTTTTTGCGGGGTGGGGCGTGTCCTGAGAATCTCTTCGGGGGCTTTCTCGCCCCCTGTCTGGCGCGTGGCGTCATGAGCGGCGACGCTTGAATACAGTGTATCAAACGCGGGCGAA
>JANWLB010000018.1 GCA_025451095.1 Alphaproteobacteria bacterium
AACGCCGACCCGGACCTGATCCATGACGGCGCCTATGCCCGGCCGGTGGCCAGCAGCATGTTCTTCCGCATGTAATCCGCGACGTGATCGAGGCCGATGCGGTCCTGTTTCATCGTGTTGCGGTGGCGGACGGTCAGGGTCTGATCTGCGCTGGTCTGATCGTCGATGGTGAAGCAGAAAGGCGTGCCGATCTCGTCCTGCCGCGCATAGCGTTTGCCGATATTCTGCTTGATGTCGAGATCGACGTTGTATTGCTCGCGTAGTTCCATATACAGCTTCGTCGCGATCACCGGATGCTGGTCCTTGGCGGTCAGCGGCAGGATGGCCGCTTTCTTGGGCGCCACGGATGGATGGAAATTTAGATATACGCCGCTGGGCCGCGCCGCGTCGGGCGTATAAGCCTCGCACAGCAGGGCCAGCACACCGCGGGTCAGGCCGGCGGCCGGCTCGATGACGTGCGGGATAAAGCGCTCGTTCGTTACCGGGTCCATGTATTCCAGTTTCGTGCCCGAATGCTCCTGATGCTGTTTCAGATCGAAATCGCAGCGATGGGCGATGCCTTCGAGCTCGCCAAAACCGGGCGCGGTGAAGGGGAATTTATATTCGATGTCTGCCGTGCCGTAGCCTTCCTTGGCATAGTGTGACAATTCGTCCCTGTCGTGGTCGCGCAGCTGCAGGCTGTCGTCAGACAGGCCGATCGCCTTCCAGAACTTGACGCGCTCGGCGAACCAGAAATCGCGCCACATCTTGGCTTCGTTCGGATGGCAGAACCATTCCATTTCCATCTGTTCGAACTCGCGGGAGCGGAAGATGAAGTTGCGCGGCGTTACCTCGTTGCGGAAAGCCTTGCCGATCTGGGCGATGCCGAACGGCACGCGCACGCGCGAGGAATCCACGACGTTCTTGAAGTTCAGGAAGATACCCTGCGCTGTTTCGGGGCGCAGATAAGCCTTGTTGTCGTCGCCCGCCGTCGCGCCGACGAAGGTGTGGAACATCAGGTTGAATTGTTTCGGCTCGGTCAGCGTGCCGGGCTCTGAAGCGTCGGGGCCTACTATCTCGCTTAATGGAATATCCTCAGCTGAGCTGAACATCAGATCAGGTAGCTTGCCATCTTGACTGAGAAACTTGAGGTTAATGCCAAGTTTCTTTAAGCGCTTTTCAATGTCCTGATTAGACGTGCCTTCAACAAAGGCCAATGCTTTTGCAGGCTTTCCGTTAATTTTTATGATGCCGCCATCAAGAGGCCGCAGAAAAAAGTAATTAAGATGATCTGCGCGATAACGTAATTTCGTTTCTCTATCATCAACCATCGGGTCGGAAAAGCCGCCGACATGGCCGGAAGCCACCCAGGCTTTCGGGTTCTGGATGATGGCGCTGTCGACGCCGACAATCTCCACCGGCGCGCCGTCGGGGCCCAGCGGCGGCGTGGTGACCATGGCTTTCCACCACAGGTCGCGCAGGTTGTTCTTGAGCTCTACTCCCAGCGGGCCGAAATCCCAGAAGCCGTTCAGGCCGCCATATATATCGGAAGCCGGAAACACGAAACCGCGCCGTTTGCACAGGGCGACAATCTCTTTCATGTCCTTGGTGGCGGGGGTTGTGGCGGTCTGGTCGGTCATGGTCTGTTGTTTCTGCGGGGCCTGCGGCATGGGTGTTGTCCTGTGTGCTTATTTTGCGGCAGTATATAGGATATGCAGGCTACGGAAAACAAGGAAAAAGGAAGCGCGAAAGGCGGCTGGCGGGTCATCCGGCAGGACGACAACGGCGTCAAATACACCGAAGCCGACAATTTAAGCGAAACGGCGGCGCAGGAATTCGCGCAGCGCCGCCAGACGCAGATCGGCGATCACAAGCAGACGATCTGGGCCGAGCCGAAGCCGCCCGTTCCGCGGCCTTAGGAAATTCGTCAGGGCGCCCGCTGGGCGAAAACCGGCTTCATGGCGCGGACTTTGGGCTGCAGGTCCGGTTCCCATTCCTGAACCTTGTCGCGCGCATAATCGACGATATCTGCACCGACATCGCCCGTGATGGCCAGATCCTGGATGGAAATCACCAGATCGGGGGCGCCGGACGCGTTCTTGGTGATGCCGGCGGTGACGATCAGGTGCGCGTTGTTAAAATGCGTCCGCAGTTCGGATTCAAGTCTGCTCATTACTTCACGTTTTTTTGCGCGGAGTTCGTCGAGAGTGTAGGACATTTTATTCTCCCTGTTTTTTTGCCCAAAGAAAAAGCCGGGCTATTTTTTTATAGCCCGGCCAAGGAGCGGTGTAAACCGATGCTTATGTTTTTTGAGCAGGGGTAAAGACCGTTTTACACCAATTCTCGACATTCCTGGACCGGTAGGAGTCCTGGTGATAGGCGCGGCAGAGGGCTTTTCCGCCACTTTCACCGTTGATGGAGATGTCGTCTTTCCAGTAGTTCATGCCAAAGGACCAGGCGCATGTGTCCCATACGGAACGCGCCCCCGTCCTTGTGACACGATCCAGGAACGCTGAGGGTTCGCTTTCGTTGTCCCTGTGTTCAAGTTTCTCGGTTATAAAACGTTTGCATTCTTGAATCTGCGTGAGGGCCGGATCGTCGTCGCCGGCAGGCGCCAGAAGCGCCAGCGTTTCGCCGATGCTCATCTCGACGTCGCTGTTATAAAAACCTGCGTATACCCCGCCCAGTATGCAGATCGCGATAAATCCTGTGCGCCGCCAGTTTTTAACGGCAGCGTAAATGTGATCGGCGAAGCCGGTCCTGAATGTGTAGATAAACAGGAGAAGCGCGGACGCGATCGCAAAGTAAATGGCATAGTCTTGCATGATACCCACCTAATTTTATTTTACGTAAGAATTATTGAGGGGTCGTTTATTTTGCGTGGCCCTTATTTGAAACACGAGGCATATTCAATTTGAATTGAAAGCGAACATATTAGAAATACCCCGCAACTTTTTTTAAAATTTTAGAGAATGTACGATCCGGTCCGCGACAATATCCGCACACGCCCCGCGCAGGAAAGCGATGTGCCCGCGCTGCTAAAAGCCACGCAAATGCTGGGAAAACAGGGGACGCAGGATTACTTTGCAACTTGTTTACAGGAACAGGCCGCCGGCCGCCGCGCTGTTTTGATTGCGGTGCAGCAGGACGGGGTGCTGGCGGGTTACGGCATGCTCAACTGGATGCCGCTTTATCCCTTGTACAGGAAGCTCGGGGTGCCGGAGATACAGGATGTCAACGTCGTGCCCGAACGCCGGCGGCGGGGCGTGGCCACGGCGCTGATCCGCCATGCGGAGATCAGCGCGCGGGCGCAGGGCTGCGCCCATATCGGGATCAGTGTCGGGCTTAATGCGGATTACGGTCCGGCACAGCGCCTGTATGTGAAGCTCGGCTATATGCCGGATGGTCACGGCGTGGCCTATGACCGCCAGACAATGGCTTTTGGCGAGGTCAGACCGCTGGATGACAATCTGTGCCTGATGATGATTAAAAGTTTGACCTGATCCCCGCTATACGTTATGAAAACATAAATTCGTATTGTTTTGAAGGGGAAGATACATGCCTGCTGTGAGCCGTCAGATTGAAAGAGCCGATGCCCGCTTGTTCGAAGATTTTCGTCTTGCCGGAGCGGAGCTCGGGCGCATCAGGGAATTGCAGGTGGTCAACACGGCTTTCGATTCCATCATGGGTACGGACATCACTTATGTCAGCACGCCCATCACAAGCGGTTCGCGTTTATATCGGGTTATGGATCAGGCAGGCGTCAAAACGCCTGATGAACTGAAAGCGGATAAAGCGTTCTTCTTTGAAAATGTTATCAAGCACAACATTGATAATGCCGATGATGTGGCGAAAGCTCTTCTGAAAGCCAAGGGCGGTACCATCATCGCGCCCGCATCGTTTGAGGCGAAGCAGCTTGGCTGGGGACAGGATGAATATATGGGCCTGTGGCTTGATGTGATTGAAAAGAAAGCCACGCGCATTGCTCTGATCGATGGCTGGGAATATTCAAACGGCGGCGCAGAGGAATATCTTCAGGCGCAGCTGATGCAGGCCGGTTTTCGCGACCGTAACAACATCAGCGTGATCGATGAGCGTGGTGCAACGATACGACTGCCAGTGGCGATCAGGCTGATGGGCAGGGCGCTTGAGGATCTCCATGGCCGCGGTTTTCAGCCGAAGGCGATTGCGCAAGTGCTGGAGCGCAGCATCAACATCTGGACAATCGTATCCTCCATTCAGGATTATGGCGTTCCCAGCACGAACGATCTTAAATATATCCCGCGAAGCGAAACCGGAACATATCACCTTCATGTCAGCACGGATTATCTGGAATCCTATTTATGCGAGCGTCAACAGAACGGTGAAATGTATGATGCTTTAAGGGCGGTCAGGCATATCCGGGAAGAGATTCATCCTATGCTGGTGGCGGAGAGTGCTGCCATGCCCCAGCCGGGCCTGATCCGGGTTGAAGGGCGCGGTGAGCTGGCTGAACAGAAAGCCGGTGTTCACACCGAAGAGAAAAAGCCCGAAGCATCGGTGTCCGCATCGCCGGCGCCGGTTGTGCGGCCTTCCTGATTTTTCGAGATGATTTTAGGGTGTGACGGCGTAGGCGACGGTGCTCGTATATTCCGGGCGGCGGCCGAGACGCGCGCGGATTTCCGTGGCCACATCGGCGTACAGGTGATTGCCGGATTTGACGGCACGGTTGTCCAGCCCATCGGCGGCAGAGCCGGCCAGTATGGCGGCGTAGTTCAGTATGCTGCGCTGGTGCCGGGCTTTCTCATCGGCCGTGGCGTCCGCGGGCGCGGCTCCGAAATCCTTTGAGGCGGTATCCAGGCAGGTCGCGAGATAGGCAAGAGCGATCAGGCCGGAGCTTTGCTCCTGCTTCTCCCTTTTGACGGCGATACTGGTGCTGATCGCAAAGCCGGGCTTGAGGCGGCGGGTGGCCGAAGGCGCGTTGTCGCGGGGGCCGGCCTGCGCGGCGAATTCGCTGAGTGTGGTGATCTTGTCGCCTTTCATGGCCTTCTCCTGTTTTTTGTTTCTTATTTTTCCTGACGCTCGGAGCGTATCAGGGGAATGATATCAGCCAGGGTGCGTGGGCGCACGGGCTCATTCATGTCATACCGGATATCAAGCTCATAGACGTTCCTTCCGGCCCGTTCCCGGTTGTAGTAATTCGCAAAATCAATGATTTGTGCCCCGTTCATTGTATTCTCCCCGTTTTATGATGTTTAATTGTTTACATAATTAAAAAGACTATGTCAAGAAGTTTTCCATGGAACCCAAAAAACCCTCTATACGCCTTTGGCCGCAGGCCGGGGCCGTGTATATTTCAGGTGCAATTCCGTAGGCAGACAGCAGGAGTAAAAACGGCCATGACAAAGTGGGTATACAGTTTTGGCGGTTCACGGACGGAAGGGCATGCAGGCCTGAAACCGCTTCTCGGCGGTAAAGGGGCCAACCTGGCCGAGATGGCATCGCTGGGCCTGCCCGTTCCGCCCGGTCTGACCATTACGACCGAAGTCTGCACCTGGTTTTACAACAATGATAAAACTTATCCTTCCGATCTGAAGAAACAGGTCGATGCGGCCGTGTCGCGCCTTGAAAAACAGACCGGCGCCCGTTTTGGCGATAAGAAAAATCCGCTGCTGCTCTCCGTGCGGTCCGGCGCCCGCGTTTCGATGCCGGGCATGATGGATACGGTTCTCAATCTGGGCCTGAACGACGAGGTCGTAAAAGGACTGGCGGAAAAGTCGGGCGACGAGCGTTTCGCCTGGGACAGCTATCGCCGTTTTATTCAGATGTATGGCGGCGTGGTTCTGGGTATCGCGCATCATGATTTCGAGGATATTCTCGAGGAACAGAAAAAAGACGACGGCGTCACGCTCGACACGGACGTCAGCGCCGAAGGATGGCGCGCGGTCGTCGCGCGCTATAAGACGCTGGTGAAATCTGAAACCGGCAAGCCATTTCCCGCCGATCCCCAGGAGCAGCTCTGGGGCGCGATCGGTGCTGTATTCGGCTCATGGATGACGCCGCGTGCGGTCGCCTATCGCCAGATTCATGATATACCCGGGGACTGGGGCACGGCCGTCAATGTGCAGTGCATGGTGTTTGGCAACATGGGAGAAGGCTGCGCGACTGGCGTGGCTTTTACGCGCGATCCCTCGACCGGCGAGAATTATTTCTACGGTGAATATCTTATCAACGCGCAGGGGGAGGACGTGGTCGCGGGTATCCGCACGCCTCAGCCTCTCTCTATTCGCGGCCGGGAGAAGGAGGGCGGCGGCCTGCCCTCCATGGAAGAGGCCATGCCCGAATTGTTCCGGGAGCTGGACAAGCTGCGGCACAAGCTGGAGCGTCATTATCGCGACGTGCAGGATATCGAATTCACGGTGCAGAGCGGCAAGTTGTACATGCTGCAGACCCGCACCGGCAAACGCACAACCGCCGCCGCCCTTAAAATCGCAGTTGATATGGTAAGCGAAAAACTGATCAGCCGGGAGGAGGCGCTTTTGCGTCTTCAGCCGGCGTCGCTGGACCAGCTCCTGCACCCGACACTTGACCCGATGGCGCACCGTCATGTGGTGGCAAAGGGCCTGCCTGCTTCACCGGGCGCCGCCAGCGGCCGGGCCGTCTTCAGTGCCGATGAGGCCGAGGAACTGGCCAAAAAGGGCACGGGGGTCATTTTATGCCGCCGGGAAACAAGTCCTGAGGATATTCATGGCATGCACGCCGCCGCCGGGATACTGACCAGCCGCGGCGGAATGACCAGCCATGCCGCCGTTGTCGCGCGCGGCATGGGCCGTCCCTGTGTCTCTGGGGCCGGGGCGCTGTATATCGATCATGAAAAGAAGATTATGCGCGCGGGCGACACGGAAATTCGCGCCGGGGATGTCATCACCATCGATGGCGCCAGCGGCGAAGTGATCCTGGGCGCCGTGCCTACGATCCGCCCGCAGTTGTCCGGCGACTTCTCCACGGTCATGAGCTGGGCCGATGACGTACGTCGCATGGATGTGCGCGCCAACGCTGAAACGGTGGCCGACGCCACGACCGCCCGCAATTTTGGCGCAGCCGGAATCGGCCTGTGCCGGACCGAGCACATGTTTTTCGATCCCGCCCGTATACAAAGCGTTCGGGAGATGATTTTCGCCGTGACGCCCGATATACGGCGCCGGGCGCTGGACAAGCTCCTGCCAGCGCAGCGCGGTGATTTTTTGAAGATATTCGAGATCATGCGCGGCCTGCCGGTGACGATCCGCCTGCTTGATCCGCCGCTGCATGAGTTTCTGCCGCACGAAGATGCCGATATTCGCGCCTTCGCCAGTGCTGCCGGTCTGGCGCAGACGGATGTGCGCCGCCGCCTGGCCGATCTGCACGAGATGAACCCGATGCTGGGACACCGCGGCTGTCGCCTGGGTGTGACTTACCCGGAGATATATGAAATGCAGGTGCAGGCCATGCTTGAGGCTGCGCTGGCGCTGGGTTCCGGGGTCATACCGGAAATCATGATCCCGCTGATCGCGACAAAACAAGAATTTACATTGATGAAGTCGCTGGTGGACCGGGTGGCGGAAGAGGTTTTCAAGACCGCCGGCCGCCGCATCGAATACAGCGTGGGCACGATGATCGAGCTGCCGCGCGCCGCGCTGGTCGCGCGCGAGATCGCGGAAGAGGCGGAGTTCTTCAGCTTCGGCACCAACGATCTGACCCAGACGACGATGGGTTTGAGCCGCGACGACGCATCACGGTTTCTGCCTTATTACATCAACAAGGGCATTTTCGAGAAAGATCCCTTCGTTACGCTGGATACCGAAGGCGTAGGCCAGCTTATCCTCATGGCCATCGAGCGGGGCCGTGAGACAAGACCGGATATCAAGACAGGAATCTGCGGCGAGCATGGCGGCGATCCGGATTCGATCGCTTTTTGCGAGAAGGCGGGGCTTGACTATGTATCCTGCTCACCCTTCCGCGTTCCGATTGCGCGCCTGGCGGCAGCGCAGGCGGCCATACGCGAAGCACAGAACAGCGTCAAAAAGAAAAGGGCAGCAGCATGAGCATGAAAAACGACAGCAATGATAATGGCGATAGCAAGGACGGAGGCAAGGATGACGAAAGCCATACGCTCGACATCTATCACTTCCAGAGCCGCTGGGACATGATTCTGGTGGCGGCGGTCATTGTTGCGCTTCTGGTGATACTGGTTTATCTGTTTTTATCGTCCCGGGTTGTGAGCTGATTTTTTCAGGATATGGCAAGGAAGACAAAAAATGAGAGTTTATTTTGACGCCGAGTTAATTTCGCGGACGCTGGCGCGGATGAGCAACGGCAAGGTCCTGAAAGAAGAGTTTATGGCGGCAAGCACGGCGGCTGAGGTGAATGCTCTTTTTGAAAAGGGCGGAATTCCGCACGAGACCGGCATGACTGTGCTGATGATGTTTTCCCGCGGCGAGGACATCGACGACATGACGCAGGTCCATCTCGATCCGACATCGGATTTTAGTTTCAAGATGAACTGAAAAAAGGCCGTTTATTCCGGCACGAAAATCCTGACGGGTCCTTCCTTGAGAAGGTGCGCGGCTTCATCTTTCAAAAGGGCCAGTCCGACACCGCCGCAGTTTGATCTCATGGCGCCGACCACCTTGCCTTCCAGGTAGATATCGGTGGGGACAGAGTTTCCGCTGATCTGCACAGTATAAAGATGTTTTTTCGCCAGTCCGCGCATATTCATGCGTACAGTGATTTCCTGCCCGACATAGCAGCCTTTGTGGAAAGAAACGCCCTTAAGCTTGTCGATGTTGCATTCGATCAGCGTATCGCTGCCCACGACGATGTCGCGGCTGCCGTCCGGGATGCCCAGACAGATGCGCCGCATGTCCCACAGGGCGAAGGGGCGCTCATCCATTCCGGGCGGCGCATTGCGCAGGCAGCGCCAGCCCAGGGCGCGATGGCGCGGATCGCGGTATCCCTGTGATGTTGTTGCGTCAGGAATTGAAAAGGCGGGCACATCTTTTTCCACCGTGATATCGACCTTTGAGCGCAGCTTGAATTGCATCAGGCGCTTCATGAGGTCTTCGGCGCGTTCCCCGCCCTCGCATTCCAGGATGATGGTGCTATCGTCGTGGGAAATGAAAAAATCGTGAAGGAACTTTCCCTGCGGCGTCAGCAGGCAGGAGTAAAGGACCGGCTGGTCGTCCAGAAGATCAAGATCATTTGTGACAAGATCCTGTAAAAAAGCATGACGATCCGCTCCCGCAACACGGACGATGCCACGGCGGGGGAGCTTAACGAAGAATGATTTTGACTCTGTATCCGACATGGCCGTACAAATTTGTCCATGAATGTTCTTTTTATCACATCCAGCCGTATTGGCGATGCGGTTTTATCGACGGGTCTTCTGGCCCATATCCTGCAAAAACACCCGGATGCCCGCCTGACCGTGGTTTGCGGGCCCTTGCCGGCGGCTCTGTTTGAAGGGCTGCCGCAACGGGAGACTCTGATCGTCCTTGAGAAAAAGCAATGGAATGCTCATTGGCTGGGCCTGTGGACAAAAGTCGCAGGCCGCCGCTGGGACATGGTGGTGGACCTGCGCAACAGTGCCGTTTCCCGGCTGATTCGGGCGCGCAGGCGATATGTCTATAGCGGCGCGATTGACCGCACGCGCCACAAGGTCGAGCAGAATGCCGCCGTCATGGGGCTGGCGCAGGTGCCGGCGCCCACGCTGTGGTTTACGGAGGCGCAGAAGCAAAAAGCAGCCGCGCTGATTCCGGCGGCAGGCGGAAAAGTGCTGGGGATCGGGCCGACAGCCAACTGGGCGGCCAAGACATGGCCGGCGGAGAATTTTATAGCGCTCGTAAATATCCTGACGGCGGCGGATGGGATATTGCCGGGCGCGCGCGTGGCGGTGTTTGCCGCGCCGGGAGAGGAGAAGGAGGCGCGCCGCGTTTTGAGCGCGGTGCCGAAAGAGCGGCAGCTCGATGTTATTGGCCGCGCCGATCCCGGAACGGCGGCGGCGGCGCTGGCACGTTGTGCATTCTATGTGGGAAACGATTCCGGTCTCATGCATTGTGCGGCGGCGGTGGGTGTTCCCACGCTTGGCCTGTTCGGACCCAGCTGGCCGCATCTGTACCGGCCCTGGGGCACGCGCACCGCTTATGCAGCCACGCCACAAAATTATGACGAGCTTATCGATTTTGAAGGGTATGACCCGGCGAAGACGGGGACGCTGATGTCGTCGCTGACTGTCGAAAAAGCCGTAGAATCAGCGCGAAAGCTCGGCCTGTAATTTTCCCAGGCGGCCGGCGTCAGGCATTCAGATCAGTTATTGAGGTTGCCCCACTCGCTCTTGGGCATCGCGCCGGGATTTTTGTTTTCGCCCACGTTGCTGCGGTACTGCTGCTTCATGATGGACTCGACATAGGTCTTGCGGGCGCGCTCGGCTGTTTCGTAGGGCACATTCTCAACACGTGCCCAACCCTTGGCCTGCATGCAGGTCTCAAAATCGTGGTAATCGGAATGTTCGGCATACAGGGCGCCATCACGCTCCGGAGTTTCCCACTGGGCCAGCGAGCCCTCCGGCGTTGACGGATCGGGGACGTGGCCATAAGGGTCGGTATTGCCCGGCATCGCCTGTCTTAAAGCGCCGAGGCGGGACAGTTCCCGCAGTTCGGTGACGCAGCGTGCAATATCGCGCTGGAGCATCTGCTGGGCCTTGGGGCCCTCCATGTAAGTGGATTCTGAAACATTAGCTCGTTCCCAGTACTGCGATTTGTGCTTCAGGTCGTGCATGCTGACGGGCTGCGCGCAACAGGCAGCCAGGCCCGCGAAAGCCATGCCGGTCAGAAGAATGTTGTAAAAGCGTCTTGTGGCCATGGGATTGTCCCGGATGAGGAGGGTTAAAGCATTACTGATGACAGAATAACAAGACAGCCGGAAGGGCTCAACGGGGATTTCATTTCTTTCCCGCCCTTTCTTGAGGCGCCTCCGGCGGTTTGCCAGGGGTGCCGTCCGCCCACCATGTTTCCAGAACAGTGCCGTAAAGAGGCATATTCGCGGGATGATGGAGGAATTTGCGGTAGGCTACATAATCCTCGCCTGCATAATAAAGCGGGATCATATAATAGTCCCAGATCAAGGCACGGTCGAGCGCGCGGGCCCCGGCGGTCAGTTCCTCCCGTGTCCGCGCTTTGGCGATATTCCCGCTTAAGGCGTCCACGGCCGGGTTGCATATGCCGGCGTAATTCCAGCGCGAGGGCTGCCGTGCCGCCTCGCAGGTCCAGTAGAGCATTTGTTCCGAGCCGGGCGACAGCGTATTCAGCCAGTAATAAAGGACCATATCGTAATCATAGTTGTTCAGCCGTCCCACAAAAGCGGCCGAATCGAGGATACGGATGGTGGCGGTGATTCCCAGCCGCTTAAGGCCGCGGGCGAAAGAGAGGGCGATTTTTTCGTCCTCGGCGGTTTCCAGCACGATCTCAAATCTGAATATCTGTTTTTCATCGTTCTGGTGGACGCGTACGCCGTTTTTGACGATCCATCCCGCTTTTTTGAGCAGGGTATCGGCCTTGAGAAGATTGGCGCGGAAGGCGGCATCGCTGCCGTTTTTCGGCGGGACCCAGGCGGGGCCGAAAACTTCGGGCGGCAGCACCTTGCGCCATGGTTCAAGAAGTTTTTTTTCGGCTTCGTCAGGCGCGCCCGTGGCGGCAAGCGCGGCGTTTGGAAAGTAGCTGGCGACGCGCTTGTAGCGGCCGTGAAACAAATTGGCATTGATCCATTCAAAATCGAAGGCGTATTGCAGGGCCTGACGCACCCGGGCATCATCGAAGGGCGGCCGCCGCGTATTGTATATGAGGGCGCGCACGCGCTCCGGCCGGCCATGCGACAGGGCCTCGGCTATGACGTTGCCTTTTTTGACGGCTGGAAAATCGTAGGCGGAGGCCCATTTCCCGGCGTTGAATTCGCGGCGCAGATCAGAGGCGCCCGCCTTGAAAGCCTCGAAGGCCACCGTGTCGTCGCGGAAATAATCATAAATGATGCGGTCAATATTGTACTGGCCGGCATTGACGAGAAGATTGCGGGCCCAATAGCCGGGCACGCGCTCGTAGACGATCTGGCGGCCTGGATCGACGGAGGCGATGCGGTAAGGTCCGCTGGAAACCGGCGGCTCCAGCAGCGTCGATTCAAAGTTGCGTCCCTTCCACCAGTTTTTTGAAAGGACCGGCATCATCGCCAGGATCATGATGGTCTCGCGGTCATAGCCGGGGCCAAGCGTGAACTGAACTGTCAGGTTATCTTTTTTTTCAGTCCGGCTGACCAGTTTGTAGACGCGCCGCATGTTCGGGCGGCCATATTCTTTCAGGGTCTCGAATGAAAAAAGAACATCGTCGGCGGTGATCGGGCTGCCGTCGCTGAAGCGCGCTTTGGGATTAATATGGATGGTCAGGGCAGAGCGGTCGGCCGGAACGTCTGCATAATCGGCAATCAGGGGATAAAGCGTAAACGGCTCATCCCATACCCGCCCCATCAACCGGTCATAGACAAGGTTGAGCCCCTGCGCCGAGGTGCCCTTGAGGCTGAAAGGGTTGAGGGTGTCGAAAGTACCGATGGCAGACTGCTTCATAGTGCCGCCCGCGGGCGCCTCTGGGTTGACGTAATCAAGGTAGAGGGAGGAGGCGCTGTATTTCGGCGTGCCATGCATGCACAGTCCGAAGGCTGTTTGCGCGTTTGCCGGAGTGACAAAAGTGAGGATAAGAACGAAAAACAGAAGTATAGTTCGTGTCATGTCTAAGCTTTTAGCAAAACCCTCCCGCGGTTCCAACCATCATTTAATGGATCGCATAAAGCTGGTCAAAGGCGACCTTGTGGCGCAAACGGGCGTGGACGCTCTTGTTTCGACGATTCGGACCGATATGCTGATGGAAGGCTCGCTGAACCAGGCGCTGCTGAAGCAGGCCGGGGCGCGGCTGGATGAGTTTCTGCTGGAGCATATCTACAAGCCTCGTGCCGGTGACGTATTCGCCGTTCCCGGATTTTCGCTGGTGGCAAAGCACGTTATTTATGTCGTGATGCCGATGGTTGATCCCGGCATTGATCATGAGGACAGGGATCTTCTGCGCTGCTACCGTCATGCGCTCGAGCTCGCGCGCCGCATGAAGCTGACATCCATCGCTTTTCCGGTGCTGGGCACGGGCAGGGACAAGTATCCCGTGAACCGTGCCGTGCGGCTGGCCGTGCAGGGCATCATGGACCGGATGTGCGATGGATTTGCCGAGATCAGGATCGTCTGCAACCGCGACGAAACATATCGCGCCTTTGCCGAAAGGCTCCGGCAGCCTTCGCAATAATTTGGCCTTTCAGCGATTTGGCTTTTATCTGATTTCTAGTAGGCCTGCCGTGTCAGTTCGGCGATTTCGTCTTCGGAGAAGTCGAAATTCTGCGCCAGTTCTTCAATCATAATCTGCCGCATCAGGCCGGACAGATCTTCGCCCGTCTCGCACCACATGTCCAGCAGCGGCCGGCGGTAGATGATCAGCGCATCGTCATCGTTTGCCACTTTTTTCTGAACGCCGGGTGAAATCTGTCCGCCGCTGCGGAACAGGGCCACCAGTTCATACGGGTCCTGAAGGTCCAGTTCATTCTCAATGGCGGTGTCGGGAAACTCCTCCACCTGTATGCAGAGTTCCTCGCAAAAGGAAAGAACTTCTTCCGGCAGGGCTTGGAAAGCTGACTTGGCAATGGCCGTCAGTTCCTCAATCCCGGGAGGAGTCGTAAAAGTCATGATGATCTGTTGGCGATCCATGGTAAAAGACTCATCCGTAACGTATATATGATTCACCGTGACTCTACGATGAATCGGAGGACAGGACAATGGCAGAAAAACTCTCACCGCAGGCCGTCGCCGAGGCCCTGAAGCGCCTGAATGGCTGGGTGCCGGTTCCCGGCCGCGATGCGGTGCAAAAGACATTTCAATTCAAAAACTTCAGCCAGGCGTGGGCTTTTATGTCGCGCGCCGCGCTGCTGGCCGAAAAGATGAATCATCATCCTGAATGGTTCAATGTATACAGCCGTGTGGACGTAACGCTGACCACTCACGACGCGGGCGGCGTGACCGAATCCGATCTGAAGATGGCAGAGAAAATGGACGCGTTCGCGGGACAGTCTTAAGTCTAGGTCGCCGGAGCGGGCGCAGGTGCTGCCGTGCGCTTCGCGCTCTTGTCAAAAGGCAGGCCTTTGCCGCTGGTGTATTCATAGACACGGTGGCAGTTGCCCTTTTCAATGTTGAGGTAAATCGCGTCGTTGTCCTGCAGGTAGCGGCGGATAGCCCGCTTGTTATGCTCCATCAGGCCGAGAGCTTCATGCCGGTCGGGGTTCTTGGGAAAGAAGACGACGCCGGGTATATGTTCGGGGCAGTCCGTAAGGCTGCCATATTTCTCGATCATTCGTTCCCTGTACTGTTTTGATATGCGCAGGAAATCGCGGTCGGCGGTCATGACGGCCTGAATTTTGTTTTTGATGGCGTGCGCCCAGATGTCTTTTTCATCGTCGCTGCGACGCAGACCGTCACAATAGACGTGCGAGGAGGGGCCGAACAGGCGGACGGTGTCGTACAGCAGGCGGAGCGACAGATTTTCATCCAGCATCAGGGCGTTGTGACCGCTGGATCGGTTGAATATCTCTTTCAGCGTTTCGGTTTTGAAGCGCGCCTGGTAGGCGCGGCAGAGATCGATATCGTATTGAGTGACCTGCTTGTTGAATTTTTTGCAGATTTCCTCATCGGTCAGATCCTGGTCGATCAAATCGAGGACGTCCTGCACCTCGACATCCGTTTCGTCGATATAGGGGCGGCCCTCGAAACGGTCGACATGGGTGACAACTTTGCAGCCGGCGAACAGGCGAGTCAGGCCGGGCGGATCCGGCCTATGAAGATTGTCCGAACGGTGGTTGGATTCTTTCGCAATCTTCTTCCGGCTTGTGCGGCTATCCGGATTTTGAGGGCGATCTTGAGTCTGTTTCTGACCCTGAGTCTGCAGGCCCGCATTGGCATGCGCCTGTGTGCTGTTGCCCTGATGTCTGCGTTGCCGGCCCCGGTGGCGTTTGCCGCCATGGCCTGATTTGCGATGTCGGCGGGACATCCCTGTTCTTCCTTTTTTTATAAACTGCTTAAGCCGGGGAAACGTACCACAGGACCCCGATTTATGCAAATATTCTTATATAATCAGGGTTTGGCGGCCGTTGAGATCTGGCGCGGGTCCATCCGGATCTCCAGCAGGACCGGCCCGTCGGCGGCCAGGCCCCTTTTCCATGCGGCGGGGAAGTCATCGGCGCTCTCAACCCGCAGGGCAAGGGCACCGCCGAAACTTTTTCCAAAGGCGACGAAATCCGGGTTGGTCAGGGCAGTTGCGCTGACCCGTCCGGGATAGTGGCGTTCCTGATGCATGCGGATCGTGCCGTACATATTGTTGTTGCACAGCATGATGATTGGTTTTGCATTGTGGTGCAGGGCGGTAGCCAATTCTTGACCTGTCATCATGAAGCCGCCATCGCCGCATATGCCCAGAACCACTTTGTCCGGCGCGGCGATCGATGCCCCGACAGCAGACGGCACGGCATAGCCCATGGCCCCGCTGGTGGGGGCCAGTAAACGGCCCGGACGTCCATAGGAAAGGTAACGCTGCGCCCAGCCGCTGAAATTCCCGGCATCGGTTGTGACGATGGCGTCTTCCGGCAGGGCGTTGCGCAGGAAGGCGTAGATCGCCGTCATGTCGGCGCCGTTCCAGCGGTGCAGCTTTGCGGCGTCGATGGCTGTCCAGTCCTGATAGATCTGCCGCAGCTCGTCGCGCCAGGGCGCCCAGTGCCGCCCGTCGACGCGCACGCCGCCGGCCAGAGCCTCCGCCGCGCCATTGACGTCAGCCTGCAGGGCCAGCGCCGGGACATAGACCCGGCCCAGTTCGGCCTCCCCCGCATGAATATGTATGAGCGTCTGGCGCGGGTAAGGCGCATCGATCAGGGTATAGCCCTGCGTCGCAATCTCGTTCAGCCGAGCACCGATGACGAGCAGCAGGTCGGATTCTTTCACCTTTTCAGTCAGGCGCGGGTTGGTGCCTGTGCCCAGCTCTCCGGCATAGCAGGCGTTCTTATGGCTGAAAATATCGTGCCGGCGGAAGGACGCGGCAACCGGAATGTGGCAGGTTTTGGCAAAGCTCATCAGATTGTCGCAGGACGCGTCCGTCCACCCGGAGCCGCCGGCGATGATCAGCGGCCTTTGCGCTTTTTGCAAAAGGCTCCTGATCTCGGTGATCGCGCCGGCAGAAATGGCCGCCTGCACCGGAGCGAAGGGTTTTTCGATCCGCGCTTCGGCGCTTTCGGTCAGCATATCTTCGGGCAGCCCGATGACGACCGGGCCGGGCCGTCCCGAAAGCGCTGTTTTGAAGGCGCGGGATACGATTTCCGGGATGCGGCGCGGGTCGTCGATTTCGGTCGCCCATTTCGCCAGCCCGCCGAAAACCTCGCGAACGTCGATTTCCTGGAAGGCTTCGCGCCCGCGCTCCTCGCGCCTGACCTGGCCCATGAACAAAATCATCGGCGTTGAATCCTGCATGGCGGTATGCACGCCGATGGAGGCGTTGCAGGCCCCGGGGCCGCGCGTGACAAAACAGATTCCGGGTTTCCCCGTCAGCTTGCCCCAGCTTTCCGCCATGAACGCAGCACCGCCCTCGTGGCGGCAGGTGATGACGCTGATTTCCTGGTGATCGAGCAAGACGTCGAGAACGGCCAGATAGCTTTCTCCCGCTACGCTGGAAACCCGCTCCACCGCATGAAGGGCAAGACATTCGACCAGTATCTGCGCGCCCGTTTTTTTACTCATGTGCTTACGAGGGGATACCCAGAAAGATGTTGCGGTGGGCGATGAAATCACCCGCCCTGTCAGACTGCAGGCCGTAAGTTTCAATGATGTCCAGAAGCTCATGCACATTGCTGGTGACGCGATCGATGGTCATGTCCTTGGCCTGTTGTACCTTCTTGCGGGTTTTCAGGTTTTCCTCGACCGTAATGGCGGAGGTCAGTTCAACGAAGGCGGAAATGATGCCGCCGGGGTTGGCGATAATGTCGGGGACATTGATGATACCCTTGTCGAACAGGATTTTATGCGCTTCGTCCCGGGTCGGGTTGTTGGCGCCCTCGACGACGAAGCGGGCTTTGACACGGCCCGCGTTTTCAGCGGTCAGAACATCTTCCACAGCGCAGGGGAACAGTACGTCAACGTCCTGGTACAGCACTTCTTGTGAATCGGGCGCCAGCAGGCGGCCTTCCTGCTCCAGAAGCTTTTTTGCCGTCTCGTCCTGCGCGGAAAGAGCCTTGATCAGCGCGGCGCCGGCGGGCCGGTCGAGTACCCATGTGCCCCCGTAGCGCGGGTCGGCCAGACTTTTGAGTGTGCCGCCATATTCGCTGAAATAGCGGATCACGGCGGCGCCCATGGCGCCAGCGCCCTGCACGGCGAAAGAAGCGCCCTGAACCGGTACTTTCCTGCGTTCCAGCAAGGTGCGGGCCGCCACGGCCACGCCCAGCCCGGCGATGCCTTCGCGGTCGTAATCGGTGCCGCCCATATCAATCGGCTTGCCGGTGAAGGAGCCGGTTGTGCCCAGTTCGTCGCAGGCCCAGATGGCGTTGTGGGGCGGACGGCAGCCGACGTCATAGCCGAAGCCGCCAAAGATTCCGCCTTTTTCAAACAGGATGTTGG
>JANWLB010000019.1 GCA_025451095.1 Alphaproteobacteria bacterium
CAGCCAGAGCAGCCGGGAGTCAGAACTCAGCCCCGGCTTCAGCGTCAGAACTACTCAGCCGCCTCTTTTTGAGGCTTGGCGGCTGACGCGCCAACTTTTTCCAGAAGTTCATTGAAATCTTCCGGCCGCGAGAAGTCGCGGTAAACTGACGCATAGCGGATATAGGCCACCGCATCCAGACGGGCCAGCGCCTGCATCACCAGTTCACCTATCCGGGAAGAGTGAATTTCAGGCTCACCCTGACTTTCGAGCTGCCGGACGATCGAGCTCACGGATTTGTCTATCTGCTCGTCCGTGACCGGCCTTTTTCTTAATGCGACCCTCATGGACCGGACGACCTTGTCGCGCTCAAAAGGCTCGGTCCGCTCATCCGCCTTGATGACGGTCATCTCGCGCAGCTGTACCCGCTCGAAGGTCGTGAACCGCGCACCGCATTCACCGCATTCTCGGCGACGCCTGATGGCGGCGCTCTCGTCCGCGGGACGGGAGTCCTTCACCTGCGTTTCATCATGACTGCAGAACGGGCATCTCATTACATCAGACCCTCATAGATCGGGAAACACTTGCACAGCGCGTGAACTTTTTCCCGGACCGCCTTCTCAATACTGGCGTTTTTCTCCGGGCCATTGGCGGCCAGCCCGTCCAGGACCTCGACGATCATCTCGCCGGTCTGACGCCATTCTGCACCACCGAACCCCCGGGTCGTTCCGGCAGGCGTGCCCAAGCGAACACCGCTGGTAACCATCGGTTTTTCAGGATCGAACGGCACGGCGTTCTTGTTACAGGTTATGCCGGCGCGCTCCAGCGCCACTTCGGCAATGTTGCCGGTCAGCTTCTTGGGCCGCAGGTCGACCAGCACAATATGGCTGTCGGTATCACCGGAGACGATATCCAGCCCGCCTTTCTTCAGGGTCTGGGCGAGGATTTTCGCATTCTCGACCACTGCCTTGGCATACCGGCTGAACTCCGGCTGCAGCGCCTCCCCGAAGCAGACCGCCTTGGCGGCGATGACATGCATCAGAGGCCCCCCCTGCAATCCGGGGAATACGGCCGAGTTGATCTTCTTGCCGATTTCCTCGTCGTTGCTCAGTATCATGCCGCCGCGCGGGCCGCGCAGCGTTTTATGGGTCGTCGTCGTCGTGATATGGGCATGGGGCACTGGGCTGGGGTAGACGCCGCCCGCAATCAGACCGGCATAATGCGCCATGTCCACCATCAGATACGCACCCACGCTGTCAGCGATCTGGCGGAATTTCTTCCAGTCGATGACCCGGGGATAGGCCGATGCACCGGCAATGATCATCTTGGGCTTGTGCTCCCGCGCCAGCCTTTCGACCTCGTCATAATCGATCAGCGCGTCTTCACGGCGGACGCCGTACTGAATGGCCTTGAACCACTTGCCCGACTGGTTGGGCGCGGCCCCATGAGTCAGGTGCCCGCCCGAAGACAGGGCCATGCCCAGAATGGTGTCGCCGGGCTGAAGCAAGGCCATGAACACGCCCTGGTTGGCCTGCGCCCCGGAATGGGGCTGAACGTTAACGAAAGTACAGCCAAAGAGCTTTTTGGCCCGCTCCCGCGCCAGTTCCTCTGCTACATCGACAAACTCACAGCCGCCGTAATAACGCTTGGCCGGGTAGCCTTCGGCATATTTGTTGGTCAGGACGGAGCCCTGCGCTTCCAGCACCGCGCGGGAAACAATGTTTTCGCTGGCAATCAGTTCGATCTGGGTCTGCTGGCGTTCCAGCTCCCGCGTGATCGATCCGTACAGATCGGGGTCCCGGTCGGCCAGTTCACCGCTGAAAAAATCCTGATCCATTTTCGTGTCTGCCTTCTTCTTCAGATTGAACTTCATAATGTCCTTCTTTTTGCTTGAGGATCAAAGTCCTGTGTTTAATTTATCAACTCGCGCCTGATGGCGTCCGCCCTCGAAATCCGTAGTCATAAACGTGTCTATACAGTCAAGAGCCACCTCAGCCCCGATGATCCGTGCGCCGAGCGCCAGAACATTGGCATTGTTATGGGCGCGGGCCAGCCGCGCCATCGTCGAACTGGTGCAGACCGCCGCGCGGATATGGGCGTAGCGGTTGGCCGCAATCGATATGCCTATGCCGGTGCCACAGATCAGGATGCCATAATCTGCGCGGCCGGCGCCGATCGCTTTCGCCAGATGTTCTCCGAAATCGGCGTAGCTGACTGAGTCCGTCGAATTGGTTCCGAGATCAAGCCAGCGGTAACGATCGCCGCAGGCTTTTTTCAGGGCTTCCTTAAGAGGAAAACCGGCATGATCGCAGGCAATGGCAATTGTTTTGGGCATGGGTCAACCTGTATGAAAGTTGCCCGTTTATATAGAGGCGGCGGATGGGTTAAATCAACCCCTTCTTTTTCATCACATATTCAAGCCGCTTGAGGGCATTGCGCTTGAGCAGATCCTCCGGCGCCGAAGCCGGGCCCTGAATGGATATCTCGGTCAGGGTTTTCGTATCCATGGCACTGACGCGGACATACTGGCCCACCGGAAAAAACTCGAATCTGACTTCGCGGCCTGGCATAAAGCTGTTCTTCATGCGTCGTATTTGCCCCTGCTTTGGACCATTGTCACGCCTTTACTCCTGCTATAACATTAACCTCCCAAGAGGGAATTGACCAGAGGATCACAGCAACATGGGTGCCAGAGCTAAAGCTATGCCTGAGAAAAAAACACATAAACCGGATTTTCAGTGGGATGACCCTCTTCTGCTCTCCGAGCTCCTGAACGAGGAAGAATGCATGGTTCGCGATACCGCCCATGCCTATGCCCAGGATAAACTTCTGCCCCGCATCATCGAGGCCAACCGCCATGAAACCTTTGACCCCGCCATCATGCGGGAGATGGGTGAACTGGGTCTGCTCGGCGCCCCTCTTGAGGGATATGGATGCCCGGGGGTCAGCTACACCTCCTACGGCCTGATCGCCCGGGAACTGGAGCGGGTCGACTCCAGCTACCGGTCCGCCTTCTCGGTTCAGACCTCGCTGGTCATGTACCCCATCCATGCCTTCGGGTCGGAAGAGCAGAAACAGAAATACCTGCCCCGGCTGGCCAGCGGGGAGCTGATCGGCTGCTTCGGCCTGACCGAACCGGACGGCGGTTCAGATCCGGGCGGCATGAAGACCCGGGTCCGCAAGGCCAAGGGGGGATATACCGTCTCCGGGTCCAAGCAGTGGATCACCAATTCCCCGATCGCCGATGTGTTCGTCGTCTGGGCTAAAAACGACGAAGACCAGATAGTTGGCCTCATTCTGGAAAAAAACATGAAAGGCCTTTCCGCTCCGAAGATTGAGGGCAAGTTCTCACTTCGCGCTTCGGTCACGGGCGGGATTGCCATGGATGATGTTTTCGTGCCGGAAGAGAACCGTTTACCGCATGTCACGAGCCTGAAAGGCCCCTTGTCGTGTTTGAATTCGGCCCGTTTTGGAATAAGTTGGGGTGCGATAGGCGCAGCTGAGGCCTGTTGGCACATTTCAAGGCAATACGCTATGGATCGTATCATATTTGGAAGGCCTTTGGCGGCGAACCAGCTGATCCAGAAGAAGCTGGCCGACATGCAGACGGAAATTACACTTGGCCTGCACGCCGCGCACCGGCTGGGTCGTCTGCGCGATGAGGGCCGTGCAGCCCCCGAAGCGATCTCTCTTCTCAAGAGAAACAACTGCGGCAAGGCCCTCGATATTGCCCGCATGGCCCGTGATATGCTGGGCGGTAACGGCATCTCGGACGAGTACCATGTGATCCGCCACATGATGAACCTGGAGGCGGTCAATACCTATGAGGGGACGCACGACATTCACGCCCTTATCCTTGGACGGGCGCAGACCGGCATACAGGCTTTTTCGTAAAATTGGCGGGTCCTGCGCGCAGGCGCCGGGCTGAACCGGGTCTGACGCACACTGCGCCAGCCGCCCTCCTCATGCCCTTACCGCTGCCCCCGCGTCAGAGGGCGCGGCGGTAAGACTTCACAGTCTCCTTGTACGGCACGACGGGCAGATGAAATATCTGCGCCAGATGGTGCGCCTGCTGCTCCGCCTCAAGACGCGTCGAACATATCCTCAGCCGGATCGTGCGTCCCCGGACCGGGCCCATCAGAAAAATTCCATAGCCGGCTATGGTCCGGTTGTCCTGGGGCGCCGAGGCCTCCTGGACCGCGACACCCTTGAACTTCTGAAGACCCACACTCTCCGGCGCACGGCCTACGCCCATCCCGAGCAGCGCCAGGGGATAAAAATCGACCCTGTTTTCATAGACACGGAAACGGCCGTAATCGGCCGTGCGCGGGACAATGACTTTGAGGAAAATAAAATATTCGAAAATCAGCAGCGCCCCGATCATGTTCCAGATCCACGGCATCGTTCCCGCCGACCCCTCTTTCCCGAAAAGGCCGAGCGTGACTATCGACGCCACCGCCAGCACGATCATGCTGACCAGAAAGCTGCGGAAAATATTAACCCAGGGCGACTGCCCTTCTATGGGAAAATGAACCTGCGCGGTTTCATGATGAACGTCCATAGGCCGCCATGGTCAAGAAAAGGAAAATCGTGAGAAAAAAGAGAAGGTTACTCGTCCCCGGTTACAATTCCGGTGTAATTCGTCTGACTGGCCCAGAAACGCTCCATGAGACGCATGGTCTGGTTCATGTGGTTCAGACGGTCGGCCGTCAGCTCGGTTCCGCCGATCAACTTTTCCTGTTTCTGGAACATTTCCGTAATTGTATCACGGAGCTTGCTGCCCTTGTCCGACAGGCGGACGCGGATCGAACGTTTGTCATGGACCGAACGCTCCTGCACCAGGTAATCGTTCTCCACCATCTTCTTGACGTTATAGGAAACGTTGGAGCCGAGGTAATAACCACGAATGGTCAGTTCGCCCACAGTCATCTCATCATCCCCGATATTGTAAAGGATCATGGTCTGAACGTTGTTGATGTCCTGTATCCCCTTGCGGTCGAGCTCGAGCTTGAGAACATCGAGGAAATGGCGGTGCAGCCGTTCGATCAGCTGAATTGCTTCATAATAGGGTGTTGTCGTTACCACAGAAGACTCCCTCTCTCGGGCATGCAGACATCATAGAATCGCAAAAGCGGTCCCAGTCAAAATCATAATCCAGCCGCCTTCAGACTCAAACTAAAATCTCGACCTCATGCGGCCAGATTATCCAGGCAGTGGCCAGTTTCCGAAAAATACTGCGCCACATCATCATCCGAGACATCGGCCAGCCGGGCCGGTATCCAGCGGGGCTGGCGGTCTCTGTCGATGACCATCGCCCTTACACCTTCATAAAAATCGTGCCCCTGGGTGAAATGCTGGGCGAGCATGAAATCGTCTGCGGTTATGGAATCGAAACTGTTCCCCCGGGCGCAGCGCAGATGCATGAGCGCGACCTTCAGACTGGTAGGCGAGCGCCCCGCGATCAGGCGCGCCGTCTCCTCCGCCCAGTCTGTTTCCGCGCCGCCCAGAGAGTCGGCGATCTCCTCAACGGTATCGAAAGCGAAGCACTTGTCGAGGAGTGTCTGATTCTGCTCCAGAGGTCCGGGACCGGGCGGGCGTCCGGAAAATTCCGCCAGCACGTCCTGTCCCGCTTTTTCTGCCGCCGCCGGGTCAGCCGCGCGCGCCAGCGCGCTTTCCAGCGCCGCCCGGAAGGCCGCGATCCTGTCCTGCGGAATGTAATGTGTTGCCAACCCGGCATAAAGCATGTCGGCCGGGCCGATCTGGCCCCCGGTGACCGCCAGCCATGAACCGATCTGCCCGGGACAACGATTGAGGAAATAAGTACTCCCGACATCCGGGAAAAAACCGATGCCGACTTCAGGCATGGCGAAAACCGTTTTTTCCGTCGCCACGCGGAAACGGCAGGGCCCCGCCACGCCAAACCCGCCGCCCATGGTAATGCCATCCATGATGGCGAAAAGCGGCTTGCGGCAATGGAAAAGCTGCCGGTTCATGCGATACTCCTCGCCAAAAAAAAGCGAGATCACGCGCTTGTCCGTCTCACCGCGGCGGTAACTCATGCCAAGACTATAGGCTGCCTTGATATCCCCGCCCGCGCAAAAAGCCCGGTCACCCGCGCCCGTGATGATCGCCGCCTGCATGGACTCGTCGCGCTCCCAGTCAGCCAGGCTCGTGGATAAAATCCTGATCATTTCCAGAGTCAAAGCGTTCAGAGCCGCTGGCCGGTTAAGGGTGACATGGGCCACGCCCCCCTCTTTCCTGATCAGAATTTCCTTGTCCACGCGTTCTGAAGCCATGTAGCAACGTCACTTTATTTACTTTTTCACCCACATCATATAGGGTCTGGCTTTGCAAATCACGGACAATTGCTTATGGACAGAGTCAGGCAACTGAAACGGCATATTCCAGGAGTGATGGAAAAATCCGCTGCGGATTTGGACATGCCTCTGCCTGAACGGCGCATGCGCCGCCTGCGCCGCACCGAAAATCTGCGTGACCTCGTGCGCGAGACGGCCCTCAGCCCCGCCGATTTCATCTATCCGCTGTTTGTCGCCGAAGGCAAAGGCGAAAAGACCCCGATCGGCTCCATGCCCGGGATCTTCCGCGAAAGCGAAGCCACGATCGCCGCCATCGCGAAGGACGCCGCGCAATCCGGCCTGAAGGCTGTTATGCTGTTCGGCATACCGGACAGGAAAGATTCCATCGGCAGCGACTCACTCAAAAGCGACGGCCTGCTCGCCCGCATGATTCAGAGGGTCAAAGAAGCCTGCCCTGACATGGTGGTGATGGCTGATCTGTGTTTCTGCGAGTACACGGATCACGGCCATTGCGGCGTTCTGGACAAGGACGGTCATGTCGACAACGATGCCACCCTGAATAATCTTGGACAGCAGGCGCTGGTCGCGGTGCGCGCGGGTGCCGACCTTGTCGCACCGTCGGGCATGATGGACGGCACTGTGGCCGCGCTGCGCCACGTGTTGGACAGCGGCGGATTTTCGCATATCCCGCTGATGGCCTATTCAACAAAATTCGCTTCGCATTTTTACGGCCCGTTCCGCGAGGCCGCGGGCTGCGCGCTCGGCAAGGGCAACCGCAAAACCTACCAGATGGACCCCGCCAACGGCCGGGAAGCACTTCTGGAATCGCTGCAGGACGAAGCCGAAGGCGCCGACATACTGATGGTTAAACCCGGTATGCCCTATCTGGACGTTCTGGCGCGCCTGCGCGAAGCAACATCCCTGCCCCTGGCTGCCTATCAGGTCAGCGGTGAATACGCCATGATTCGCCATGCCGCCCTGGCCGGCGCCCTGAACGAAAACGACGTCATGATGGAATCGCTTCTGGCCTTCAAGCGGGCCGGCGCCGACCTGATTCTGTCCTATTTCGCCCCTCAGGCCGCCCGCCTTCTGGGCCGGTAAAATCGCCTGTTTTCAGCCTGTTTAACAAATAATAAAACTCCCGTGGCACACTATAAGAGTGTGCTAGAATAACCCGGTTATTTGACAACGGCGCAGGCCGGACATGGCTGATCCCAAAGACCTTAAAAAACAAAGAGACCGATTTCTTGCCTTCGCTTTCGCCTCGGCTGATCTTTTTCTTGAGATCTCCGAAGACGGCGAGATTTCACATGCCTTCGGTGCCGCCAAGAGCCTGACGGGAATCGATCATGCCACCCTGAGCGGCCGTCCCTGGCTTGATGTCTTCTCGCACAACGACCGGGTTGCCATGTCGTCCCTGCACCGAAACGCCCGCGACGGTCAACGCTGCGGCCCTCTCGCCGTCACACTGGATGAAAAGCTGGGCGCCGGCAAAAGCGCCATCGTCACCGCCATCCGCATGCCCGACAGCGGCGATTTCTATCTGACTCTTGGCTTCACCTCCGAGCTCATGCGGCGCATTGCCGAAGACATGAAACGCCACATGGACTACTCGCTTCTGGATAAGGATGAATTTATTGTGGCCGCCAAGGAGGCGCTGGGCACGGCGCGCTCGCTGGGGCAGGATCTTGAGATGACCCTGCTCGACATCGGCGACGTGAAGAACGTCCGCAAGCGCCTGGGCGAAGATGTCTGGAACAACTTCACGAAATCGGTCACCGGCATTCTGGGCATGCGTTCCGTCGACGGCCAGGCCGCTGCCGAAATTGGCGACGGGCGCTACAGCGTCATCCACAACAGTACCGTCAACTCCGATATGCTGCAAAGCGAGCTGGAGGCCCTCGCCAAAAAGAGCGACCCGGAAGGCAAGGGATTCGACGTCAGCAGCAAAACCGTATCAGCCGATCTGGAATCACTGAGTGAGCGGGAGACAATGAAGGCGCTTATCTACACGATCAACGAATTCGAGCGCCGGGGCACATCCCTGAACATCGACACGCTGAATTCCAGCTTCAAAGCCTATGTCAGTGTCAACGCGCAGAAAATCCATCAGTTCAAGACAATCATCTCCCAGCTGACCTTTGACCTGCACTATCAGCCTATCGTCAATTTCGAGACCGGCGAGGCATCACACTTCGAGATGCTGACGCGCTTTCGCGACGGCGGCAATACACAGGAATGGATTATGTTCGGCGAAGATATCGGCATGGCTGCAGATTTCGATATCGCCGTCTGCGATCGCGCGATCAATTACCTGATGTACAAATCATCCGGCCGCCGCACAAAATTTGCCGTCAATCTCTCCGGTCAGTCGATGCAGAACGAACAGTTCTTCCGCACCCTCATCGCCAAGCTGGACCTGGGACAGGACCTTTCCGACAGGTTGATTTTCGAGATTACAGAGTCGAACGCGATCAGCGAGCTGGAAATGGTCAACAGCTTCATCAAGACCTTGCAGAAAAAAGGCTACGAGGTATGTCTGGACGATTTCGGAGCCGGCGCGGCCTCTTTCCAGTATCTTCAGAAACTCCATGTAGATTATGTCAAGATTGACGGCGCTTATACACAGAAAATCCTGCATTCCGAACGTGATGCCGTTTTGCTGAAAAACCTTAGCCAGATGTGCAAGGACCTGAATATCGGCGTTATCGCGGAAAGGATTGAGGACGCCGCGCAGGTGCATCGCCTCAAGGCTCTCTCGATTCCTCTGGGACAAGGGTACTTTTTTGCCAAACCCTCTGCCAAACCGGAATATGAGCCGGTCCGGATGGCGTCCTGAACGCCTTGATATTCTAAGCCAAAAAGGTGATGATCATAGAGGCCCTCCGGCCTCCTCCGTTTCCGATTCTACGGAAAAAGAAAGGGTTTTGCATCTCTCATGAAGTTTGTCGGCCTTCTGATTGTTATCGTGGGTGTTTTCGGCGGTTACCTTCTGGGTGAAGGTCACATGCATCCGATCATCCATGCCGCACCGCATGAGATGATGACCATCGGCGGCGCCGCCATCGGCGCTTTCCTCATCGCCAATAGCGGTCACGTTATCAAGGCCACCATGCAGAACCTGAACTGCATGATCAAGCCGGAAGCACATGACAAAAGCTCCTACATGGAATTGCTCAGCGTTCTTTACATGATCTTCAAGCTGACCCGCACGAAAGGCTGGCTGGCTCTGGAATCACACATTGAAAATCCGCATGAAAGCGATCTCTTCAAACAGTTCCCGGGTTTTTACGGCGACCATGACGCCACCGTTTTCCTTTGCGACTATTTAAGGATCATCTCTCTGGGCAACGAAAATCCCCATCAGATAGAAGCCCTGATGGATGAGGAAATCGAAAGCATAACCCAGGACAAGATGCACCCTTCACACGCTGTACAGACTATGGCAGATGGCATTCCCGCACTGGGTATCGTGGCCGCCGTTCTGGGCGTTATCAAAACCATGGGCTCGATCACCGAGCCGCCGGAAGTTCTGGGCCGCATGATCGGCGGCGCTCTCGTCGGTACGTTCCTGGGCGTCTTTCTTGCCTACGGCTTTGTCGGTCCTATTGCCGGCGCCCTGAAAACCAAGGCCGAATCCCAGATCCTGTACTTCCGCTGTATGAAGGTTGCCGTCATCGCCTTTCTGAACGGCGCTGCGCCGCAGGTGGCGGTCGAATTCGCGCGCAAATTCCTGCCTCACCATGTCCAACCCGGATTCCTCGAGCTGGAGGAAAAGCTGAACGAACTTCCCAGTCCCGGATAGGAAACAGGCAGCACAGGCTCCGCCATGGCGAAAACCGGAAAAAGCGACGAAGTTCAGCCGATCATCGTCAAAAAGATAAAAAAGAGCGAGGGCGGCCATCACGGCGGCGCCTGGAAAGTTGCCTATGCCGACTTCGTCACGGCCATGATGGCGTTCTTTCTTTTGCTCTGGCTTCTGAATGTCAGCACTAACGACCAGCTGCAAACCATTTCGAGCTACTTCGACCCCACCCATCCGACAGTATCGTCGAATACCAGCGGCTCCGGCGGCGTCATGGGCGGCACGGCCATCTCTGTCGAGGGCTCAATGACATCGACCATCCA
>JANWLB010000020.1 GCA_025451095.1 Alphaproteobacteria bacterium
AATCCCGCGCATCTGGGCATCCAGCTGAGCGGCGCGCGCAGGTTGATCCTTATCCCCGCTGAACCCGGCGCCACTCATTTCACGGTTCTTGATTCCGCGGGCCGGATCGTTATGCAACGGCACGTTATTGTCGCCTCGCCGCAACAGAAATACATACGCATTCGCCGCAGCTGCGTGAACTCCACCAGCGGCACCTGCCGCGAGACCAGCGTCTATTACTGCCCCGACATGTGCCACAACATCTCCGTCAAACAGCCGGGAGAGGCCGTGCCTCTTACGGGCGGCAGCACCAGCAACATACCCTATGCGCCTTACACCGCCGACAATTCAGACGCAGGCGGCGGAATGAACCGGGAACCTGAAGGCGGCGTTGGCACCGAGCCGGAAACACCCTCCGCCGAAACGCCGGAAAGCACGAACAGCGAGGCGCCCGCGCCCCAGCAATAACAGACAACAACCCTTTAAAAGCCGGAAAACAGACCTATGAAACGCCCCCTACTCAGCCTCCTTCTCCTGACCCTCCCCGTGACGATGGCCCTGACCGGCTGTCAGACCACGGGCCAGCAAACCCTACAGCAGGAGCGCTCCGACAAGATCAACGCCGCGCTGGACCGCGCCGCCGACGAAGCCTCCTCAAAGGGGGAAACCAAGGAATCCCTAGCCTTCCTCGAAAGCCGCTACAAGCGCGAAAGCAAAAACCCCGAGGCCGCCACAAAATACGCCGCCGCGCTGCGTGAGGCCGGCCGCCTCAACCGCGCGGATCTGATCCTGGCGCCGTTCGCCACGGATGAAAAAGCGCCGGCCAACTCTGCTGTCCAGACCGAATATGCCTCGATCCAGGCCGCGATGGGCAGCTATCCCGAGGCTGAGGCGCATGCCCGTAAGGCGGTGGAAGCCGACCCGGCCTCAGGCCAGGCCTATCACATTCTGGGTATTGTCCTTGATGCGCAGGGCTATCACCCCCAAGCCGAAGTGGCCTTCCGCAAGGCACTGGATAACTGGTCAGGCGATCCCAGCCCGGTCATGAACAATTTGGGACTTAATCTCGCCTCACAAGGTTTTCTCGATGAGGCGATCGATACGCTGCGCAAGGCCGCCGCCATCGCGCCCAACCGCACGGAGATCGAGCGGAATCTGAGAATCGTTTCCGCCCTTCCCGTGCAGCTTCCCCGCAGCGGTACGCGACTGGTGCCCAAAGTGCCCAAACCCGCTGCCAAACCTGGCAACGCGCCCTGATTTCTTCACTTTTCTCTTGAAGATATTAATGCCGCGATTCCAGGAACTGCAGAACGGCAGGTCCCAGAATCACGATAAACAGCACCGGCAGGAAAAATGCGATCATCGGCACGGTCAGTTTTGGCGGAAGCGAGGCTGCCTTGCGTTCCGCCTCCGCCATACGCATGTCACGCAGCTCGTCTGCCATGACACGCATCGCCTGCGATACGGACGTGCCATATTGCTCCGCCTGAATCAGAGCCGTCGCAAAGGATTTGGCCGCGCCGCTACCCACCCGCCTGGCAAAATCCTGCAGCGCCGCCCTCCGGTCATTCAGCATGGCCATCTCCGCGCTTAATATTCCCAGCTCCTCCGCCAGCGTTTCCGAATGCTCGGCGATTTCCTCCGCGATCCGGTTAACCGTCTGTTCAAGCCCGATGCCCCCCTGAACACAGATCAGCATCATGTCCAGCGCATCAGGAAAGCTTTGGTTTATTTCCTGGCTTCGCTTTTGAATCTGGTTTTTGATGACGAGTCCGGGAAGTTTATAACCGGCAAATGCGGCGCCAAAAATGATAAGCAACGTCATCAAATTCGACAATTCCGTGTCACTGTGTGCCATGAAGAACATGGCCAGAAGCACGAAAAGCGCCGGCAGGACAAAGCTGGCCGTAATAAATTTGATCGGCGCCGACGGGCTTCTGATGCCGGCCTGCAGCATCTGGTCGCGCACCTTTTCACCCATCGCGCCCATCATCTTTTCAACCTTGAACAGGGTGGCAACCGACTCGCGGGCCGACATTTCCTGTCCTTGTTTGCCGCGGCTTTTCAGGTTTTCCTTACTCTGCTCGAAAAGTGCGCGGCGCTTTTTCTCGATAACCGACTTATAGCGCTCCTTCTTTTCCTCACGGTTAAGAAGCGGAAGGGCAAAGGCAGCAAAAGAGCCCGCCGCCACTACGGCGCTGATCAGAACGATAAGAAATTCCGGCGTGAACACGTTTTTTCTGCCCTATACCTTGAAATTGATCATCAGCTTCATAATAAGAATCCCTATACCCATCCAGACGCCGCCGCCGATCAGCATGACTTTGCCGGTCGTGGTGTCAAACAGGATTCCGATATAATCAGGATTGATGAAAAACAGGCCGCCCCCGACCAGAAACGGCAGAGAACCGATAATCATGGCCGAAGCCTTGGCTTCGGAAGACAGCGCCTGCACCTTGCGCTTGAGACGAAAGCGGGCGCGAATTACCTTGGCCAGGTTGGTAAGAACCTCGGAAAGGCTTGCGCCGGTCTGGGCCTGTATCGATAAGCCCGTGGCGAACATCTGCATTTCTGTCAGCGGCATGCGGCGCGCCGAGGTCAGGGCCGCCTCTGGCAGCGGAATACCAATCTTCTGCGAGTCGTATATGCGCGACATTTCATCGCCCACCGGGCCAGTGAATTCACGCCCCGCCATGGAAATCGCTTCGCTGACCGGCATACCTGCCTTCAACAGGCGCACCATCGCCTCCAGGGCGTCGGCAAATTCCTCAAGAAACTTTTTCTGCCGGCGCTTGACACGAAAGCGCACAAAAAAGCGAGGCAGGCCGAAAAGGCCGGTAATGCCGGCCATCAGCATTACAAAAGACGACGCGCCGAAAAGCTTGGCCATCATAAAACAAGCCGCCGCAAGCAGCGCTGAAAAAATCCAGTAATTCCTCACGCTTACACTTAGGCCTCCCTGTTCCAGCAACAGGGCCATGCCCGGCTTTTTCTTGTCTTTCTTGCTCTCGCCTTCCTGATCTTTAAGTTTTTTGGCGATTTCCGCGCGGCGCTTGTCCTGATCGGTGCGCTGCGTGCGGCTGCCGGAATCGCTGGAAGCCGAGCGGCCCCGGATGACGGACAGGGAGCGTTTTTTACGCTCCGATTCATTGCCAAGGATGATGGCGGCGATCATACCCAGCGCGACGAACGCGATCAGCAGGATCCCGATCAGAAACAGGGGGTTCATTACCCGTAGGCCTCTTCCATAGCATCGAGAACAAGACGTTCGACACCGAACTGGCGCGCCTTGTCGTAAAATTTCGGGCGCATGCCTGTGGAGCGGTGCTTGGTAATCAGCTTGCCCTGCTCATCTTCGCCTTCGATTTCAAGAACGAACAGATCCTGCATGGTGACGACTTCTCCTTCCATGCCGGTGATTTCCGTGACGTGCGTTGTACGGCGGGAACCGTCGCGCAGACGCTGGACTTGAATAATGACGTTGACCGCGCTGGCGATCTGTTCGCGCACCGCGCTGCTGGGCAGGTTAAGGCCGCCCATGGCGATCATGTTTTCCATCCTTGAAATGGCTTCACGCGGCGTGTTGGCGTGGACTGTGCCCATAGAACCGTCATGGCCTGTGTTCATTGCCTGCAGCAAATCGAAGGCTTCGGGGCCGCGCACCTCGCCGACGATAATCCGTTCCGGGCGCATACGCAGGCAGTTTTTAACAAGATCGCGCATTGTGATCTCACCCACGCCTTCAAGGTTCGGCGGCCGGGTCTCGAGGCGCACCACGTGTGGCTGCTGCAACTGAAGCTCGCATGCATCTTCGCACGTGATAATACGCTCGCCGGAATCGATATAGCGCGTCAGACAGTTGAGCATGGTCGTTTTGCCCGAGCCCGTACCACCGGAAACCAGAACATTGACTCGGCAACGGCCAACAGCCATGACGAGCTTGGCGCAGCTGGGCGTCATGGAGCCATATTCGACCAGTTTTTCCAGCGTCAACTTATCCTTCTTGAACTTACGGATCGTCATGCAGGATCCGTCAACCGCCAGCGGCGGGATAATAACGTTCACACGGGAGCCGTCCGGCAGACGCGCGTCGCAAATCGGCGATGATTCATCAACGCGGCGACCAATGGCGCCGACGATGCGCTGACAGATCGTCGTCAGATGCTGGTTGTCGCGGAATTTTACTTCAGTACGGCTGATCTTGCCTTTGACCTCGATATAAGTCGTATCGGGCCCGTTGATCATGATATCGGCGATATCGTCGCGCTCCAGGAGCGGCTCGAGCGGGCCGAAGCCCAGCATGTCATCGCCGCATTCCTTGGCGATCTGCTCCAGCTCAGCCGGCGTGACGTCAAGGTTACGAAAACGGGAAATTTCCTCGACCGCCGAATGAACCTCCTCACGAGCCGCACGGGAGTCCATCCGCGCCAGCGCTTTCAAATCAATGCCGTCGCGCAGATCAAGCCAGATGCGGTTGCGGGCGCGCTGCAAGCGCAGGGAGGTCATGTTATCCTGGCCTTTGGCCACTTCGGGCGCAACGCCTTCAAGCGACAGGGAATCATCCTGCATGCTTTTGACCTTGCGCGGCGCCTCTTCAGCGGGCTGGCTGTTATCAACGGCGGTCAGCGCCTGAAGCTGCGCCATTTGCTCATCGGAGAGCGGCAGCGGCTTGGCCGGCTTTTTCTCCGGCGGTGACGGCGGCGCGGGTTTATTCGATTCAGCCCGCTTTTTCGGCTCTTTGAGGGCCGTATCCCCCGCTTTCCCTGCGGCCGGGGAAAAATCCGGTTTGCGGGGCGGAGGCGATCCTGAAGATGTCTTTTTCCCGAACATGATTTATTCCTGCTTTATGAGCGCGCCTTCAGCTTTGAAAACAGATTACCTATGCCGCCGCCCTTTTTATTGTCGCCTTTATCCTCAGACATGGCCGAAGACGATTCGCTGCCGGTTCCGGCCAGAACTTTACGCGCCAGAGGCAGAAGTTTTTCAACGATGTCGCTTCCTGATTTATCCTCGCCCAGCTTGCGGGCCTCACTTTCAATTCTGATGAACAGGCCCGGATCAAACGGCACAGAAGCCGCTGCCTTGCGCTCCAGACCCTCTTCAATCTGCTTTTTTGGAACTTCAGATTTTGGCGCCAGGCCTACCATGTTGAGAATGACGTCAATGGCGTCATCATGGCCGCCGCGCAGTTGCTTGATTTCGTGGATCAGTGTGCGGGTGGCGCGTATGGATGGCAAGGTCGGCGTCGTAATCAGAAGAATTTCATGCGCGCGGACCAGGGTGGTGCGCTTGAGCGCCGCCGAGCCGCCGGAAAGATCGACAACAACGACCGGATATTTTGACATCATGCGGTCCAGAAGCGCCTCAAAACCATCGGGCTGAACCAGATCTTCCAGCATGACATCACCGCCGCTGCTCAGGACCGTCAGTCGTTCACCCGGCGAGAACAGCATGCGCGTAAGGCTGTCTTCGTTTTGCTCCGTCACGGCGCGCACAGCCTCGTTAATAGTCGTCGTCGGCTCAAAATTCAGGCCTACGTTCAAGGTCGACCAGCCGCCGGCAGCATCGAGAAGAAACGTTTTTTGCTGCATATGATCCGCCAGACCCCAACTCAGGGCTTCGGCCAGCGACGTAGTGCCCACACCGCCCTTCGCCCCGATCAGAGCAATCAGGCGGCTGCCCGTCTCGCCGATTTTTTCGATGAGGCTGGCGGCAATATCATTGCCCATCGTGGCGGCCTTCACAGGACGGACCAGATAGTCGCTGACACCCATGCCGACCAGTTTGCGGTAAAGATTCACGTCGTTGACCGGACCGATCACGATTGCGGATGTATGGTCGCCGCACGCCCCGCCCAGAACTTCAAGGCGGCCGGAAAAGCCTTCATTGATCGTCTCCGTCTGCACGATCACGAGATCGGGAGAGGGCTGCGATTCGTAGGCGTTGATCGCCGTGTCGACATCGCCTTCATGGGTCTGCAGCTCGACGCGCGCAAAGCGCCAGTCCTGCTGCAGCGACAGGAACGAATCGCGGGTTTCGGAATCGCGCGTAAACAGCGCCACCCGGGCACCCGGCAGCAAGACATCGGTATAGGCTTTGGCTTCTTCACTCATGACGTTCGGCTGATTTCCCCACAAGAAGTCGTTTTCATAATGCAAGCCCCTGGATTCACAGGGATTCCTGCCCCCTTATGATCGCCCGATTTGGTTACCAATTGCTTTATATTTCCAAGATATTTCAAGGACACGGCTTTAGCCGCCGGGCGAAGCCGTGGAGGTTTCACCCTCAATAGGCTCATTGGGCGTCCCTGTCTTGTAAGGCTCCACCACGTTGGACTGGCGCCGGCCGTCAGCCGCATCCAGGCCGGGCCGTCCCGCCAGATCCCGGGGCCGGGCGATCTGCCGGGCAACCTGCATTTCCACGCTGCAGCCGAACTGGTAATCGGAATTGGATTCCGTCTGCCTTCCATCCAGACCGCCCATGGCTTCACAGCCCTCAGGTGCCTGCGCCGTGACCGTCTCATAGGCGATCAGGCTGGACGAGAAGTCCTCCCCCGTCGCCACGGGAAGAATGCTGGCCTCCACGTCCGGCACGCCCGCCCGCCGCAAATCAGTGGCCATGCGCTCCGCTTCCGAAGCTGCTTTCATAGCCGTGTTCGTCCTGGATTGCGGATTATAGGTAACAATCAGTTCAACCGGCCCGTCACCGTAATGCTGATAATGATCGGCGGCCGCGCGCATCTGCGCTTCGTCCATCTGATCGGTCAGATAGGTCTGGCTATAACGGTTGTGCACCAGCTCCACACGCTTTTGCGCCATGTCGGTGGGCGTATCCAGACTGCACCCGGCCAGCGCCACAAGGCCGCCCGCGCACAGGAGCAGAACCGGCAACGAGATATTTATTTTTCTTCCGCCCTTCATGGTGCGCTCCTTAAGAAAGAAAAGCCCGTTATTTAATCAAATAACCGCACTGGCCGTCGCAGTTTAGCAGATCAGGGTCAAGGGCCAGCTTGGCATAGGTACGACGAATATTTTCAACAAAAGCACGGGCCAGCGGATTGCCTGCCCTCTCGGAAACTTCCTTGGCGTTGGATTTGGCGTCGTCATAGGGCTTCACCAGGAAGGCGGTGACGATCACAACCAGCTCGGATTCATTCCGATTGAAGCTTTCGGACGACACCAGATCGCCCAGGATGGGAATGTCCTTCACGCCCGGCAGTTGGTTCAGGCTTTTCCTGACTTCCGACTGCAGAAGACCGGCGATCATCAGACTTCCGCCACTGCTCAGCTCCACCGTCGTCTCCGCACGGCGCACGGCAAAGCCAGGTATGTTCAGCTGGTTTACGTTCAGTGTGTTCTGGTTGGAAATGGAAGACACTTCGGTCTGCAGCTGGAGGCTGATGCGCTTATCCGAAAGCACGATCGGCCTGAAGTTCAAAGCGACACCGAAAGGCTTGTAATCGACAACAATGTTGCCATTTTGATCTCTTGAGGCGGGGATGGGGAATTCACCGCCTGCCAGGAAGCCCGCCTGTTCGCCCGAAATCGCGGTCAGATTTGGCTCCGCCAGCGTATTGATAAGGCCGTCTTCCTCAAGCGCGCGAATAATAAGCTGGATTGGCCCGGTTTCATCTATGCCCGCGTCATAGATTACGCTGCCTGCGCCGAGCGGGTCCGCGGTCAGGCCGGTTGCGGCCGTCGTCAAGAAAGAGCCGATGGCACGGGAATCGCCTGTGCCACCCTGGAAGTTTGTTTCGATGCCCAGCTCGCGCAGCACATCTCGCGAAGCCTCGACGATTTTAACGCGGAGCATGACCTGCTGCTCGCCCGCGACAGTCATCATATTGACAATCAACTGATCAGCTGTGCCCTGACGGCTTTGAACTTCGCCGACATACTGGGCAACGACATTGGCAGCGCGCTGCGCCACATCCGGCGTCGAAACGTGACCGGCCAGGATAACCTGACTGGCGGTCGAGCTGATCCGGATGTCTTCATCGGGGAAAAGCTTGCTGATCGTATTCTGGATGGCGACGTCGTCGATCTTGACATGGACGTTCATGCGGCCGATGACATTGCCGGCCGCATCCACGGCGATGACGTTGGTGGTACCGTAATTCACGCCGACGATATACAGCTTGTTTGCCTGCAGGGCGCTGACGTCGACTATAGACGGGTTGGCGACCATGATATCGGCCACGGCACCCTCCAGGGGCACGACCTCGGCCATGCCCTTGGTCAGAACCAGGGTTGGGTCCTTGTGCTGTTTGTCTGAGGCAACTGTGACAAGATCAACTTTGGGATCGGAGTTGGCGGCCTGACCCTGCACAGCCATGCCCAGCAGCGCGGCTAATGCCAGCGCCACCAGAATCGCTCTGGCCCGCACCCGGGACAGGTCTGTGAACGGCCCCTTCATAGTCTTTTATCTCAAATGGTTAGACAGTTTTCTTACTCTGTTGAAAACAGAGAGGCAGGATCTACTGGCCCACGGCAACTTCACGCAGTGCGCCACCATCATAGATTCGCACAATATTGTTATTTTGGCCAGAGGCGTTTTGGATTCTGACCATCTCCCCGTAGAGCTCCCGTGCAATGTTAACAAGCCGGGCATCGGAGACGACAGCATAATCCCGATCATAGATCTTGCTATCACCAAGTTTACGTAATGCCAAATGGATGTCTCCCATCTCGCCCGCCAGGGCCAGGACTTCAGCGCCCTTCCGGTCAACCTCGAGCGTGACGGTCTTGCCCACCTTGGCGCCCGAAGGGCTTTCCTTTTTCGAGGAGTCCTTCTCCCCCTTCTTGGAAGGGGCCGCCGCTTCATCCCTTTTGTCAACGCGCTGCGCCGTCTGGTCCACGGCCAGAACCCGGACATTCTGCAAGATGGTCTCGGATGCCATCTTGTCCAGGTTCAGCGCAATCATATCGTTGATCTGGGCATTTTGCGGGCCTGTATATTTTACCTTATCCTTATAAGTCAGGATGACGTCCACATAATCGCCCGCCGCGATGAAGCCGCCCGCCATCTTCGCAGCCGATGTCTCGATCGCCACCGCTCGCATACCCTCACCCAGGCTGGCCGCCACGAAATTGCCCTTGTTCTCTTTAATCAGCGCGCTTTCAACCACCGGCTCGCCCTCCGCGATCGGGCGGCGCACGCGCCCGTGAATCATATCCACGGGCTTCTTATCGCCTTCCTTGACGACAGCGCCCGGGAAGACAGCGTCCTTAGGCCAGTCCTGCCAGCGCAGATTATCGTCGCTCAACTCGGCACCGACGGCCAGATCCTTCGACGCGACAGCAATTTTCACCGGCGGCTCCTGCTTTTCGGGCTCGGCTTTCTTACCGCTCAGACCCGCCTGCACCAGCATCGCCACCAAAACGGCAATCAAAAAGCCGCCGCCTACCACGATCATCAGATTTCTGTTCATTGCGTCCTGCCTCCTGCGGCCTGCGTGACCGCGCCAAATTCTCTTTAATTACCGCCCGAATTGATAAACAGCATCAGGCTGTCGGGCGACAGATAACCCTGCTGCCAGAAACAGACAACCGCGCCTATGACGATCGCGATGCCATAAGGCACCCCGTTGTCGCCGTTCTGCGCGCGCGCGATCCAGCTTTTTTCGGGCGCGTTCTTGAATGGCTTTTTTTTGCGGATAACGATCGTTACAATACCGATCGCCGCGCCGACCAGTGACATGTAAAACAAAAACGCCGCCAGACCGGGAACGCCCGCCCAGAGCGAAAAGGCGCTCATCAATTTTGAATCGCCGCCACCGATGATTTTCACCGCATACAGGACGACCGTTACAGCCATGACCACGCCGGCCGCTGTCAGATGAGAGGTCAGCGGCTCCATGATATCGGCGCCGGACAGACGCACCGCCAGAAATGCGGGAATGAAGGCGCCTATGACGATGAGCGGGCAAACATTGGGAATCGTCATGCCCTTAAAATCGGACCAGCCGGCCAACAGCCCCGTGCCCAGAGCCACGGCCACGCAGAACAGGAATACGATCAGATAAAGCATCGATTGAAATCCGTGTCTGAAAAATCTGAAAAAAGCAGGAAAAGCGGAATAACACGTCAGGTATCAGGAGTAATGAGGGCCCATTCATGCCAACGCAGAATGGGCCCCCGAAACCTTAGTATCGTAAAATCTTACGAGCCTTCTGCGCGGTCGCTGACTTCGCCCATCTTTGTGCCGATGGTGTTGAAGACTGTCTCGAGGTCATCCCCAAAAGCAAACACGGCCGCTACGATGGCCAGCGAAATGCCGCCGGCGATCAGGCCGTATTCGATGGCCGTTGCGCCATCATCACTGAGGAAATAGCCATGTACTTTTGCGAGAAGTTTGGTAATCATCCTTCATTCTCCGTTTCGTTGTTTTTCAGCAAGTTTTTTTCGGGTTTCCCAACGCTCCAAGAACAGAAGCGCCTAACCGTATATCTTTATAGTATACCCTATTTTTTTAATGAGGGGTTAAAAAAACAGAATGCCCGCGATTGTTTTATAGAAAAAAAGTCGCGACGTGATTCGAGTCTTCGTGATTAATTTGCATAAAATTTTTTTCTTTTTTGTTCTACTTCGCGCGGAAAAAAATCCATTTTGCTTCCTGTTTTTTTTACTTCATTTCTCTTGAGCGTCCCTCAAAAAAGAAACGCCGCCTGATGGCGACGCTTCTTCCGGAATAACGCAGAGCGTTTAATCACTGATATGAAGGTTAGCCAGTTCACGGCTGATCCTTTCGAACACCTCGACCAGGTCGTCCTGTGATGGCGCATCATAATACATGCTCTCATTCGTGGCGCATTCACGATAGAACTGCTTTGTTTCGTCATTGATGTTGGAATAGAACGTGACGGTATAAACCAGAACGCCCTGCTCCCGCAAAGCATCGCAGACTTCCGCATAGCGATCGTTGAGATCGTCAACAGTCATTGTGTTTTTTGAGCCCGGCCCGTAATAGGAATAGCCCGAAGAACCGCTGTCGATGGTGTTATCACCGTCGGTCATCATGATAATGGCCTTGCGCCAATGATCGTTTTCCCATGGCTCCGCTTCGGTGAAAGGCGCCTCGGGTGAAATGAGACGGTAGCCCCAGGCCATGCCGACATTGCCCAGCGTATTGCCTTCGGGTTGCATATCGTCCACGCGATCCAGAAGCTCTTCCTGATCGCTGGTCAAGGGCAGTACATAGGCATATGGACAACCATCGTTTTCAGTGTTGTATTCGCAGAAGCAATAAGTCTGGGCACATCTGCTGTTGCTTCCTGTGCAACCGCTGCAGCGGGAGTTGCTATAGCCTGAGCTGGGAGAATCCGTGCATTTCGCGTTATTGGCTATGATCTTGCCCCACATATAGATATCCCACGGACCTTCGTAATCGTCCTCCACATCCTGAGGATAAGGATCGTTGCTGCTGCTATCGGGGCGCCAGCCATGCCCGCGGCAGCTCGCGGCGCTGCTGCATCGGGTGCTGTTCGCTCCTGTCGCTGTTGACCAGAGCTGTCCCCGCGCACCGGAAACATGCGTCGCCGCCGAGTTATAATCGGCATCCATATGCTCTACAATACAACCATACCATCTGTTAGCCGTTGTTGTATTGTGACTCGTCGTATATGTAACACCTGTAGGAAGCGTTACGAACACATCCCCGTCGCCATAGGCCGTTCCGTCAGGATTCAAGCCCAGCCCGTAACGACCGATACGCACCGAATTGCTATAGGGCACCATGCCGATTTTGATATATTCCGGCTGACTGGTGGCATCAAACAAGATGTTTATGAAGTTCGCCGTCGCCGTTCGCAGGGCGCCAATATTATCGTTTGTTGACATCGATCCTGTATTATCAAGAACCAGCACCACCTCGAGGCCCTGCACGTCGCGCTGCACCGTCGTCTGGCGGTAAACCGCGATCTCGCTAATCCCCAGCACGCGCATAAAGGTCGTATCGTAGTCGGCATAGGCGGAGACTGTAACCTCATCATCACCAATATCGACATCCAGATCGTAGGGAACGCCGATCTTATCTTCAGGGTAATTGGCGTCGAAGAAATCCTCAACTCTTGACCTGATCTCGTCCTCGTCGGTCGAGGACGCCGTAGCCGCCAGTGCCGCGGCATCCAGCGATCCCGCCAGGCGCTGACGCACCAGAAAGGTCTGCGCCAGGTCCATGGACATGCCGACCGAACCCACCAGGACAGGCAGCATGACGGCAAAAGCCACCATAATCGTGCCTCGTGTCGTTCTGAAGAACGAACGTATCTGCAGGGCTGCGGCGGTGACACAGGCTCTATATTTCAGGCCGGGCCGATTCCCTTTTGATGACGCGTGCATGACCTTGTTCCCTTTCGCGATCTGAATGGCTTTGCTAGTCCCGGCTGACAATCGCTGTGCGGCGGCCCCGGGCGAAGGCCATTTCTTCCATTTCCACATCGCCAATCACGGCGCTGCTGAATGCCGGATGATAAACATAGCGCACGGTCACGACAACAGCGCCGTCGCCTTCAGTGCCCAGCCCGGTCGAGCGCGTCAGCGCGTCTTCCCGGGGCTCCATATTCCGAGTCTCGCGCCAGACCTCCTGCGGATCATCATTTTCATCATACTGAACGCTGAGAATATCAACACCCAGCTCATCGATCTCATAGGGCGACAGGACATGTTCTGCCGCCTTGACTATATCGTCGATATCTGCGTCATCGACCGTGACGTTGCGCGTGATCAGATCGGCCACCATCTGCGAGGCCGCTATTGATTTCTGATTGATCACGATCGCGCTGCCCACCTCATAGACACCCAGCACCATCGTCATGAGAATCGGAAAAATAATGGCAAATTCCGCGATGGCCGTCGCCGAATCATCAAAAAGCCACGTGTTTCTTTTTTTTGTGTATGTCCTATTCATCATCGAACTCGTAAGGCTCCGTCTCTATGACGACGGTCGCCGTGATCAGTTTCTTGTTTCCGGGATAATCCGAGAAAAATTCACCAATCACCGGCGTCAGCATGGGATAAAGATAGACGACGCGGATCATGACAATGTCTCCCGATCCGCCGGGATCGAAGGGCTGGTTGACCAGGTTTCCGTCATCATCCAGCTCAAGTTCTTCATCATCTGCATCAGCAAAACTGTCCAGCGGCTCGACCTGGTACTGTATGGCATCGCAGTCAAGAAACAGCGTGGCGTGAGCGCAGAGCGCCTCGCGGAAAACATCCTCGGGATCGTCGCCTTCGGCCTGCTGTACCTGTCCGGTACGGATCTTGCGGGCGGCGTCGAAAACGGCACCCTGGAGGGTTGAGCTGCCGACAAACAGCAAGGAGAGCTCGATAATGCCAACGACGAAATAAACAAAGGGAACGGCCAGAAGGCTGAACTCGATCGCTGTCGTGCCCTCACGGGCCCCGCTCCAGACTCTCATGGCTCTTGAGACTGTACACAGCATACCGAAATCCTTAAAAATCCCCGCGCTGCAAGAAGCGCAAAACCGCCCTCCCGGAAGAGGGAGATCATTTTGAAAATCCGTACCCACTATCATTATGAAAGAAACGTCCTAATAACGCGTTGATAATAGAAAGAATTTTAGCCAATTCCTTAGAAGAAAACCTGAGTTTTCAAGCAATTCCACACCCGGACGGTCATGGAAAAGGGCCCGGGACAGGCCTAATCGTCGTCCGAATCCAGCCCGTCAGAAAGGACCGGAAAACCATAGGCGTCCAGTGGCATTTCCCCTGTAACCTCTTGACCCCATTGCTGAACCAACTCCTGCTGGCGTTTCTTGATTTCTTTCATCCGGCTGCTGCTCTGCTGAATCAGTACGGTTGCCACCAGCCCGCCCATGGCCCAGTCAATCAGGTACCCCACAGCCGCCGCCGAATAGATCACGATAATCGTGCGCGGGTCCGAGATAAGAGAAATGGCGTTTTCAGAGCTATGTCCGGTGGTCCAGAGCGACAAAAGAAACGGAAAGGCGCCCGCAAGATTCATGGCGCCCACCGTCACCGCCTTGATGCCACGGCCGCTGCGGTCCATCAGGGCAGCGCCTACCGTCGGCAACATACCGAAAAACAGCATGATGGTCGTCGGCATGAAAACCACCGCTGTCAAGAATCCGAACAGCCCCAGTATCTGAGCATTGCGACTCCAGACCTTTGTACGCCGCCGCTTTCTTCTGCTCATGCTCACCTCATCAGCCCGTGCTTTGTGAAATATATAAAGCAGGCCGCCAGGATAATGATAGCGGACAGAACACCGGAAGCCAGCGCAGCAACCTCTTTGCCCGTTTCCTTGCCGAAAGTTTCAGGATCGGACATATCGGATTCAAGCTCTTGCCGCTCTTCGCGCAGCTCTGCGTATTCAATCATGGCCGCCCGGAAGCTGGCAAAATCTCTTTGTGCGACATCTACGTCGCCGAAAATAGCCGCGATTTTTGTCAGATCGCCACTGTCTTTGAGTTTTTCAACCCGGTTGCGGGTTTTTTCCCTTAAATCACGGTCATGATAGCGATCATAAAGTGGCGCCGCCACGTCGCATATCCAGCGGCTTAAGGCCGGAAAGACCTCCATGCGGGCGCGCTTCTGGATCGTGGCCATGATCTTGAGATTGCCCAGAATGCGCCGGTAATGCTCCGTCGCATTAAGCTCTGACATATAGGGATCGATAACCTTTCTGTCCTTGACCGACAGGAAGGCGGCAATATGGCGATCGATGAAAAGCTCAGGCCGGTCCGGCTTCTTGGCCAGCTCCTCAAACGCATACATAAGCTCTTCCGGAGTGCGCACATGGTATTTTTTGACCTTATCGCTCATGCAGTGCGCTTCAGGGCAGAGGAAATAGAGACAGCGTTCAATGCCATAGCCGACACCCGTCTGCCTCAGGAAAGCGCGGCAGGTATCAAATCGCGAAAGCAGCGTACCGATATCGACCTTTAGATCGCTCTGCGAGCTGAGCCAGTACATCACCATCTGCTGGTTTATGATATCGGCGTAAGACTGAATGTCCTTCTTGAGCGCCAGAGCTTCAGCCAGCGCATAAGGCAGGCCTTCCGGGTGGACTTTAAGGCCCTTGTAGCGGATCGGCGCCTCGGGATCGAGCGCGATGGCCACGCGGGTCAAAAGCCTGTCCCAGTAACCGGGTCCGCGACCGAATTCCTGGGCGGTTTCCAGCGCCTGCTCATAGCGGCCGTGAATGTTCGTATCCTCTATCGACCGCCGTATCCACTGCTCCATATTGCCGTTCTCGATCAACTGGATCGCTTCCGACTGGTTCTTGTTGATGTCCATAGCCAGCAAGGCCTGCCGGTCATAGCGCTCGCCGTTGAAAAATACGGGCCGCAGCGCCTTACGCCGCCGCGCGCTCTGTTTCGGGCTCATGTGCTGGCCATCCATCCAGACAAGGATCTCATCCAGCGTCCAGCGCTGCTCACGATCGTCGTATAAAAGGCCGCGCAGGATTTCAAGCGCGGCCCCGGTGAATCTTTCCTTGCCGGTCAGGGCGGCGTAGCTTCCCTGTTCGATCTTCTCTCGAATAATCTCTTCTTCGCTCTTTTCCTGCAGCGGATCCTTGCGCCGCAGGATGACGGCCAGCGATACGCCCAGAGAGTAAAGATCATCTTCAAATGTGCCGCGCCCGCGCGCGATCGGATCGCACAGCGCGCGCTCAATCGGCTCAAACATGACGGGCTGGAAGCACGATGGCGGCGCCGAAAGGCATTCACCAAGAAGAATCTGCTCGTAAGTATTGTCACCGCCGTCAAACATTCTGGTCGGACAGATATTGCCGTGGACGATATCGGCGTTACGCAGGTCGATCAGAACCTTGATCATCGGCTTGACCACGGCCTTCATGACATGATCCTGCCGCCAGCCCAGCCCTTGCTGGTCCAGCGATCTCATGATCGGCATGCCGAGCGTATTTTCGTATATGAAGCAATATTGCCGCCCGCCGGTCAAGGGCCAGTAGAGCGCGCCGGACGCAACGAGCCGGACCAGGTTCGCATTGATGATGGAAGCAAAGGCCGGACCGTTACGCGAACGCGGCACGAGATGATTTTCGCAAATCAGGGCGAAGAACGGCTCCCGCCCCTCGTCGCCCTTCGGCCGCGCGGCATAGGCCTTGACCAGTCCATTATCGAAATGCGGAAGGCGCCGATCACAAAGAATCTCGATCTCGCCGTTCAAAATCGCGACGCCGCCGGAACCCTGCGCCTCGAAGGACGATCTGTCGCTTTTCCGGTTATCGATGGGGCCCGTATCTGAGACCGCTTCCCCCGTGCCGCTTTTTTCAGCTTGGGGATTTTTATCCTTGCCCGACGATGCACCCCTGGCAGCGGAAGCGGATGAGTTTTTGTTCTTGTCGACCATACCAGTGCAGCCTTATGACGAACGCGCAGCAAAAAGACGCTGGCAAAGGAAAGCGGCCAGGGCGGCCACCCGCAAATATCACCGATTTATTCTACTGGCGATTGGGCAAGATGTAAAATCAGGTCCTGTTGCAGCGAGATATGTCGTCGGTCAGGTTCCATAAAATGGGTCACGAACCAGAATCGTGTCATCCCGTTCCGGACTGGTCGACAAAAGCGCCACCGGTGCGCCGATCAGCTCCTCTACCCGACGCACGTATTTAATGGCCGCCGCCGGCAGCTCAGCCCAGGACCGGGCGCCACGCGTGCTTTGCCTCCAGCCCTCGAAGCTCTCATAGACGGGGGTGACTTGTGCCTGATGTGTCTGCGACGCGGGCAGATAATCGATGTCCTGGTCACCCAGCTTGTAGCCGGTACAGATTTTGATCTCCGCGAATTCGTCAAGCACGTCCAGCTTGGTCAGAGCGATACCATCGATACCCGATATTTTCACGGTCTGGCGCACAAGAGCCGCATCAAACCAGCCGCAGCGGCGCTTGCGCCCCGTAGTCGTGCCGAATTCATGGCCTATGCGCCCCAGCGTTTCACCGACATCATTGTTCTGCTCGCTCGGAAACGGACCGGAGCCGACGCGCGTCGTATACGCCTTGGTGATACCCAGAACATATCCCACGCTGCGCGGACCAACGCCGGCGCCGGTCGCGGCCTGCGCGGCCACTGTATTCGACGACGTCACGAACGGGTAGGTGCCGTGATCAACGTCCAGCATAATGCCCTGCGCGCCCTCGAACAGCACGCGCTCGCCCTTCTGCCGCGCCTCGTCAAGCCTCTTCCAGACCGGTCCCGCATACTGCAGAAGATTGCCGTTAATCTGCATCAGACTGTCGTAAACCTGTTCCGTACCGAAAGTTTCCGCACCCAGACCCTTGAGCAGCGCATTGTGATGAACGAGCAGACGATCGACTTTTTCCCTGAGCAACTCGGGGTGCATCAGATCGCATACCCGAATACCGCGCCGCGCTGTTTTATCTTCATATGCCGGACCGATGCCACGGCCCGTCGTGCCAATCTGGCCTTTGCCCCGCGCCGCCTCAAGCGCGCGGTCGACCGCTCCGTGAACGGGAAGGATCAGGCTGGCATTGTCAGCGACCATCAGGTTCGCGGGTGAAATCTCCACGCCCTTGGCGCGCACGTCCTCAATTTCCTTCATCAGCGCCCAGGGATCGATCACGACCCCATTGCCGATGATTGAGAGCTTGCCTTTCCGTACGATGCCTGAGGGAAGCAGGTGCAGTTTGTAGATTACGCCGTCGATGACCAGCGTGTGGCCTGCGTTATGCCCGCCCTGGAAGCGGACGACGACGTCCGCACGGCTGGACAACCAGTCCACAATTTTCCCTTTGCCTTCGTCTCCCCACTGGGAACCGACAACGGCGACGTTGGGCATAGTACTCTCCTTTTTTCGATTGATACTTCTTATCCCTGCATAAGAAGGCCGCCCGGATCAAGGCCGCAAGCCGATCCATAAACATGTTGACGAAAGGCTTATTATTATGTTAAATATTGGCCCTGAATTCGTCATGATCTGA
>JANWLB010000021.1 GCA_025451095.1 Alphaproteobacteria bacterium
ATCAAAATCTGGCGGAGCGTGGTGCCGGATCTGGCTCTGCGCTCGACCTTCATCGTCGGCTTTCCCGGCGAGACCGAGGAAGACTTTGAAGTCCTGCTCGACTGGCTGCAGGAAGCCGAACTGGACCGGGTCGGCTGTTTCAAATACGAGGCGGTCAGCGGTGCCAAAGCCAACGAAATCACCGACGCCGTGCCCGAGGAGATCAAGCAGGAACGCTGGCACCGCTTCATGGAAGTGCAGCAGGAAATCAGCGCTGCAAAGCTGCGGTCCAAGATCGGGAAGACGATTTCCTGCATCATCGATGAAGCCGACGGGGACGGCGGAGCGGATGCCCGCTCCACGGCTGACGCACCCGATATCGACGGTAAGGTTTACCTGCGCAACGCGCAAAGCCTGCAACAGGGCGATATCGTGCGCGTCGTGATCGAAGACGCTGACGAGTATGATCTTTTCGGCAAACCCGCCTGACCGGAAAGCGCCGGTTTTTTGAATCGACATAACACGGCTTAGGCGATAAAGTCTCCTCATTGCCCAAAGCACGGAGGTTTTAGTCATGAGCAGGCGCGACGCAAGAAGACTGTACATCAATCAGGCTTTTCTCGACGCGATCGAAGCAGCCGTTGTCGTCAAGCACCAGAAGACGCTGGCGATGGGCGATCAGGTTCTGGCCACCCTTCCGGTGGAGCAGAGAGTCGTTCTTTCCAGCGCGGACTCCAGTGAACAAGAACTTCTGGCGATCGCCAAAGACGCTTCCCTGCGCACCTTGAGCGACGACCTCAGCCTTATCCGCCTGCGCTGCGCTCTGGCTGTGGCGGAAGGCGTCGAGGCCATAGATTCCATGCAGGTTCGCGCCGTCAGTGGCAAAGACTTGTTTACCCTGCGCAGTGACGGCTCCCTCCTGAATGGCGAAAAACAGGTACCGCCTGAGTTTTTTGCCGAAAAAATCGCCCTGCACGCGCGCGTGCCGCAAGCGACGGCCCTTGCCCTGTGGCAGGCCACCACCCAAGTCATTCTGGATGGCGGCGTGGATTTCCCCGCTGATCTCAGCATCACCAAAGCGGGGCCGGACAAAGCGCGTATAGGGCTTCCGGCGCCAACTGCGCCCTAAAACCTGAAAAGGATTCGTATGACGGTCGCAAAAAGAATCAGTCATTTCATAAACGGGTTGCCTTATGAGGGCGGCGCCGGCAACCGCAGCGCCGATGTCTTTAATCCGGCCACCGGCGAAGCAGCCGCCAAAGTCGCGCTGGCTGGTGCGGCAGATGTCAGAAAAGCCGTTGCGTCCGCGCAGCAGGCCTTTCCCGGCTGGGCGGCCACACCCGCCCTGCGCCGGGCGCGCGTCCTGTTCAAATTCAAACAACTCCTGGATGAAAACGCCGACCGTCTGGCCGAGATCATCACATCCGAGCACGGCAAGGTTTTATCGGACGCGCGTGGCGACGTGATGCGCGGGATCGAAGTTGTGGAGTTTGCCTGCGGCATTCCGCACCTGATGAAAGGCGAGTTTTCCGAGAATGTCGGCACCAATATTGATTGTTATTCGCTGCGCCAGCCTCTGGGCGTCTGCGCGGGCATTACGCCTTTCAATTTTCCCGCCATGGTTGGCATGTGGATGTTTCCGGTGGCGATTGCCTGCGGCAATACATTCGTCTGGAAGCCCTCCGAGCGCGACCCGTCCGCCTCGCTCTTCATCGCCGATCTGTTCCAGAAAGCGGGCCTGCCGCCCGGCGTCCTGAATGTTGTTCACGGCGACAAGGAAGCCGTCGACACGCTTTTGACCGACCCTGCCGTGCAGGCCGTGAGCTTCGTCGGCTCTACCCCGATCGCGCAGTACATTTATTCCACCGCCGCCGCACACGGCAAGCGCGTCCAGGCTCTGGGCGGTGCCAAAAATCATATGGTCGTTATGCCTGACGCCGACATGGATCAGGCCGTCGACGCCCTGATGGGCGCGGCCTATGGATCAGCGGGCGAGCGCTGCATGGCCATCTCCGTCGCTGTCGCTGTAGGAGAGGCGGGCGACACCCTGATCAAAAAGCTCAAGCCCCGCGTGGAAAACCTGAAAATTGGACCGGGCACAGACCCCGAAGTGGAGATGGGGCCGCTGATCACGCGCGCGCATCTTGAAAAAGTTCTTTCCTATGTCGATCTGGGCCTGAAAGAAGGGGCCCAGCTGGTAGTGGACGGCCGCGCCCTGAAAATCAGCCGGCAGGGCTACGAAAAAGGGTTTTACATGGGCGGCTGCCTGTTCGACCGCGTCACCCCCGCGATGCGCATATACAAGGAAGAGATTTTCGGCCCTGTTCTCGCCGTCGTGCGCGCCAACAGTTTTGATGAAGCCGTAAACCTGACCAACAGCCATGAATTCGGCAACGGCACGGCGATCTTCACCCGCGACGGAGACGCGGCGCGCAGCTTTGTCAACCGCATCACCGTCGGCATGGTCGGCGTCAACGTACCGATCCCCGTTCCCGTGGCGTTTCATACCTTCGGCGGCTGGAAACAATCTGCTTTCGGTGCGCACGGCATGCACGGGCCGGAAGGCATCGATTTCTACACGCGGCTGAAAACCGTAACGTCACGCTGGCCCGCCGGAATCAAGGACGGGGCCGAATTCACCATGCCGGTGATGAAGTAGTCCGGATTTCCTATTTGAGCTTCGTCTTTGTGCGCGGAAAGTCTTTCCAGTAGGCGCCCGTGCCCTTCCTTATAACCTCATCTCTATCCTGTATTTCAAACGGGGTATAGGCGGGCAGATTCCTGAATTTTTCGTACAGCGGCACAAAGGGCGTGGCGATGCATTCCCTGAACAGCTTCTCGAAACTGTCGACAACAAAATAACTGGCCTGAAAATCGTCGATGTAATATCCCGTGCGCAGTACGCGCTCCAGGTTAAAGCCCAGATGATTTGACGAGGGATCGTCCAGCGCGTATTTTGCCTCGCCGAACGAGGAAACGATGCCGGCGCCGTAAATTTTCACATCATCGCCGTTGCGGACCAGCCCGAATTCGATCGTATACCAGTTCAGCCGCGCCAGAAATTTGACGCCCTTGTTTTCCATCGCGGCTGCGCCCGCGCGGCCGTATTCCTGCATATAATTCGCATAGGAAGGATTGGTAAGCAGCGGCACGTGACCGAACACGTCATGAAAAATGTCCGGCTCTTCCAGATAATCCAGCTCGCTCCGCTTTCTGATAAAATTTCCGGCGGGAAATTGTTTGTTCGCCAGCATGGTGAAGAAAGGGCGGGAGGCGATCAGGCCGGGCACCGCCACGACCTCCCAGCCCGTGCATTTGCGCAGACTGGCGTTCATTTTCTCGAAATCGGGAACGGAAGCGCCGGTTATACCCAGCGCGCCCAGCCCGGCGAAATATTCGTCGCAGGCGCGGTTTTTCAGTATGCCCGTCTGCCGTTCAAACAGCAGACGCCAGGTTTCATGGTCTTCCGGCGTATACTGGGCCCAGTTCTGATCGATGATGCATTCATCGACTGTCTGTGCGTCAAGAACGGCGTGGCTTGTCATACCTGTTTCTCCTTCAGCAGAGGCGCATGGGGACCGTGAATCGGCACCAGGTCCGACGGCGCATCGGGCTGCGTTTCCGGCGCTGCGGACTGAAACGCGGGCAAGCGGACGCAATGCGACTCGATCCGGCGGCAGATCGGATAATCGTCCAGCTTCACGCCGAACCGGCGCAGGCTATACATCTGCGGGATGATACAGACATCCGCCACGCTAGCCCGGTCGCCCATGGCAAAATCGCCGCTGCGTCCATAATTACGCAACAGGGCTTCGACGGCCGCCATGCCTTTCATGTGCCAGTGAACGACCCATTTGTTCTTTTCCGCATCGCCGGCGCCAAAATCAGCTTCGAGATATTTAAGAACTTTTATGTTGATCAGCGGGTGTATGTCTGTGGCAATGGTAAGCGCAACCTGCCGCACAAAAGCCTGATCCGCAGCAGAGCCGAAAGACAAAGGCGGCTCCGGTGCGATATTGTCGATGTAGTTGATGATGGCCAGCGACTGCGCGACCGTAAACCCATCATGGGTCAGAGCCGGAACACCGCCAATGGGATTGAGAGTCCTGTAGGCGTCTTCATTCTGCTCTCCTTTCAGGAGATTAACCGGGACGGTCTTGAAGTCCAGCCCCTTGAGATGAAGCGCGATGCGTACCCTGTAGGCAGTGGAGGACCGAAAATAGCTATACAGCGTGATCATGCCGCCAGTACCTTTTGCTCGATGGCGCCAAAAACACTCTGCCCCGCCCCATCTTTCATCTCGATACGGATTGTATCTCCGAATTTCATAAAGGACGTTTTGCTCTCACCCTGCTCTATTTTCTCGATCATGCGGATTTCAGCCAGACAGCTAACGCCCCGGCTGCGGTCATAGTTCGACACCGTGCCCGAGCCAATGATCGTTCCTGCCCCGAGCGGCCGCGTCTTCGCCGCGTGGGCGATCAGCTGCGGAAAGCTGAACTGCATGTCAGCGCCGGCATCAGGCCGACCGATTTCCCTGCCGTTATAGGTGCTGATTATCGGGAGATGAATTTTACCGTCTTTCCAGGCACTGCCCAGCTCCTCCGGCGTCACCGCCACGGGCGAAAAGGCGTTGGGCGGCTTACCATGGAAAAAACCAAAGCCCTTGGCCAGCTCCGCCGGGATCAGGTTCCGCAAGGACACATCGTTCATGATCATGATCAGCCGGATATGCTCTGCCGCTTCCTCCGCCGACGAGCCCATCGGAACGTCCCCTGTGATGACAGCCACCTCCGCCTCGAAATCGATGCCGTAGGCCTCGTCTGCGGCAATAATGGGGTCCATCGGCCCCATGATGGAATCGGATACGGCCTGGTACATCAGGGGTTCGGTTTTGAATTCAGGCGGCATGTCGGATCCCCGCGCGCGGCGCACCAGCTCGACATGGCTTAAGTAAGCGCTGCCATCCGCGATCTGGAACGCGCGCGCCAGAGGTGCGGCGCACAGGCGTGGATTGAAAGGCTGCGCATCGCGGCGGCGACCTGATTCCAGCGCCTCGGCCAATTCGCGCAGACGCGGCAACAGATTGTCCCACTCATCAAGCGCGTGTTGAAGCGTATCGGCAATGCCGTTCGCTGCCACGCATTTTTGCAGCCGCCGGTCGACGACGACCAGGCGGCCGTCGCGGCCGTCTTTGAGAGAGGCGAGCTTCAATTGACCCCGCCCCTTTTAAGAGTGCCGCGGCGGATCTGATCTTCCTCCATCGATTCGAACAGGGCCTTGAAATTGCCCTCGCCGAAACCTTCGTTGCCTTTGCGCTGTATGATCTCGAAAAAGACCGGGCCGATGGCGTCCTGTGTGAATATCTGCAGCAAAAGCCCCTGCCCTTCCGTGGGCGCGCCGTCGATCAGGATGCTTAGCGCCTTCAGCCGCTCGAGATTTTCCCCGTGCCCTTTGATGCGGACGTCGATCTTCTCGTAATAGGTGGCGGGTGTCGTCTGGAAAGGCACGCCGTTCTTTTTCAGGCCTTCCACAGTGGCATAGATGTCGTCGGTGCCCAGCGCGATATGCTGTATCCCCTCACCATTGAAGCGGTCAAGGAACTCCTTGATCTGGGATTTGTCATCGGAGGATTCGTTGTGCGGGATGCGTATCTTGCCGCAGGGACTTGTCATGGCCCGGGATTTCAGGCCGGTCAGCTTGCCCTCAATGTCGAAATAGCGGATTTCGCGGAAATTGAAGACGTCCTCATAAAACTTCGCCCATTTGTCCATGTTGCCGCGCTGGGTGTTGTGCGTGACATGGTCGATATAGGTCAGGCCCACGCCAGCAGGCCATTTATCCGGCGCCGTAAAATCAAAATCCCGGTCATAAAAGCCGGGATCGTCTATCAGGTAAATCACCGCGCCGCCCAGCGTCTGTATCGCGGGGAAGCCGGCCTCCGCTGCGTCCGCCGGCTGCGCCCCGCGTTTGAGCGCACCTCTGTAGGCCGCCTGCGCATCCCCGACACGGAATCCCATCGCGTTGACGCCACCGCTTTTGTGCTGGGCCGCGAAGGCGGCGCCCTGACCTGATTTTTCATTATTGAGAAGAAAATTGACCCGGCCCTGCCGGTATAGCGTCAGATCGCGCTTTTTATGCCGCGCCACGGCTGTGAAGCCGAACTGGCGGAACAACTGGTCGAGGACCTTGGCATCGCCCGCATATTCAAGAAACTCGAAACCGTCTGTTCCCAAAGGATTTTCAAAAAGACTGCCCATGCTGAAATCTCCCTGATTCCCCGGTTATATATGTTTGAATTTTATACCGGAAAAGGGTACGGAATACGGGCCGGCAAATCAACGGTCGCCCATTGTCCATAAAACTCCGATTTTTCTGGCTTTTTTGCCCGTTTCAAGATAGATAGAACGCCCTTTTGCTTAGACATACAGGATTCTTATGAGTAACGCGCCCGCTATCCGTAATGTTGCCATTATCGCCCACGTTGACCATGGCAAGACAACCCTGATCGATTTCATCCTGCGGCAGAGCGGCTCGTTCCGCGCCAACCAGCAGGTGGCCGAGCGTGTCATGGACTCCAATGACCTGGAGCGCGAGCGCGGCATCACCATCCTGGCCAAGTGCACGGCGGTGCAGTGGAAAGGCATCAAGGTTAACATCATCGACACGCCCGGCCACGCCGATTTTGGCGGCGAGGTTGAGCGCGTGCTCTCCATGGCTGATGGCGCGATTCTCCTGGTCGATGCGGCGGAAGGGCCCCTGCCCCAGACAAAGTTCGTCCTTACCAAGGCGCTCAAGCGCGGCATCCGGCCCATCGTTATCATCAACAAGGTCGATCGCGGCGACGCGCGCCCGGACGAAGTGCTGGACGAAATCTTTGACCTTTTTGTCGCGCTCGAGGCGAGCGACGAGCAGCTGGATTTTCCCGTTTTGTACGCCGTGGGCCGCGACGGCTGGGCCGCGACAAGCCTGGATGGGCCGCGCGAAAACCTGCACCCGCTGATGGATCTGATCGTCGATCACGTCCCGCCGCCGCAGGTCGACACAAGCCAGCCTTTCTCCATGCTGGCCAGCATCCTGGAACGCGACAACTATCTGGGCCGCGTTCTGACCGGCAAGGCCTATACCGGACAGGCGAAGATGAATATGGCCGTGCGCGCCTTAAGCCTGGACGGCAACGTGATCGAATCCTTCCGTCTGACCAAGCTTCTGACCTTTGACGGCATCAACCGCATAACGGTCGATACCGTCACCGCCGGTGACATTATCTGCGTCGCGGGGATGGAAAAGGCGACAGTCGCCGACACCATTGCCGACCCCTCAGTCAGCGCGCCTCTGCCCGCCACGCCGATTGATCCGCCGACCATGGCCGTAACGATCACGGTTAACGATTCGCCCCTGGCCGGCACCGAGGGCCGCAAGCTGACCTCCACCATGCTCCGCGAACGTCTTATGGCCGAGGCCGAAAGCAACGTCGCCATCCGCGTTACCGAATCAGGCAGTCGAGATTCGTTCGAGGTTGCGGGCCGCGGCGAATTACAGCTGGGCGTGCTGATCGAAACGATGCGCCGCGAGGGGTTCGAGCTTTCTGTCTCCCGCCCGCGCGTCATCTTCCGCAAGGACGAGGCCGGCGCCCTGCTTGAGCCTTATGAAGAGGTCATCGTTGATGTCGATGAAAACTATTCCGGGACCGTCGTTGACAAAGTCTCCCAGCGCAAAGGTGAGTTGAGAGACATGCGTCCCTCCGGCGCAGGAAAGACCCGCATTGTGTTCGTGGCCCCCTCGCGCGGCCTGATCGGTTACCAGTCCCAGTTCCTGACCGATACACGCGGCACCGGCGTAATGAACCGCCTGTTCCACAGCTACGGCCCTTATAAGGGCGAGGTCGCCGGGCGGCGCAACGGTGTGCTGATCTCCACCGACAAAGGTGAGGCCGTCGCCTATGCGATTTTCAACCTGCAGGACCGCGGCACGATGTTCATCGGCCATGGCGACAAGGTCTATCAGGGCATGATCGTCGGCGAAAACAGCCGCGACAACGACCTTGAGATCAACGTCCTGAAAGGCAAAAAGCTTACCAACGTCCGCGCCTCCGGCGCCGATGAGGCCGTCATCCTGGTCCCGCCCCGGAAAATGAGCCTTGAGGATATGATCTCCTGGATCGCGGATGACGAGCTGGTCGAGGTCACACCGCAATCCCTGCGCCTGCGCAAAAAGCTGCTCACGCCACAGGATCGCGAGATCGCCGCCAAACAGGTCCGCAAGGCGCGCGAGCAGGCCGCCGGCTAGAACCGCTCATATTTTTCTTGTTCCGTCCGGATTTATCGTGTTATTCCCGTAAAATAACACAGGGAAAAGGAACAAGAACACTATGTCGCCCTTCAAACGCGCTCGGGGGTCTGTCGCCACATTGATGGCGCCCCTTCTTCTTGCCGGCACATTGAACGCCGCTCCGGCGCTGTCCGCCACGACACCCGCCGCACCACCCGCCACGCCGGAAGAGGAGCAGCAAAAACTCAACACGCTGTGCAGCGTCCGCAATCTTCAGTCCCGGCAGGGGCAGATCGACTGCCTGCGCGAGACCGTGCGCCAGTCTCATGCCCTGAGCAACACGCTCAGCAACGCCTGGATGTCCCGGGTCCGGCCTTATAGCCGGGACTGGCGCCGCGCCGGAAATTACGGCAACAAATGCGCTCCGCAGGAGCTTTATTCTTTATCGCCCGAAACCGGCATCAGACTCATGGAACAGGAAGGGGCCTCGTCTGAGGTCCTATATGGCCTTTCACGCGAGTGCCTGAAGCACAGCTACGCCGAGGCAAAAAGGCTGGATCTGAAGGATATACAGGCGGAGTCGCTGCGCCTCCTGACACAGATTTACAAAAACCAGGCTTTCTACAAAGACTATCCCTACATTCCGCCCGACCCCAATGTGGAAGCCGGACCGCCGGTACCTGTACCCGATGCGCCCTCGCCGGAAGCCGCCCCGCCTGAGGAAAAGCCGCCGCTTAAAATCGGCCCAAACATGCGTTTTGCTTAACTGAAAAGGAGATTAATGATGATACTGGATTCAGTTTTTACCCACGCCGTTACAAAAGAAGGTCCCAGAGGCCCCATTAACCCCAGCCCCTCTCCTTCTCCCCGGCCGTGTCCGTGTTCACATCCGAGGCCTCGTTAGAAGCCGGACGGAAACACTCTGATTTCACCGTCCCGGGCTATGACCCGGGACGGTTTTTTATTTTCTGCATGGCAGCTCTGCGCTTAGCTTTATTGCGCAGCACAACAAAACCCGCTAAAAATGTCATAATCTGGGAATCTGTCACAACACGACAATATTAGTATAATTTTATTTCGTTTTTTGTAATTTAATTATTTTTTTTGTTTACACCGCGCATGAATCTAACTACTGTCTGATTCAAGAGCCGGACAAAAGGCGATAATAGGGTGTAGAAACTTAAAAACGACAAGACAGAGCCAGATGCCGTAAAGGCTTCGGTTTAGTTGAAAAGATTAAAAAAGCCACGCTTCGCAAAGCAGAAGCGGGCTTTTTTATAGGTGCGTTAACGAACAGGACCTACGCTGATGAGCGTGACCAAAAAGAAAGCAAAACCGGAAAAGAAGGCCCGCAGCCTGTCGGCAGATTCAACAAATCCCGACATGATGCCGGGGGCGGAGATTGTCATCCGCGCGCTGATCGACCAGGGGGTCGACACGATTTTCGGTTATCCGGGCGGCGCCGTCCTGCCCATTTATGACGCTCTCTTCCAGCAAAAGCAAATCCGCCATATCCTGGTGCGCCATGAACAGGCCGCCGTCCACGCCGCCGAGGGCTATGCGCGCTCCACCGGCAAGGTCGGATGCGTCCTTGTCACGTCCGGCCCCGGCGCCACGAACGCCGTCACAGGTTTGACCGATGCGCTTATGGATTCCATTCCCATTGTCTGCCTCACAGGACAGGTTCCCACCTTCCTGATTGGCAACGATGCGTTCCAGGAAGCGGACACGACGGGAATCACACGACCCTGCACCAAATACAATTGCCTGGTCAAAGACCCGAACAAACTGGCCGAAGCAATTCATGAAGCGTTCCACGTCGCCAAGACGGGCCGGCCCGGACCTGTCGTGATCGACATTCCCAAGGACATACAGTTCGCACCCGGCCTTTACAAAAAGCCGGAAGCGCCGCGTCACCGCACTTATCGGCCGCGCACTTCACCGGACCGTCAGGCCCTCGAAAAGGCCGTGGCCCTGATGGCTCAGGCCAAGCGGCCTATCTTCTACACAGGCGGCGGCGTCATCAATGCCGGCCCCCGAGCCGCCAAACTTCTTAAGGAGCTGGTGCAGATGACCGGCTTTCCCATCACCAACACGCTGATGGGGCTGGGCGCCTACCCGGCCAGCGACGACCAGTTTCTTGGCATGCTGGGTATGCACGGCACGTTCGAGGCGAACAACGCCATGTATTATTGTGACGTCATGATCTGTATCGGCGCGCGCTTTGACGATCGCGTCACAGGCCGCGTCAACGCCTTCTCCCCCGGCTCCCGCAAAATCCACGTCGACATCGACCCCAGCTCTATCAACAAGAATGTTCATGTGGATATTCCGATCATCGCAGACGCCGCGGCGGCGCTGGAGGCGATGATCGACGTCTGGAAGGAAAAGAAATACAAGGCCAGCAAGCCCGATCTGGAAAAATGGTGGGGTCGCATTGAAAAATGGCGCGGCAAGAAATGCCTGCACTACCGTCAGCTCGGCGATGTCATCAAGCCGCAATTTGCGCTGGAGCGTCTGCGCACGCATATCGAGGCAGACAAGCGTGACGTCTATATTTCTACGGAAGTGGGACAACACCAGATGTGGGCGGCGCAGTTCCTGCGCTTTGAAAAGCCCAACCGCTGGCTGACCAGCGGCGGACTGGGCACCATGGGCTATGGCCTGCCCGCCGCTATCGGCGCGCAGATCGCACACCCCCGGGCGCTCGTCATCGACGTCGCCGGCGAAGCCAGCATCCAGATGAACATCCAGGAGCTGTCCACCGCGATTCAGTTCAAGCTGCCGGTCAAGGTTTTTATCCTGAACAACGAGTGGATGGGCATGGTCCGCCAATGGCAGGAGCTTTTGCACGGCGAGCGCTATTCACACAGTTATTCCGAAGCTCTACCCGATTTCGTCAAACTGGCCGAGGCCTATGGCGGCATCGGCATGCGGGTCAACAAGGCCGGCGATGTCGACCGGACGATTAAGGAAATGCTGAAAACCGACCGCGTTACCGTGGTCGATGTCCGGGTCGATCCTAAGGAAAACTGCTTCCCCATGATCCCTTCCGGCGCGGCTCATAACGAAATGATCCTGGCCGCCGATGCCAGGGCCATCGACGATGAGGGCAAAAAGCTGGTCTAAAGGCTTTTGGAAAGCCGTTTTAGGCACTGGACAGCACCCCGCCCCGGCTTTACAACCGGATTAACCATGAAAGCGAACACAGCCACTTCAAAGAGCGTCTATGGTGCGGGCCCGAAAGAGGCGCCCGTTGCCCGCCACACCCTGGCTGTCCTGGTGGACAACGAGCCGGGCGTCCTGGCGCGGGTCGTGGGCCTGTTTTCCGGCCGCGGCTATAACATCGACAGCCTGACTGTGGCCGAGGTCGACAACAAAAAGCATCTTTCCCGCATCACGCTGGTCTGTTCCGGCACGCCGCCGGTGATTGAACAGATTAAAAGCCAGCTGGGCCGCCTGGTGCCCGTGCGCAAGGTCTCCGATCTGACCATCGAGGGTCCGAGCGTCGAGCGCGAAATGGCGCTGATCAAGGTTTGCGGCAAAAAGGACAGGCGCATCGAGGCGCTGCGTATCGCGGACATCTTCCGCGCCCGCGTCGTGGACAGCACGCTGGAATCGTTTGTATTCGAGATCACAGGCACATCGGAAAAAATCAACGCCTTTGTCGATCTGATGATGCCGCTGGGGCTCATCGACGTCAGCCGCAGCGGCGTGGCCGCAATTTCGCGGGGTAGGGGCGCTATTGGAGAAGAGGACTAGGCCATGAAAAATCTTTTCAGGAGTTTGTTTCTTGCGTTGTTCTGTCTCTTGACTTTGAGCGCCTGCGTCTCGCGTGAGCAGGCCGACGATAAACTCGCCCGCGGCTGCGCCGCCGGTGTTCAGGCGCTCCTCCCTGAAAACATGACCATCAAGGAAATCAAGGACAAGGAATTTGCAGACTCGCCCGAAGGGCCGAACATGCGCTACGTCAAGCTCAAAGCCGTGACGCTGGATGGCTGGCTGGAAACCGAGCAGGAATATCAGTGCATCTTTGAAGAGAGCTTTGGCTTCATGAAAGCGAGCTATACAGCCTCTGTTTATCAGGTGCGCACAGGCGATACCGTATACGGCAAATCCGGCAACGAGATCCTGGGCAACGCCCAGGATTTTCTGAAACTGACGGACGCCATCCGCAAGGCCATGTATCAATAAAATATATTAGCGAGAAGAAAAAATGAGCAAAGCCACAAACGCAGAAAAGAAGCCTGCCTCTGAATCCAGCAGCAATAAGCTGAAGGTCTACTACGACAAGGATGCGGACCAGAGCCTGATCAAGGGCAAGAAGGTCGCCGTTGTCGGCTATGGAAGCCAGGGCCACGCCCACGCCCTGAACCTGAAAGACAGCGGCGTGAAAGATCTTCGCGTGGCGCTGCGCCCCGGCTCGCCCTCCATCGAAAAGGCGAAAAATGCCGGCCTTGAAGTGATGGACCCGGCCGAAGCCGCGCGCTGGGCCGATGTCGTCATGATTCTTACGCCGGACGAGCTGCAGGCCGATCTTTACCGCGACCATCTGCGCGATAACATGAAAAAAGGCGCGGCGCTGGCCTTTGCCCACGGCTTCAATATCCATTTCAAGCTGATCGAGCCCCGCGCGGATCTGGACGTGTTCATGATCGCGCCCAAAGGCCCCGGCCATACGGTGCGCGCCGAATACGCCAAAGGCGGCGGCGTGCCCTGCCTGATCGCCGTCCACCAGAACGCTTCTGGCAAGGCTTTCGACATCGCGCTTTCCTATGCCAGCGCCGTGGGCGGAGGACGGTCCGGCGTGATTGAAACCAATTTCCGCGAGGAATGCGAAACCGATCTTTTTGGCGAGCAGGTCGTTCTGTGCGGCGGCCTTTCTCATTTGATTCAAGCGGGATTCGACACGCTGGTCGAGGCGGGTTATTCGCCGGAGATGGCTTATTTCGAGTGCCTGCACGAAACCAAGCTGATTGTCGACCTTCTGTATGAAGGCGGGCTGGCCAATATGCGCTATTCCGTATCCAACACGGCTGAATATGGCGACTACGTTACCGGGCCGCGCATTATCACAGACGCCACGAAGGCCGAGATGAAACGCGTTTTGACCGACATCCAGTCAGGCAAATTCGCACGCGACTGGATGCAGGAAAACAAGACGGGGCAGACGCAGTTCAAAGCCATGCGACGCGCTCACGCCGAGCATCCGATCGAGAAGGTCGGTGGCGCCCTGCGCGCCATGATGCCCTGGATCGCCAAAAACAGGCTGGTCGATAAAAGCAAAAACTGATTCAATGGGGCCATGAGCACCGCGCCCCCGGCGATTGCAAAAGACCCCCGAGCCGACAGACCCCTTCAGGGCGTTTTGCTATTCGCGCTGGCCACCTTCTTCATCGTGGTCATGAACGCCTTCGCCAAGAAAGCCGCCATATACCACGATCCTGCCGAGATCGTCTTCTATCGCGGGCTGGTCGCTTTGCCGCTGCTCCTCCTTTATGGCTTTCTGACAGGCCGGCGCAACATCTTCAGAACGTCGCGCTTCAAGGGGCATCTGGGACGCTCGGCCGCCGGTAATGTCGGCATACTGACCGTTATATGGGCTTATTCGCTTCTGCCGATGGCGGAAGTCACGGCCATTCTTTTCGTCACACCGCTTGTAACCACCATTCTGTCCGCCCTTGTACTCAAGGAACAAGTCGGTCCCTGGCGCTGGGGCGCCATCATCATAGGTTTTTCCGGCGTGCTGCTGATCGCGCACCCGACAGGAATCAGCGTGGCAGGATGGGGCGTGGTTATTGCGCTGATCTCCGCCCTGAGCACCGGTACGGTCGATATTTTTCTGCGCAATCTTGGGCGAACCGAAGACGCCCTGACCACTGTTTTCTATTTTCTGTCCTTCGGCCTTGTCGCTTCGGGTATCTATATGCTCTTTCGCGGCCATGCGCCGCACCCCGATGCCTGGCTGCCGCTTCTGGGCGCGGGCATCGCTGGCGGAATCCAGCTCATTCTCAAAACGCAGGCCTTCCGCTGGGCCGAGGCCTCGCTGCTCAGTCCCGTAACCTACACAGCCATCATCTGGGCCACGCTGTTTGGCTGGCTGTTCTGGCAAGATCTGCCCGCACTCCCGGCGCTGGCCGGCACCTCCATTATCATTGCCAGCAACCTGTTCATCCTTTGGCGGGAGCGCCTGAAAAACAAAGAACGCGCCCTTGCGCCCGAACAGCTCTAGAAAAAAGATTGATTTTTTTCATAACTATTTATAAGGTGGGACGTTCAAAAAAATCGGCCTATCAGGAGAGAAAAGATTCATGACCGAGAAAACACAAATCCGACAGCTTCTGAGGAATCGGGACTACATGATCGGCGTTGCCGAGGGCACCCCGCCTTCAAGTCTTACGCTGGCCACTGTTTTCAAAAACTGCGCGGCACGCGCCGGACATGGTTTTACCGCCACCGGGGGCCCTTCCGGCCTGCAGCACATCACAACCGATGAGAATATAGACCTGCGTGTCGTCGAGGATATTCTGAAAGCCACCGCCCGGGAGCTGGGCGTGGAACTGATCCTGGGGCTGGGAACAACGCTGCGTGGCGGAAAAATCGAATCTCTCGACGAACTTCGCAAGGTCAGCATTCTCGGCTGCAGTCCTTAAGTCCCTCATACCGAGTTTTTGCAGTTAAGCGAACCGCGGAATTATTGAAGCTGCAGGCCGTTCTGGGTGTAGACTCCAACAGCCTTATGGGTTTTCCAGTCATACAGCATGAAGATTCCATTCACGCGGCTTGAGGTCACCTGATAGGCGGCATCAATCGTTTCAGCCACGCGGCGTTTGTCCTGGCCGCCCAGCATATAAAAGGCAGGGCCGACCTCCAGCACGGGTACATCGTCATCGATATACTGGCTACGCAGGATGTCCGCCGTGTAGAAGCCGCGGATCAGCTCGCTCTGACTTTCACGCTGCGCCACCCAGTCCTCGGGCCGCCATTTATCATCCTTCCACTGGCTATTATGGGGATGCTTGGCGTCGTCCAGATAGGGCTCAAAATCCAGGTTGTCCCAATGGCTTTCCCACCAGCTCCATATCCAGGGCTTGGGTTCCGCCCGGGCCGGTACGGCGGCAAAGCAAGCTATTGCAAAGAAACAAAAAATTCCGAGGGAAGCGATGGTCCGCATGACAGGCTCCTGCCGTGAAATCATTGAAAATTTGAAGAATTTTTCAGGCAATCTTAATCTGGCCATGATACCTTAAAAAGATGATAAGCGCCATACAGACTGCCCTGTCCGGCCTGTTTGCCTCCTCACGCAAGATCGAGGCAAGCGCTTCCAACATTGCCAACCTGACGACCGCGGGCTCTTTGAGCGATCCCGACAACGCGCCCTACACACCGATCCAGACACAACAGACTGCGGTTACGGTAAACGGCGAGACGGCGGGCGTGCGGGCTGATTTTGTTCCCAAAAGCCCGGCTTTTGTGCCCGCCTACGATCCCGACTCGCCCTTTGCGGACGAGGAGGGCCTGATCGGTGTGCCTAACGTCGATCTGGGCGAAGAAGCCGTAAATATCAGCCTGGCCAAGACCGCCTATAAAGCCAGCCTGAGCGTCATCAAAACGTCCTCGGAAATGGATGACGATCTTCTGCGGCTGTTTGACAAAAAAGCCTAAATCCTGCTGAAAAATCACCCCTTATTTCATGCCGGGAAGGCTTGAGCCCCCGGCCTTAAACCTGCTATTTTCAGCGAAATACAAAAAATCCGCACAGGAAACCTCTTTAAGGGAGAGAAGACCGTCATGTCCAAAGCCGCCGCCGCTGTCCGCGCTTCTGCGCCCGCGCAAAGCCAGAGACCTCACGTTTGGGAAAAATCCTACCCGGCGGGGCTGGCATGGGATGTGCCGCTGGAAACAGCGCCGGTCTATAAAATTCTGGACGACGCCGTCGCCCGCTTCGCCGATCGCCCGGCAATCGCCTTCGAGGATTTGAGCCTGACCTATGAAGCTCTCGGCCTGCTGATTGACAGGATCGCCGCCGGGCTGCAGAAAATCGGCGTCGGCCGCGACGTCAAGGTCGGTCTGTTCATGCCCAACACCCATTACAGCATCGCGTTTCATTACGGCATCCTGAAAGCCGGCGGGATCGTGGTGAATTATAATCCGCTTTACGCCGCGCGCGAGCTGGCCGGACAGGCGCAGGACAGCGAGACGTCTTTTCTGGTCACGCTGGATACCGAGCCGCTGATGGAAAAGGCGCAGGCGCTTTTGCAAACCACAGGCGTCAAAAAACTGATCGTCTGCCCGATTGGAAAACTTTGCCCCGGGCTGGATAAAATCGCAGCACTTCCTTCAAACGATTCCCTGATCCGCTATGAGGATCTGATCAGCAATGACGGCGCCTACAAACATTGCGCCGTCAATCCGGACGACGATGTCGCTGTCCTGCAATATACAGGCGGCACCACAGGCGTTCCCAAGGGCGCCATGCTTACCCATGCCAACCTGTATGTGAATACCTTGCAGACGGCCCTGTGGTATGGCGACCTCGCCGTACCGGGGAAAGATCGACAAATCGGCGTCCTGCCGCTTTTTCATGTTTTTGCCATGACTATTGTCATGAACCTGTCTTTCTGGTTCGGCATGGAGGTTACGATCCTTCCGCGCTTCGACCTGAAAACACTGATCCCTGTCCTCAAACGCAAACAGCCGGGCTTTTTTCCGGCCGTGCCCTCCATATACAACGCCCTGGCCAGCGCGCCCGACGAAGCAGAGCTCGACCTGTCCTGCATCAAATTCTGTATGTCCGGCGGCGCACCTCTGCCCGGCGACGTCAAGCGCGCCTATGAGGAAAAAACCGGCGCTCGTGTCGGCGAAGCCTATGGCCTGACCGAAGTTTCGCCCGTAGCGACCTCTAACCCGCCGCAGGGCAACATCAAGGTTGGCACTGTCGGCCTGCCCCTGCCCGGCACGCTGATCGAGATCGTCAGCCTGGAGGATGGCATAACGGCCCTGCCGCCCGGTGAGAAAGGCGAGATATGCATCAGCGGCCCGCAACTCATGAAGGGGTATTACAAAAAGCCGGAGGCCACAGCCGAAACCGTCCGCAACGGCCGCCTCCATACCGGAGATATCGGCTATCTCGACGAGGACGGCTATCTGCATCTGGTCGACCGGCTGAAAGACATGGTGCTGGTCAATGGCTATAACG
>JANWLB010000022.1 GCA_025451095.1 Alphaproteobacteria bacterium
AGAAGATATGAGTGGAGATAACGGAGACGTAAAAAAACCTGCCGGTGCGATTGACCCTTCTATAATCGGAGATCCGGATGGATTTAAGTTTGCCGGAGACCTCGCCGGGATTTTCGGCAAGGGAACCGGTGTTATGTTTCTTTTTGATGAGTTCGCAGGAGCCGATCCCGACCGACTCAGAAAAATCTTTGAAATCCTGGACCAGGGAATAACCGACATCCTGGCGCACGAAGTCGGTCATGAGACGCCGGCAGGAGCGCGCGACCCCTCGGCAGTGCTTTCCGACGCCGGCCTTTCTGAAGGTACCCGCGCGCGATTTAACGGCGTTATTATACTCGGCGTCCCGAAGCTCAAGCCCGACGGTCCGGCCTAAAAAACAAACAAAAAAACATAATAAAAAAACCAGGGTCCCGGACGGGGCCCTGGTTTTAAACTTTTTGGACTGCTTTCAGCCTTCGGATTTCTGGTGGTTGCCGCCACCGCCCTGTCCACCGCCGCCACCGGTGCCCAGACGACGACGTCCGCCGCCCTGGCCGCCGCGATGACCGCCGCCGCCATAACCGCCGCCACCGCCGCCCCCCTGGCTGCGGCCCTGATAGGCGTTGCCGCCGCTATCGGCTGCATTGCCGATATTGTCGTCCATTATGGGACCGTCACCGTTGCCGCCCTTGCGCGAGGCGCGGTGCGGAGGAATCGGGATCGGGCGGGCCGCCATTTCGTCACGCTCGTTGATGGCGATATCAATCTCCAGACGTGCGGCAACCTTGCGCAGCTCATGAACAGCCTCGATAAGTCCCTCGCGGGCTGCGCTGTCTTTCTGGTTTTTTCGCCAAGCGTCATGGCAACTGATGCAATTGTCAGTAGCGGTACGCAGTCTTTGCTGGATTTCGTCCATAGAGGCTCCTCATGATTTTGGGGGGATGAATTTGTCCTACAATACCCCGCCAGGCGCGGTTTCGCAAGCTTTTAACCGCTGCCAAATACCGTATTCAACTGCTGTGTCACGCGTATGAAGGTCGTCCGCTTGGACAATTCCTTCAGGCGCACGGCTCCGACATAGGTGCAGGCGGAACGCAGACCGCCCAATATGTCCTGTATCGTGGGCGCCACATCGCCGCGGTAGGGCACTCTGACCGTCTTGCCTTCGCTGGCGCGGTATTCCGCCACACCGCCTGCGTGTTTTTCCATCGCGGTTGTGCTGCTCATGCCGTAGAAGGTCACGTATTTTTTTCCGTCCGCTTCCTGCACGACATCCGCCTCACACTGATCATGGCCGGCCAGCATGCCGCCCAGCATGACAAAATCCGCGCCGCCGCCGAAGGCCTTGGCAAGGTCGCCGGGCACTGTGCAGCCGCCGTCGGAACAGACCAGCCCTTTTAACCCATGCGCGGCATCCGCGCACTCGATCACCGCCGACAGCTGCGGATAACCAACACCGGTCATCTTGCGCGTGGTGCAGACGCTGCCCGGGCCGATGCCAACCTTGACCACGTCGGCGCCGTTGAGAACAAGCTGTTCAACCATTTCGCCGGTCACGACATTGCCCGCCATAATGACGGTTTCCGGCAGGCGGTCGCGCATCTTTTTCACGAAATCAACGAATGGCTCAGAATAGCCGTTGGCGACATCAATGCAGAGACGGTCAGGAGCCTTGCCGTATTTGCCGACAAAGGCCGCCAGCTTTTCTTCATCCGCTTCCGTGACGCCGATGCTGAACCAGACATCCTTGCCGCCGCCTTTTTTATAAAGATCGAGAATCCGGTCGAGCGAATAGTGTTTATGCATAGCTACTGTCATACCCTGGCCGGTTCCGGCGAAAGTCTGCGCCATGGCCATCGTACCGACGCCGTCCATGTTCGCGGCAATGATGGGAACGCCGTCGAAGATCTGCGGGCTCCAGCGAAATACAAACTGACGCTTGAGATCGACTTCGCGCCGGCTGGCCAGTGTGGAACGCTTGGGCCGAATCAGGACATCTTTGAAATCAAGCTTGATATCTTCTTCAATACGCATTTTGAAAACTCATGATTTGAAAATGGAAGACACGGCATCCCGATGGGCCTTTTTCTTCTTGATTTCCTGCTCGACCCGGGCGATCTCGTCTTTCATATCCTGTATGTATTGCTCCAACTCCTGGATCGACATTTTATCCAGGGATTTAAGCTTTTTGGGCTGATTCAGCGGCTCGTTTTCGGGGTCGAGCATTTTGACCTTTACATGTCTTGTCTTATGACCGGAATACGCTCAAGATTAAGCGGATGAAGTCCGAAAGGCAACAAATGATGCGGGCAGTGGAAATTAAGGGCAAAGCCCTGCATCCCACACGCCGACCCCTGCCCCGGCCTGGCCGGAACGAAGTCCTGATCCGCGTTCATGCCGCCGGAATTAACCGCCCGGACATCCTGCAGCGCCGGGGCCATTACCCGCCGCCGCCCGGCATCACCGACATTCCCGGACTGGAGGTTGCGGGCGTGGTTGTGGAAAGCCGGTCTGCCGCCTGGAAAAAGGGCGACCGCGTCTGCGCTCTTCTGGCCGGAGGCGGTTATGCCGAATTTGCCGTCGCCCCGGCCGGACAATGCCTGCCTTTGCCGCGCGGCCTGAAAATAACCGAAGCCGCCGCTCTGCCCGAAGGCCTGTTTACAATCTGGAACAATCTGTTCCTGGTGGGAGGGCTGAGACAAGATGAAATTGTCCTGATCCACGGCGGGGCCTCGGGCATCGGCACGCTGGCGATCCAGATGGCGGTGGCTGCCGGCGCATATGTGATCGTCACGGCAGGCAGCGCCCGTAAATGTGCCGCCTGCCTCAGTCTGGGCGCCGACCTGGCCATCAATTACAAGACCCATGATTTCGTCCGCGAAATCGAGGCCGCCTGTGGCTCCGACGGCATCGATCTGGTGCTCGACATGGTCGGCGGCAGCTATGTTGCCCGCAGCCTGTCACTTCTGGCACCCGGCGGCCGCCATGTGAGCATTGCCTATCTGACCGGCGCCAGGGCGGAAATCGACCTGCCCGCCCTCATGAAAAAAAGGCTGGTTCTTACCGGCTCCACCCTGCGGGCCCGGCCGCTCAAGGAGAAGGCGGCGCTGGCACGGGGTATATCCCGGTATATCTGGCCCCTGGTCAAAAAAGGCCTGATCCGGCCCGTCATCTTCAAAACTTTCCCCCTGTCGCGGGCGGCGGACGCCCACAGGGCCCTGGAAAAGGGCGACCATATCGGCAAAATTATTCTGAAAATGGTCTGATTTTTCTGGATTTTGCCCCAAAAACCTATATATTCCTGCTACTCCCGACAGCTTGATAGGCTTTCGACCGTTGATCCACGGAACACATAAGAGGATCGCGACAGCAGAAATTTATTAACCCCCAAGGGGCCAAAAGGAGAAGAAACCATGTGCGCAAAACAAGTTGAAGTCGAAGGGCTTCTGATGCCCAAAGCCACCGCCGTTTGGCTGGTGGAGAACACAGCTCTGACATTCGAGCAGATTGGCGATTTTACCGGCCTGCATCCGATCGAGGTTCAGGCGCTGGCGGATGAGGAAGTCGGCCGCGGTCTCGTCGGCCGCAATCCGCTGGAGCACGGCGAAATCACGCAGGATGAGATCGACAAGGCATCGGCCGATACCGGCACCCGGATGAAACTGGCGCGCAGCGATCTGCCCTCCGTCAAGATCCGCTCGCGCGGACCGAAATATACACCCGTCTCCAAGCGCAGCGACAAGCCGGATGCGATCGCTTTCCTTCTCAAACACAATTCGGAAATCTCGGACGCGCAAATCTGCCGCCTGATCGGCACGACCAAGCCGACCATTCATTCAGTGCGCGACCGCACCCATCCCGGCGGCCAGAGCATAAAGCCGCGTCACCCGGTCGATCTGGGCCTGTGCACCTATGCCGAACTGGAAGCCGCTTCCCGCAAGGGCCTGAAGGCACAAGGAAAGAACGACGAGGAAATCCGCGCCATCAAGGAAAAAGCCGCGCAGGATGCCGCTCCGCAGCCTGAAAAAGAAAGCCGCTCGCAGGAAATCTCCGGATTCGATTTCTCTAATTTCCTGGGCAAGGGCTCCGGCGGTCTTTAACCGCCGCAACCTTCCCGCAGAAAATCAAAAGCGGCCCTCAGGGGCCGCTTTTTTGTTAACGAAGGCCGGCCGTTATCAGGCCCGACTTTCCTGAAGGTTAATCTCATCCCGCAATCGCAATTTTTCGATTTTCATGCGACGGATAAAAGGGCTGCCGGTAGAAGGGTGCTTTTCTTCCTCTTCGATTCTGCGCGCCAGAGTGGCGTGTCTTGTGCGCAATGCTTCCAGGCGACCTGATTGTGCTGAAGACTGTTCACGGCTAAAAGGCATTTTGCAGACTCCTTAATATGCTTGTGTTTTTTCAATGTATAAAAAACCAAGTGCGCTTTCCTGCTGGTGCACGGGATAATGTCCCCGTTTTAACCCCCTTTCGCGATGATGATTCTCGAGTCCATTATAAAAAAACGCCCGGCCTTGTTAATAGGCCGGTGTCACTCCCTCACCAGAAAAATCAGGATATCGCAGCACATTTTCTGATCATGAATGATTTATGTTAACAAAGATTTAAGCAAATAAAGCAAGCGTTTACAGCGCGTTGCAGATCACAAAAAAACAACCGCCGGGAAAGGCGGTTGAAAAGCAGTGTTTTTACGTGTGAGGAGGAACCGTAATTCTAACTACCATTGTAGGCGCTAAAGTATTAACGCCCGCTGAAAAATAGTTAAAATGCAATGGACTTTTCACTCCTTAAATGTCGAAGACGACACCCTGCGCCAGCGGCAGCGCCGAGGAATAATTGACCGTCTGAGTCTGCCGCCTCATATAGGCTTTCCATGAGTCGGAGCCGCTTTCCCGGCCACCGCCCGTCTCCTTTTCACCGCCGAACGCGCCGCCAATTTCCGCGCCACTCGTGCCAATATTGACGTTGGCAATGCCGCAGTCGCTGCCCGTGGCGGACAGGAATTTTTCCGCCTCGCGCACATCGGTCGTGAAGATGCAGGAAGAAAGGCCCTGCGGCACGTCATTGTTCAGCATGATCGCCTCATCGAGATTACTGTATTTCATGACATACAGGATCGGTGCGAAGGTTTCATGGCGTACAATATCCGTCTGCTCCGGCATGACGACCAGCGCCGGATGAACGTAATAGCCGCCGCTCAAACCATTTTCCTCGATACGCTCGCCGCCCGTCAGGATTTTTCCTCCTTCGGTTTTCGCCTGGTTTAGCGCTTTTTGCATGGCATCAAACGACGCCTTGTCGATCAGGGGCCCGACCAGTGTTTCCGGTGCCAGAGGGTTGCCCACGCGGATCGCCTTATAAGCCTTGGTCAGGCTCTTGATCAGTTTGCCGTGAACATCATCATGAACGATGAGGCGCCGCAGGCTCGTGCAACGCTGCCCCGCCGTTCCGACGGCGCCGAACAGGATGGCGCGCACCGCCATTTCAAGATCGGCCGAAGGCGTTACAACCATGGCGTTGTTTCCGCCCAGCTCCAGCAGGCTGCGGCCCAGCCGCGCGGAAACCTGCTCCGCCACAGCGCGTCCCATCGGAACGCTGCCCGTCGCACTGACCAGCGGCACGCCCTGATGACTGACCAATGCCTGACCCACGGCCCGGCCGCCGATCAATACCTGCGAAAGAAACTCCGGAATACTGTGGCCGGCGTTACTGAATTTCTGCGCTGCCTTTTCAAAAATGGCCTGACAGGCCAGTGCGGTCAGCGGCGTCTTTTCGGACGGCTTCCAAATCACCGGATCGCCACAGACAAAAGCCAGCGCCGCATTCCACGCCCAGACGGCCACCGGAAAGTTGAAGGCTGTGATTACCGCCACAGGCCCCAGCGGATGCCAGATTTCGCGCATATGGTGGCCCGGGCGCTCCGACTGGATGGTCAGACCGTAGAGCTGCCGCGAAAGACCGACGGCGAAATCGCATATATCGATCATCTCCTGAACCTCGCCGCGCCCTTCGGAAAGGATTTTTCCGCATTCGAGAGTGACCAGCCGGCCCAGATCTTCCTTGGCGTGGCGCAACTCCTCGCCCAGGAGCCGGACAAACTCACCACGCACGGGAGCCGGCACCTGACGCCATTCCGTGAATGCCTCCTGCGCGCGCGTCACCGCTGTCGCCACATCGGCGGCACCATGCTGGCTCAGGCTGCCCAGAACATCGCCATCGACCGGCGAGCGGGATATCAGATCACCGCTGAGAAGATTTTTCTGTTCAAGGCCCAGGGCCGACAAAATCTTTCGTGTCTCGGTATTCGCCATATGAGACTCCTTTACTGCATTAACGCTACGGCCTGACATCTGCGCCATCGGCTTTCTCCCTTTGAATATCGCAATTTTCTGCTATTTAATACCGTTCCCCGGCCCAAGTCCATTGTCTTCGGCACATCCTGTAACTCTGAAAACAAAGAGTTATGCTTCTTTCGGATGCAGCCGGGAGGATACCAGATGACCTTTTTCCTCCAGCAGAGGAAAAGCCACCGTGCTCACGTAGCTGTTGATCCGCCGGTAATCGCGGATGATGTCAAGATGCAGCGATGTAGTGGCAATCGATTCCGGCACACCTTCGCGCAAGCGGTCGATATGGTTGGTGGAGGCTTCAAGTTCCGCCTTACGCAGACTCTCCTTGTCCTCGACCAGCTTGCGGGCAAGATTGAGGTCGCCAGAGATAAAGACATTCTGGGCCAGCTTTACACTGTCCATAACCCTGCTGTGAATCAGTTCAATCTCCTGAAAACCTTTTTGCGAGAACTGACCCTGATTCCTGATCTTCTTCAGGGCCAAAGGCATGAGGTTCTTGTCAATAATGTCGCCCGCATGCTCCAGATTGGTGGCGAAAGTAAGAACCTGCACATAACGCTGGGCGTCGCCCTTGTCCATATATTCCTGGTTCAGACGCGCCATATAGCGCTTGAGCGATTCATAAAGCTTGTCAATGATGTCGTCTTTGTCCTGTATGCCGTGAATGAATTTTTCGTCATTCGTCTTGAACGCCTTAATCGTATCCTCAAGCATCGCCTGCAACACGTCGGCCATACGCAGCGTTTCACGCGAAGCCGATGCCAAAGCGATGGCTGGCGTGTCAATTTCCTTCTCGCTCAGATAACGCGGTTTCGAGGGATCGTCGGGGTTGTGACGGTCCGGGATGAAACGGGTGCAGACATCGGCAACGACACCGGTCAGCGGCATGAAGGCCAGCGCCATGCCAATATTGAAAGCCATGTGGAAATTGACCAATTGGCGCCCGGTCTCGCCCGAGAAACTGGCCAGTAAAGGTTCAAGCGTGTCCAGGAACGGCAGCACGGCGAAGACGCCGACCACACGCATGAGCATGTTGCCCGCGGGAATGCGCGTAGCCGCTGGCGCGTCACGAAAGGTCGAGACGAGGGGCGCTATCGTGCCGCCAAGGTTAACGCCGAGCACCATAACCAGACCCAGCTTGATCGGCAGGACGCCATTTGAGACCAGCGACATCAGCAAAAGCACCGAAGCCAGCGAAGAATGCATCAGCCAGGTCATGGCCGATGCCACGAAGAGCGCCAGAATATTGTCGTCCTGAAGCGGGCTGAGCACCAGCGGCAGCGTTTCCGACGACTTGATCGGGATCGCGGATTCGCTGATCCACCGCAGGGAAACAAGGATCAGCCCCAGACCGATCAGTATGCGGCCGACATTTTTCAGCCGGCCCTCACGGCCAAACATGAACACGCCGGCGATGATGCAGACCGGCGCTATCAGGGAAAGATCAAAGGTCAGCAGTTGCGCCACCAGAGTCGTGCCGACATCTGCGCCCAGCACCAGCGCCAGCGCCGAGCTCGTACCGATCATAGCCTGCCCGGCAAAAGAGGCGACGATCATGATCGTCGCCATCGAGCTTTGAAGCAGAGTTGTTACAAAAGCACCGACCAGAAGTGCCAGGATGCGGTTACGTGTGCTGATAGCAAGGGCGCGGTTAAGACCCGCACCAAAACCACGCGTGGCGCCCAACCGGATGAGCTTGAGGCTCCAGATCATCAGCGCCACACCGCCTATGATATTAATCAGAACATATGTGGGGCTCAGATGATGAATCAAGTAAGGGCACTCCTACGCCGCTACGCCAGCAAAAACTATCCGTAAATATTAGAACCCTGCCCCGGGTTGAGCAAGATACTCTTGCTCCTCAGGCGTGTTTTCCCGGCCTAAAACGGCATTGCGGTGCGGAAAACGTCCGAATTTTTCGATAACACGAAAATGGCGCTGGGCGTACTCATACCCCATCGGATCGTCCTTCTTCATTTTCGAGAAAAGCTCAACCGCCTTTTTCTGGTCGGAGAGAAGCTCGCTATGCTCGTAGGTCAGATAGATGAACCGGCGGCGAACCGGCGGCAGAACCTGATCAAAGCCCTTGGAAACGGCGTACTTGGCGATCAGGAGTGCTTTTTTATCGGTCGAGAATGCCTCTGGCCGGCCTCTGAACATGTTACGGGGAAACTGATCCAGGATAATACACAGCGCCAGGCAACCATCGGCATCGCGGTTCCATGAATCGCACAGCCCTTCACGGGCCATATTCCATGTCATCTGGAACCTGTCGCGTACCAGACTGTCGAACTGTTCGTTCTGCTGAAACCAGAGAGAGGGCTCCGTTTCTTCAAACCAGAAATGGAGGATCTCCTGCCTGCTGTCGCGCATCAGGACTTCTTTTTATCTGATTTGCCGACATTGTCCGACTCGGCCAAGCTGATAAAGTGGCCTTTCATCCGCGCCGAGAGCCAGGCCAGCACCACGGCCGGAAGAAAGGGCAGTATAACGATGCCCAGAAAAGAAAGATCTTTGAAGGACTCCAGCGTATGCCCTTCGACATTTTTAAAATAAAGAACGAAAAAGACGGCCAGCCCCGTCAGAGCGAAAAAAAGGGCGCAAAAACGATAGATTTTTGCCTTGATATAAAATTCGCGGGCTTTTTGGTGAATGTCTTCTTCGCCGCTATGTGCCGTCTTTGCCTTTGCGATGGCCTTGTCCCCCCAGCTTAACGTTTTAGTGAACGTTACCCCATACTTTTTTCTTGATAGCGTACATGACCAGCGTGAACACCAGAATGAAAATGAAGGCTTTGGTGCCGGTCTGCTTGCGAACTTCCATACTGGGTTCCGACGCCCAGGTCAGGAACTGCGCCACGTCGCGGGCATACTGGTCGACCGTACCCGGCGTACCGTCCTCATACGAGACCTGGCCGTCCGCCAGCGGCGGCGGCATAGCGATGATATGGCCCGGCATGGTTTTATTCCAGTGCTGACCCGACATAATAGTCGTGCCTGCCGGCGGCTCCGCGTAACCGGTCAGGATACCGTAAATATAATCTGCGCCGCCGTGCCGCGCCTTAGAGATCAGCGACAGGTCCGGCGGATACGCGCCGTTATTGGCAGCCATGGACGCTTTCTTGTTCGGAAAGGGCGCCTTGAGATGATCGCTGGGCCGGGCTGGCCGCTCGAACATCTCCCCCTCGTCGTTGGGGCCATCCGTGACCATGTATTCCGCCGCCACGGTCTTGATCTGACCTTCGGTATAACCGAGCGCCGTAAGGTTACGGTAAGACACCAGATTCATGGAATGGCAGGAAGCGCAGACCTGCCGGTACACTTCGAATCCGCGCTGCAGCGCGGCGCGGTCATAAGTGCCGAAGGGCCCGTCGAACGACCAGTTCTGGTGTGCGGGCGCAGCGTGACCGCCCTCTTCCGCTATCGCCTTCACCAAAGGCGTCGCTGCAAGAATCGCCGCCAAAGCCGTCAGAAGAATGATTTTTTTCGACATCACTTCTTTCCTTCTTGAGCGAGCACCGCTTCACTTATGGTTTTGGGCAGAGGCAGCGCGTTTTCATTCCGGGAGAGCCAGGGCAGCACAGCAATAAAATAACCGAAATAATAAGCCGTGCAGAGCTGGCCGAGCCAGAGCATCGGCACATGAAATGAGCCGATGGAGAAAAGGACGGCATCCGCCGTTTCCATGCCGACATATCCCAGCAGTACAAACGATACGACCTGTATCATGAGAAACATCTTATACAGCGGGCGAAAACGCGCGCTGCGGACCGGGTGCGTATCCAGCCAGGGCAGCAAGAACAGCAGCCCCACCGACCCGAACATGGCGATGACACCGCCCAGCTTGGCCGGCACAAAAACAACTGAAGTGAAGCGAATACCGATATCGAAGGTGACCGAACGCAGAATGGCGTAGAAAGGCAGGAAGTACCATTCCGGCACGATATGCGGCGGCGTCTTCATCGGGTCGAACTCGACAAAATGGTCAGGGTGGGCGAAGACGTTCGGCGCCCAGAAGGTCAGCACCACATAGGCCAACAGGAATACGCCCAGCCCGAATGTGTCCTTCATCGTGTAATAAGGATGGAAGGGCAGCGTGTCCTGCGCGCTCTTGGGTTCAATCCCCAATGGATTGTTTGATCCGCTGACGTGAAGCGCCCAGACATGGAGGAAGACGACCGCGAAAATCACGAAAGGCAAAAGATAATGCAGCGAGAAAAAGCGGTTCAGAGTTGGATTGTCGACCGAGAATCCGCCCCAAAGCAGCGTGACCAGTTTCGGCCCGACAAGCGGAATGGCTGAAAACAGGTTGGTAATAACCGTGGCCGCCCAGCCGCCCATCTGGCTCCAGGGCAAGGTGTAGCCCATAAAGGCCGTCGCCATCATCAGCAGAAAGATCACAACACCGAGAATCCACAAAAGCTCCCGCGGCTTTTTAAATGATCCGTAATACATGCCGCGAAAGATATGGATGTAGACGGCGATAAAGAAGAACGACGCGCCGTTCATGTGCATATAGCGGATCATCCAGCCCCAGTTGACGTCGCGCATGATGCGCTCGACGCTGTTGAACGCCATACCGGCATTCGGGGTATAGTGCATGGCCAGCACGATGCCGGTGACGATCATCAGCACCAGCATGACCGTGGCAATGGCGCCGAAATTCCAGAAATAATTGAAATTCCGCGGTGTCGGGAAAACACCGTATTCCTTCTGCATCAGCGTAAAGACAGGAAGACGGGAATCAATCCACTCGACGACGGGGTTTTTAAAGGGAACGCGGTTACCGGAAGCCATCTGTCAAACTCCTGCTTTTATCCGATGCGGATGGTCGTGTCGCTTGTGAATGTGTAAGGGGGCACGCCCAGGTTTCTGGGGGCCGGGCCTTTTCTTATGCGGCCCGATGAATCGTAATGTGAGCCGTGGCAAGGACAGAACCAGCCGCCGAAATCACCGCGCGGGTCCACGATCTTCTGTCCCAGTGGCACACACCCCAGATGTGTGCAGATTCCTACCATAACCAGCCATTCGGGCTTCTTGACACGGTCGGCATCGGCCTGCTTGTCGCGCAATGTCGAGACGTCCACGTCCTCGGCCGCCTTGATCTCCGCCGACGTACGGTGACGGATGAAGACGGGCTTGCCCTGCCAGACCACCGTGATGGCCTGCCCTTCCTGAACCGGGCCCAGATCGACATCGGTCGTCGAAAGGGCCAGCGTATCGGCCGCTGGGTTCAGGGAATCTATGAAAGGCCAGGAAAATATGCCCGTGCCTACGGCGCCCAGCGCCCCGGCCGTCAGATAAAGGAAATCGCGGCGGGTTTCGCCGTCCGCTTCGCTTGTCGTGTTTTTGGCTGTCATCGGGAACTCTTTTTAGATAAAACCGCGTATTCCTTATTTCTAGATCATGCGCGACCTCATATCCAGTCCTTTTGTTTTGCTTGTTTTGGCTTGCCACAGGGATTTGCTTTGCTTATGTAATAGGCATGCTCCGCCTCGCCCTTTATCAGCCGGACATACCGCAAAACACCGGCGCGGCCATCAGATTGTGTGCCTGCCTCGGCATAGGCCTGGATGTGATCGAACCCTGCGGCTTCGTCTGGGACGACAAAAAGATCCGCCGCAGCGGCATGGATTACGTCGAGGGCGCCGATATCCGCCGCCATGACTCATGGCCCCGCTTTACCGAACAATATAAGGGCCGCCAGCGCCTCGTGCTCCTGACCACCCGGGGCGCGCTGCCTTACACGGCCTTTGCCTTTGCGCCGGATGATATTATTCTGGCCGGGCGCGAAAGCGGCGGTGTACCCGACGATGTACACGGTATGGTTGATGCCCGGCTGATTATACCTTTGCAGACGGGACGGCGGGCGCTAAATGTCGTGACTGCGGCCGCCATGGTGGCGGGCGAGGCCCTTCGCCAGACCGGCGGCGCCATCAAAGAGAAGGTTGCATGACATTGCCGTCACAGGCCCTGAAATCCTCTGACAATCCCGATATGACCGGCGCGCGCAAGGAGATCGCCGCCGCATGGTTCCGCGCCCTGCGCGACCGGATATGCCGCGATTTCGAAGCGCTGGAAGATGAGCTCAAGGGCACACGCCATAGCGGCCTGCCCGCAGGACGCTTTGAGCGCAAAGGCTGGGAACGCCCGAACGACGGCGATTTCACCGGTGGCGGTGGTGGCGAGATGTCGGTCATGCGCGGCCGTGTCTTTGAAAAAGTCGGCGTGAACATCTCCACCGTCCACGGGCGCTTTTCCGAGGAGTTTAGCAAGGAAATTCCGGGCGCGCGCGACAATGGCAATGACGGCGCTTTCTGGGCCGCGGGCATTTCACTGGTGGCGCATATGCGCTCGCCCCTGGTGCCCGCCGTTCACATGAATACCCGCATGATCGTCACCTCAAAAAGCTGGTTCGGCGGCGGCGCTGACCTCACGCCAATGATACCGGATGAGAAAGACGCGCAGGATTTTCATGCCGCATTGAAAACATGCTGCAGCCGGCACGGCGCCGATTACTACGAGAAGTATAAAAAATGGTGCGATGAGTATTTTTATCTCAAACACCGACAGGAACCGCGCGGAATCGGCGGCATATTCTTTGACTATCTCGATTCAGGCTCGTGGGAGAGCGACCTTGCTTTTGTCCGCGATGTAGGCGAAACGTTCGCCGCGATATACCCGGCTCTGGTACGCCGTCACATGAATGAGGAGTGGAGCGACGCACAGCGCGAGAAACAGCTGCTCAAGCGCGGCCGCTACGCTGAATTCAATCTCCTGTACGACCGCGGCACGCGCTTCGGCCTTATGACCGGTGGCAATGTCGAGGCAATCCTCATGTCCCTGCCGCCCGAAGTGAAGTGGCCGTAAGAAGCACAAAAAAAAGGCGCGGAATTCGTCCGCGCCCTTTCTGTTCTCACTTAATGTTCCCTGTATCAAATAACCTATTTCGGACCGGGCCGGAGGACCACCGTCATGGCGGCTCCGCCCAAACTGAAACTCTGCGGACGTACAGCCTTATCAGCGACCCGCTGAATTTCATGAGACAGCGCGTGATCGCCTTCAACCTCGACCTGTCCTCCGTGAAAAAATCCCCATGTTGCATGCGTCATTGAAATACCCTGTTCGCCTCGCCTTTTTCTCTTATCAACTACGCGCCGACTGCTTCTCTAATGTGAACCGGCGCTCCCAATTCAAATATAGTGCCGTCCGGCCGCAGGGCCGTCAGCAAAACCTTTTCGTTCTCTGTAAACGAATGCATCATGCCTTCCGACACGCGACCGAGAAAATGCGACGCCTCGTAAACGACCGCATGAATATCGCCGTTTGCCGGATCGACAATAATTTTTTCAGCCCGCACATAAAGCGGATCAGCGAAAGCTATACAGACGGCTCCGCGGTGATTGCGCATAAAGGCCGCGCTGACTTCTTCCTCATGTCCCGTGGCGTTATAGCTCTGAAATGCCATTTGCATCCGTTCTTTGCTTTTGCGGCGCACAATTCACGCCGTCGGATTGATTATACAAAACAACCTATTTCCGAAATATTAACGGGGCGCCTTGCAGGCAACATTTATTTTTATAAACAAATCAATGGGATAGGCCCTATAGGCAGGACAGGAACCTCTTGAATTCATGAAAAAACTTGCCTAGGCTCACCGGACGCATGAGATTAATCGAGAAACTCAACCAACCCCCGGAACTTTGACATGACCGCCGCCCGCACCCTGTTTGAAAAAATATGGCAAAATCACGTTGTCCATCAGGCCGATGATGGGACCTGCCTGATTTATATCGACCGGCATCTTGTTCACGAGGTCACCTCCCCGCAGGCTTTTGAAGGGCTGCGCCTGGCCGGCCGCCGTGTCCACCGGCCCGAGGCCACGCTGGCCGTCGCCGACCACAATGTGCCGACCACGGACCGTTCCAAGGGAATCCAGGAGGAAGACAGCCGTATTCAGGTGGAAACGCTGGAACAAAACTGCCGCGATTTCGGCGTGCCGTATTTCAGCATGAATGACAAGCGCCAGGGCATCGTCCACATCATCGGCCCCGAACAGGGTCTTACCCAGCCCGGCATGACCATCGTCTGCGGTGACTCGCACACAGCAACACACGGCGCCTTTGGCGCCCTGGCCTTCGGCATAGGCACATCGGAAGTTGAACATGTGCTGGCAACCCAAAGCCTGATTCAGAAACCCGCAAAAAGCATGCGCATCACCGTTGAGGGCGCTGCCCCTGCCGGCGTAACGGCGAAGGACATCATCCTGGCCGTCATTGGAAAAATCGGCACGGCGGGCGGCACAGGCTATGTCATCGAATATGCGGGCGAAGCGATACGCTCCTTGAGCATGGAAGGCCGCATGACGATCTGCAACATGTCGATTGAGGCCGGTGCCCGTGCGGGATTGATTGCGCCTGACCAGACGACCTTCAATTACCTCAAAGGCCGGCCGCTGGCTCCGCAAGGACCTGATTGGGACAAGGCTGTCGCTTTCTGGTCTTCCCTGCCTTCCGACCCGGGCGCGAATTATGATTGCGAAGTCGTGCTGAAAGCTTCCGACATCGTTCCTCTCGTCACCTGGGGCACCAGTCCGCAGGACGTCGTGCCAATCACCGGCGCTGTGCCCGATCCCGGACAGGAAAAAGACTCCGCTCGCAAGGCCGCCATGGAGCGTGCTCTGGAATATATGGATCTGAAGCCCGGCATGAAAATGCAAGAGATCGCTGTCAACAAGGTCTTCATCGGCTCCTGCACCAACGGCCGGATCGAGGATCTGCGCGAAGTCGCCAAAATCGCACAGGGCCGCAAGGTGGCCCAGGGCGTTCAGGCCATGATTGTTCCCGGCTCCGGCCTGGTGAAGGCAGAGGCCGAGCGCGAAGGGCTGGACAAGATTTTTATCGAGTCGGGTTTTGAATGGCGTGAACCGGGATGCTCTATGTGTCTGGCGATGAACGCCGACCGCCTCTCACCCGGCGAACGCTGCGCTTCCACTTCCAACCGTAACTTTGAAGGCCGTCAGGGCCGCGGCGGACGCACGCATTTGATGAGCCCGGCGATGGCTGCAGCCGCCGCCGTTACGGGCAAAATCACAGATGTACGCAAACTGGCGAGCTAGAGCGGCGGACTTTAAATTATATCGCTTTAGACAAAATCCGGGCCGCGGGCATATCCCTGCTTCAGAATTTCGCGCGTCGCTTCGGCAAAAATTGTGAAATCGGGATAATCCTTCGGATTCATGGCCTGAAGTTCGGTCACTTCCAGCCGCGCACTTTTCAGGCAAAGCACGTCCCATATATAGCGCAGAACATTGCGGTCATCGCTCCAGTAGAACTGGTCGCTCAGAGACGGATTTGAGTCGGCGGCCTTTCCATTAACATGCGTCAGGCGAAGAATATGCGGAACGACGGTAACTTCCTGTGTCAGCGGCACATCGGAAAGATTGCTGAACAGGATGCTTAAAACTCCTTTTTTCAGCGGGCCATCGTGACCGGGCGGGCGCACCCCTCCTTGCGGAAAGACCAGAATATTGCGACCCGCATTCAGTGCCTGCGCCAGCTGACCATGAATATGGGGAATGTCCAGACCGCCATTGTTCCGGCGGACGAAAATGGAATGAATCGCCCGCGCACCCCAGCCGATGACGGGCAAGCTTCGTACTTCGTACTTGCCTACGCTCACGGCGGACTTAAAGCTGAACATAACGAAAGGATCCAAACCGGAGATATGGTTGGAAACGAACAAAGCCGGTTTGGTCCGCGGCGGGTTTTCGGGATTTTTCCTGAAGCGTACATCCATGCCCAGCAGATTCGTGACCGCACGGGCCACAATGCGGGGCAGCGTGTTATAATCTTTGAAGACCGGACCGGCGATTGCGATCTGCAACGGCAGCGCCAATATTCCGATCATGCCCAGACCCGCCAGGCGGTATAAAGCCCGTATATACGACATGAGCTCAATATTAGACATATGGGCTATCTTGGGGCAACGAATTTCATGCTAAAATGCTGAGTGGAAGCAAAAGCCATGTTTTTCGATCTGCGCGACGATCTTCTGGACCAATACGAATATGCCACCGATCCGGTGCTGCAGAAGGATCTACATGCCTGGGACCACATGCATATCGGCGCCATGATCTCCTATGGCCGCGGATTCAGCAATTTCGGGCGGCAGTTGATGGCGCACCAGAATCGCGTCGCCCGGGACGGCGCAAATTTCCTCAGATATCTCGGCTTTAGCAACCGCGCTGCAAAGAATTTTCGTGCCGCCATGATGTTTCACGATATCGGCAAGACACACTCATCCTACAACCCCTCAATCTGGGCACTGGACGAGCGGCCCACGGCCGAGCAAAAAATATTGCAAAAAAAACATGCGGCTCTGGGCGCCGCCATGTTTGAATCCTTTGCAGAAAAAAAGCCGGACCTGATCAGGCATCCTCACTTTAAGATACGGCATGCCGTGACACTTTATCATCATGAACGCGTTGACGGCGAGGGGCCGCAGGAAGAAAACGTCACGTCCCTGCCCTTGTTCGTCCAGGTGGCCTGCATTGCGGACAGCTATGATGGCGACCGCATCCGGCGCCCCCATCAGGAGCAGCGCCGTACGCCCCGCGAAGCCCTCGACCGCATGCTCGGGCTCGAGGACCCCCGGGGCAAATATGCCGGGGCCTTCAATCGAACTCTTATGACAAAATATGCCCGGATGAAACAGGCCGAATAACGCCGGCGCCTGCTTTTCTCTGGAAATGCGGAAAACCGGGCTTTATTGTCGGGAGGCCTTTAGTAAAGCAACCGGAAGGAATATCAATGCAGCCCTTCAGAACGCTGACAGCCCTCGCGGCGCCGCTGCCCATGATTAATGTCGACACCGATATGATCATCCCCAAGCTGTTCCTGCGCACCATCAAACGCACGGGCCTGGGCAAAAACCTGTTCGACGAAATGCGCCGCACGCCCGAAGGCAAGGAGATCCCCGGCTTCGTCTTAAATCGTGAGCCATACAAAAAAGCGAAGATCCTCGTTACAGGTGAGAATTTCGGCTGCGGCTCCAGCCGCGAGCACGCTCCCTGGGCACTGCTGGATTTCGGCATCCTGTGCATCATCGCGCCCAGCTTCGCCGATATTTTCTACAATAACTGCTTCAAAAATGGCATCCTGCCCGTCGCCTTGCCGCAAAAAGACGTCGACGCGCTGATGACCGAAGCCGAAAACGCCCGCCAGATCACCGTCGACCTTGAATCACAGACCGTTTCAACTGCCGGCGGCAAGATCTGCAAATTTGAAATCGATGGATTCCGCAGGCATTGTCTGCTCAATGGACTGGACGATATCGGGCTGACGCTCGAAAAATCGGACGCCCTCGCTTCCTATGAGGACAAAAACAAGCGCGAAAAATCCTGGCTGTGGAAGGGCCGCGCCTGATGTCACGTCACTCTCTTGTTATCCTGCCCGGAGACGGGATCGGCCCCGAAGTCATGGCCGAGGTCCGCAAGGTGATTGGCTGGGTCGAAAAAAATGCCGGCCTGTCCTTCCAGATCGAAGAAGATCTGGTCGGCGGCGCGGCGATTGACAAACACGGCGTTCCGCTGGCTCCGGAAACGCTGGCCAAGTGCAAAAAGTCAGATGCCGTACTGCTGGGCGCCGTCGGTGGTCCGAAATGGGACAATGTAGCCTACAACATCCGCCCCGAATCCGGCCTTCTGGCCCTGCGCAAAGAGCTGGATTTGTTTGCCAACCTGCGCCCGGCAATCGTGTTCGACGCCCTGATCGACGCCTCGACCCTTAAGGCCGACGTCATACGCGGACTGGATATCCTGATCGTTCGTGAGCTGACCGGCGGCGTCTATTTCGGCACGCCCCGGGGTATAGAGGATCTGGGCAACGGCGAGCGCCGCGGCGTCAACACGCAGGTTTATACATCTTCGGAAATACGCCGCGTCGGACGGGTCGCCTTCGATCTGGCGCGCCAGCGTCAGGCCCGGCTCTGCTCGATGGAAAAAGCGAACGTCATGGAATCAGGCAAACTTTGGAGGGAGGAAATAACCGCCCTGCACAAGACGGATTACAGCGACGTCGCCCTTACTCATATGTATGCCGATAACGGGGCCATGCAGCTTCTGCGTAACCCGCGGCAGTTCGATGTGATTGTCACCGACAATCTTTTCGGCGACATCCTTTCGGACGAAGCCGCCATGCTGACCGGCAGTCTGGGCATGCTGCCCTCCGCCTCTCTGGGCGCCGCCGACCCGAAGACGGGCAAGCGCCTTGCGCTGTACGAGCCCGTGCACGGCTCTGCCCCCGATATCGCGGGCCAAGGCAAAGCCAATCCTCTGGCAGCGATCCTGAGTTTCTCGATGGCGCTGCGCTATTCCTTCAGCCGCAGCGACCTGGCCGATAAAATCGATAAAGCCGTGCAGACGGTTTTAAAGGAAGGTATACGCACAGGCGATATCATGGCGCCCGGCGCCACGCCGGTCAGCACAAGCCAGATGGGCGATCACCTGATACGTCAGATTGAAAAAACCAGAGCGGAGGCTGCATAATGGAACAACTGGCTCTTACTTCTCCCGGCGCCGTCCTTATTCTTCTCGGGATCGTTTTTATGGCGTTCGAAGTCATTGTACCCTCGTTCGGCGTATCGGCCATCCTGGGATTCGTAATCCTCGTCCTTGGCGCCGCCAGCCTGCACAAGATCGAACAGCTCTCCTTCGTTTCCGTGGACTGGGGCGTCGTCTGGGGCGTGGCCCTTTTCGGCGCGCTGGCGATTGGTCTTGTGTCCTTCATGGCGGCGAAAGTCCATCGGCGCAAAGTGACCACCGGCGTTGAAAGCATGATTGGCCACCACGCAAAAGTGATCGATTGGCAGGGCAAGGAAGGCCGCGTCCTGATTCAGGGCGAAACCTGGCAAGCGGCATCCGATGAATCCCTTACTCTTCTGCCCGACGAAAAGGTCCTGATCACAGGTACGCAGAATCTTACGCTTAAAATCACCGTCATAAAATAATGACATTTCCAACAAACGGGAGAAAATCATGAGTCCTCTTTTTGTGCTTCTTGTACTGGTGTTGATGGTTGGCATCGCCTCCTTCAGGACCATCCGCGAATATGAACGCGGCGTTGTCTATACGTTTGGAAAATATAGCGGCTCGCGCGGCCCGGGCATTCAATTTGTCCTGCCTTTGATTCAGGACATGTTGCGGGTGGATATGCGGATCAGGACCGAGGATATTCCGCCCCAGGACGTCATCTCCCGCGACAACGTATCGGTCAAGGTCAATGCGGTTGTTTATTTCCGCGTCATCGATCCCGCCTTCGCGATCAACCGGGTTGAGGATTTTGGCCAGGCCACGAGCCAGCTGGCACAGACCACGCTGCGTTCAGTCCTGGGCAAGCACGATCTGGACGACATGCTGGGCAAACGGGATCAGCTGAACAAAGATATTCAGGGCCTGCTGGATACGCAGGCCGACGGCTGGGGCATCAAAATCACTGACGTCGCCATTAAGCATGTCGACCTCGATCCCAGCATGGTGCGCGCCATCGCCAAGCAGGCGGAGGCGGAACGTGAGCGTCGCGCCAAGATCATCAACGCCGAAGGTGAAATGCAGGCAGCGCAGCAGCTGGACAATGCAGCAAAAATCCTGGCCCAGCGCCCGGAGACCATGCAACTGCGCTATCTGGGTACGCTGGGCGAATTCGTTAACGCCAAGGGCAGCACTGTCCTTCTGCCCCTGCCGCTCGACCTCCTGAAGAGCGTCACGGATCTGCTGGGCAAAAAAGCAGCCTGAGCCGCTCTCTCACAAACCCGGCAAAGAAAAAGAGCCTTCCTGCGAAGGCTCTTTTCCGTTTTCTGAATTCAGGTAAGGCTTAGCCCTGGATGCGGATATAAAGACCGCAGGACTGAGAGGGCTGGTCTTCAGCGTAGCCCGTGGCCGCGCCGCAAGCGGCGGCGCCCATGCCGCGGATCGTGCCCGTGGTCGGAACACCGTCATCCATTTTCCGGTCGATACGGAAAGCCTGGTTGGGGGTCAGACCTGCGGTGCCCGCAGCGACGGCACCGGCCGGCGCGTTATGCAGAGCCAGATAGTGTCCGGCTGTGGGAAGCGTTGCACCAAGCAAGGCCGGAGGAGCGGCAAGACCGGTCAGGAACCCGACGTGGAATCCGCCGCCCATTTTGGCTGCCGGATACTGGCCGCCCCAGATGGGGCCGCCGTTCGGATCGATACCGGTGATCAGGTCGGCTGCGTTGAGCTGCAGCCAGTAAGCGTCGCCCTCTGCAGTCGGCGCGGCGGCGAAGCCTGAATCAATGCGTCCGTTGCCGCGGTTAGCTACCGGCGGATCACAGCCGACGATGGCTGCACAACCGGCGATGCGGTTGCCGTTAATGTCGCCCGGCAGGCCGTCAAACATATCGCGGAACGTGGTTGTCGCCGCATCAATGCCTTTGACCTGTGAAACGGTCGCTGTGACCTGAGCGTTGGCGATCAGCTCCTGACCTTTCAGAACGCCGCCGATCAGCAGACCGATGATGATCATGACCACGGCCAGTTCGACCAGCGTAAAGCCGGCCTGCGAACGCGCGGTTGTTACTTCATGCTTAAGCATCTGTTAGTCTCCTTGTTTTGAAGTCGGTAAAAGTTGTAGGCGAGGGAATTCCTTTAAGAACTTTGCGGAACGATTATACATGCATCCCGTTGTCCAATATACCCCAATTCTCCCAGAGTGACAGGCCTATGCTGAATGATTCCTTAACAGACACCTCAAAAACTGCTCACTTTGATAATGTGAGGAGGGGCAAAGCTGAAGAAACGAAGCGGCTTTATTTATTTTTCGTATTTATTCCGCGGTGAGCACTGGGCGTCATCCCCGTAATGTCTCTGAAAACCCTGTTAAAGGATGCCAGAGAGCTGAAACCGACTTCGCCCGCGATCACTTTTACCGGCGCGTCGGTCTCTGCCAGCAGGCGCTGCGCCTCGGCGATTCGCTTTTCATTTACCAGCCGGGGAAAACTCTTGCCAAAATGATGGTTAATGACCCGTGAAAGGACGGATTCCGGTATTTCGAGTTCCCGCGCCAGGTCGGTCCTGGTGTAGGAAGCCTCCTGATATACTTTTTCAACGGTAATCAGCCTCTCAATCCGGTGTGCCAATTCCTTTTCTTCCCGGGTTAAGCCCTTTTCATAGCGGTCGACCATGTGAACGGCCTGCGGATATATACGAAACAGGCTGGTTCCGGCCAGATAGACGAATCCCAGCCCCAGAAAAGTGCGAATCATGTCCGTATGCGATTCGGTGAGTGCCGGTGTAAGGCCGAGCAACATCACGCCCAGAAAAAGGAGGTTGACGATGACCAGGGTCATGATGAGCCAATAGCGGTCTTTGCCACCCTTTTGCTGGCGCACCTCCTGCAGCAGGCCTCGCCGGGACCAGAGCGCGAAAACGCTGGACGCCCCGGCCACAAGCCCAAGCACGGTCAGCCACTCCTGGAAAACCGTGCACGATATCGTCCCTGAATGACAGGATTCATCCCCGGCCGCCATGAACCAGGCCGCCGCATAGGCCGAAGGAATCAAAAGCAGAACCCAGAAGTTCGACAGGGCCGGAATTCTGGATATCTGGGCCACCTGAATCGCAAGCAAAACGCCCAGCGGCGGGCCCAGGAACCAGGCTCCCCACTGCCAGACGTGGTAATACGGCGCCATGCTTCCGATAAAACGCTCGGAGAAATCCAGAAAGAAGGCGGAGCCAAGGATCAGAAAATAAAAGAAGGGGAAAAAGGCGCGCCGCAGGTCGCCGGCACGGAACACCATGTAAACCATGACATAGACGCACTGCGTCAGTCCGATCAGGGAAACAATTTCCGGTACGGTGAAACGCAGCTGCTCAGGTGAAAAAAGCTCAAACTCTTCCATATCCCTATTCTAAAGAGCTTAAGGCGGGGAAGTACAGAGCGGATGGCGGGCGGCAGCCTCCCGGTCCAGAAGACGGGTGCATATATAGGCTCTCATGAACCGGACCTCGCCCGGGCGCAAACTGGACGTATCCCCTTTGAGCATATCCAGCATCATCTTGTAGGCGGCTTCCCTGTCGCCCTGTGCCGCCATAATGAAGGCGGGCATCTGCTTCATCCATAGCGGGCGCCCTGGATGCCACTCCCCCGACAGCTCCTCCGCCAGTGCTATGGCCTTGTTCAGGTCACCCTGACGGAAACGCGCCAGATAAACCGCCTGGGCCAGCCAGCGCCATTTCTCACCCTGCGGTCGATGGCCAACTATGCGCAGATACTCGATAAGAGGGGTCAACTGGTCGGCATTTTGTGTCGAGCTGAAATAATAAGCGGCCAGGAGTGGTACAAAATTTGAAGCCGGATCCAGACGGTCCGCCAGATAAAACCACTGCACCAGGCGATCATAATCATAGTCCTGAAGTGGCGTAGTCCGATCCCCGGAATCACCGAGATTCTGAAGCATAAATCCGGTAATGCGGTAGGCGAGCTGCCTGTCACCCAGCGCCATGGCCACAACGCCACCTTCGGTCGGCACCGGCGGCACATTCGACCAGACCGCGCGCGTATCGTAGGCGCTAAGCCAGAAGAGCGTATTTCCTGTCAGGGCCATTAAAAAAAGAAGAAGGATCAGACGCCTTTGCCCGGCCATCAAAATTGCCTGCGCAGCATGTCGACAAGGGCCGCCATCACAAGAAGAAACGTATAGGCTCCGCCCTGCGCCAGAATGAACCAGACATCGACATCAACACCCGGCCCATAGACAAGCCAGGATGTCTGCGCCATCAGGTCAAGGCGCGGCACGATCAGGGACACAGTCTTCATGGCCAGGCTCAGGATATCAAAGCCGGGCATCATAACGCCTTCATGCAGTATGCCCAGAATATCTCCCATCAGCCGGGCCAGAACATAAAGCCCGAAAGTAGCCAGCGTCCCGCTGACGGCGCTGGGCAGGACCATGGAAAAAAAGAGCGCGGCATTCGCCATGATAACGAGCTCTACCGTCAGGCTTAAGCCCCACAGCAAAAGACCGGCGCTTTCCGTAGCCCGCGGCGCCGCCAAAAGAATGGCGCAGACGATGACCGCGGCCATGACGACTGCCATCAGAGAAAAAGCGGCGGCGTGTGAGCCGATGAAGGAAACGCGGCTTACCGGACGCGACAGCAGGAAATCGACATCACGGGAATCAAAGGCGCGGCGAACATAGAAGACGACAAACAGTACGAGCCCGGCAACGCCCGCAAGCCTCAGGCCGCCGGAAGCAAAGACTAGCGCAAACTGGTTGGCCTCGATGACGGCGGAAGATCCGAGAAACACGCCTATGCTGGCACCCACAGCCACCATCCCGAGCAGGGAAACCACCAGCCGGTCACGCAAAGCCGCCGTCAGAACATATCTGACAAGAGGCCATGACACCGGAAAGGAAAAGCGTGCGGGCATACTCGCCCCGATTAATCTGCGATTGCCATTACATCTTTAAGGGGCGGCGGTCATCCGAAAACGTCTTGTATAAGTCACGGTCGGTATCGTCGACCGTGCCTGTATCATTTACGATTGTCGCCTTCAGGAACACGACCAGCTCCGTCTTGGAAACCTTGTCCACCTGCGTTCTGAACAAAGAGCCGAATATGGGCGCCTCGGAAAGGATGGGAATGCCCGTCTGTGTCGAAGCGGTGCGGTCCTGCATCAGGCCGCCCATAACTATGGCCTGACCTGACGACAGGCGGACAACCGAGTCCATCTCCTGAACATTGACGACCGGCACTGGGGAAGCCACGCCATCAATCCCGGCCTGTGCCGTAACGAACTGGATCGCCGGATCGTCTATAAACTCTTCGATTCTTGTCACTGTCGGCCTGACCGCCATGGAAATAGTGCGGCTGTCGAGGTCTATCGAGGGCTGCACGTTGATCAGAACGCCTTCAGGGACGTTGCGTATATCGCTGTTCAGATCCGTCTGGGTTACACCCTCTTCTGTCGTAACATCAACATCGATCTCGAAATAAACCTGGTTCCTGGCCACGTTCAAAACAGCCGACTGGTTGTTCAGAACCGTCAGGCGCGGACTGGCCAGCGCGTGAACGGTGCCAAAGCGCGAAATAGCCTCAACCGCCGCCACAATATCGCCGCCGGTATAGAAGGCGCGCAACTGCGCCGCAGGCGAAAGAGTCGGATTCAGGGCGGGGTTGACGGGGGATTCCACCTCGAACGAAATACCGGCATCCTTACCAAACAGATTGAGCGCGCTCCAGTCAATTCCGGCTGAATATTCATCAGAAAGAGAGACCTCCAGCACCTTGGCTTCGACCAGAACCTGCGAGGTTACGGAGCGGCGCAGCTCATGCAGATATTTTTTGATCTCTTCGTGCTGGCGCTCCGTGGCGTTAACGGAAATCATGCCTGCCTGACGGTTGAGCGAGAAGCTGGCCTTGGGCTCGCCATTGTCCTGCTGAGCGCCCCCAGCGGCATTGGGGTCAACAGGCGGCAGGGATGTGACCTGCAGCGTCGCCTGCGGCGGCTGGACTTCGACTTTGGTCGTGCCGTCCTCCGCCTTTGTAACAACAGGCTCTACCGGTGCGGGATTTTGCTCCGCCGCGGTAATCTGTGGATCGGTGGCTGTCTTCAAAGTCCCCTTCGTCGCTTCGACGCCCAGGATCTGCTGGAGGTTTCCTTCCAGCTCACCCCAGAAATTGGATTCGCTCTCGGTGGAAGCCTCGAACGTCGATCCGCCCTGAGGACCCGCATTGCTGCTGCCACCGGTACTCGATGCGACGGAAACATTGTTGGTAATAGAGCCGGTGTTTTTGCGGATATAGCTTAAGTAGTCAATTTTGTACGTTTTCTGATAGGGCGTATCCAGCTCAACACGCAGAGTGTCTTCTTCAAACTTGTAGCGCAGGCCGGCGATCTCAGATATCCGCCTGATCACCAGGTCGAACGGCCGGTCGCGCGCGGTAAAGATGATGGAGCCCGTGATGCGGGGATCCAGCTCGATATCATAGCCAGCCTGCTGCGCCAGTTCGAACAGGGCGTCGCGGATCGGTACGGTCTGATTTACCGAGATGGAAACCAGAGGCATGGGCTTGAGATTTTCGGAAGGCTGCGCCACGTAAGGCTGCAGATCGGGTATGCCGGGATCAGTGTTTGCTGCCACGTCCTTGGTCGGCTCCGGCAGACGGGGTGCCAGGGCGTCACGGTAATCCTGGACTTCCCTGTTGCCCGAACGGTCCATCTTCATCTGGTTCGTCGACAAATCGCAACCCGCGATCAGCAGAACAGTGGCGAGAAGGCACAGTCCTGGAATAACAGGCTGACTAAAAATGCGCATAAGCTTTTTCCGAATTGTCATGGTTTTAAATTTTGCAGCAGAAGATGTGAACCGAATAACGCCCCCGCAGGCGGGGAGCGTCGAACACTTAACTTATACCATAATGATTCATGCTGTAAAAGCCTACATGTAAATAGGGAAAGCCGGGCGCCGGTGTGCACAAATTACACCCTCAATCCTCTTGACCTGTCAGGCCCCCTGCAGGACACTAAGAGGCAGTTTTTTGGGGAAAGGCGACCATCATGCGCGTTATGTTTATTCTGGCTCCGGTTCTGGTTCTGGCTTTGCTGGCCGGGGCGCCTCTGCCCACAGCCGCGGCGCCGCCGATCCCTGTGGTTGATTTAAGCAGTGGCGAATCGACCAATTTTGCCATCAGCGTCACCGCCCGCGACGGCAAGGTCATTGGCAATGCCATGGGCGGCGCCCGAATCATCGTCAAGGACCGCCGTACCGGCGACCCTCTGGCCTCCGGTGTGACCTATGGCCCCATGGAAGACATCCCGGCCAAACCGGCTACCGACACAACCAAGGCCGAAGCCGAAAGAAAGTCAGCGCGCCTTGAGTTTTCGCTGGAATTGTTTGAGCCCACGCCTGTGACGATAACGGCGATTGCGCCTCTTGCCCAAACCCAAAGTCTCGTTAGTACCAGCCGGGACATGCTTCTTCTGCCCAATAAGGATTATACCGAAGGCAACGGCATTGTACTGGAACTGCCCGGACTTTC
>JANWLB010000023.1 GCA_025451095.1 Alphaproteobacteria bacterium
AAAACAGCCGCCGCTCTTCGCTTTCGGCGCTTAAGATTCGCGGCCGATATACCGCCTACATCCGCTCCGGCAGGGCGATGCCCAGCAGGGACAGCAGACGGTCGAATGTCCTGTAAGTCAGGTCGCAGAGCGCCAGACGGCTGCGCCGCAGTGCCTCATCTTTCTCCGACAAAATATGGCAGGCGGCATAAAAGCTGCTGAAGGTCTGCGCCAGGCGGAAAGCGTAGTCGCACAGATGGTGCGGTGCCTGCCCGTTAAAGGCGGCACGAACCGAGTCCGGAAAGGCCCCCAGCGCCAGCGCCAGAGTCCGGTCAGCATCACCGACAGACAGGATTCCCGGCTGGCCCGCGCCCTGCTCCTGCGCCTTGCGCAACAGGGATTTGATGCGGACAGCCTGATACAGGATATAAGGCCCGGTCTTGCCCTCAAAGCTGGTCAGGCGGTCGAGATCGAAGACGTAATCGGCCTGACGCTGGTTCTGCAGATCGCCGAACTTGATCGCGGCAATAGCCACTTTGCGGGCCACATCCTCTCGCTCTACCGCACTCATATCCTGCGCAAGCTCAGCCTCGGCAAGACGCGCCCGCGCTTTTTCCATCGCCATGTTCAGCATATCCTCAAGGCGCATCACGCCGCCCGCCCGGGTCTTGAATGGCTTGCCATCCGCGCCGTTCATGGTACCAAACCCCGCATGAATCAGCTCAACGCCCTCAGGCACAAGAGCGGCCAGACGCGCGGCGCGAAACACCTGTTCAAAATGAAGGTGCTGACGCTGATCAACGACATAAATGATTTTTTCAGGGCTATAAAGGTTCATACGCTCGACGATTGTGGCCAGGTCGGTGGTGCCGTACATGACAGCGCCGTCCCGCTTGTAAAGAATAAGCGGGGGCATTTCCTTTTTATCGCCCTCCTGCGCCACCGGCACGATGACAGCCCCGTCATCTTCCCGCGCCAAGCCCTTTTTCTTCAGGTCTTCAACCATAGGCGCGATCAGGTCGTGGACGTCGGCCTCTCCCTTCCACAAATCGAAATGAACGTCCAAAAGAGCATAGTTGGCCCGCATCCCGATGATGGAGGCCTGCCGCATCTTCTCCCACAATGCATAATGCGCCGGCTCCCTGTTCTGAATCTGGACCGTCGCTTCCAGCGCCCTTGCCCGGCGCGCTTCATTTTCCTTGCAGGCGGCGGCAACGACCGGATAAAGAGCACTCAGATCGTCCATCAGCGCCGCCACCTCCGCGCCGTCAGTGATATCCGTCTGCATCACGGCATCGGCGCGGCCCGTGTCAATATACTCGCTGATGATCATGCCCATATGCGTGCCCCAGTCGCCCATATGGACATCGCCCAAAGCCCTGTAGCCCAAGAAGGCAACAATCCGGCGCAGGCTTTCACCGATGATGGCCGTCCGCAAGTGGCCGACATGCATGGGCTTGGCGATATTGGGACCGCCATAATCCAGGACAATTGTGCCTTTTCCGGTTGCGGGAATGCCCAGACGATCATCGGCTGCCGCTTCTTTGAGATAGCCGGACAGATAGGCATCGGTAATATTGATATTGATAAAGCCCGGTCCGGCAATTTCTATTTTTGAAAACTCAGGCCGCGTCTGCAGGCGGACGACAATCTCCTCGGCCACGGCCCGGGGATTTTTTCCGGCCTTTTTGGCTGCCGCCATCGCTCCGTTACATTGAAATTGCGCCAGATCGGGACGGTCTGAAACCGTCACGCGCCCCATCTCCGCCGGAAGGCCGCAAGATTCAAAGGCTTCGCCAATGATGATGCCCAACCTGTGCGCAAGAGGTAACATCAGGAGACGCTATACATCCAGATTGCTGACCTTAAGCGCGTTGTCCTGAATAAATTTCTTGCGCGGCTCGACGATATCACCCATCAGGGTCGAGAAAATTTCGTCCGCCTTCTGCGCGTCCTTGACCGTCACCTGCAGCAACGTACGCACAGACGGGTCGAGTGTGGTTTCCCAGAGCTGCTCCGGGTTCATTTCGCCCAGACCTTTATAACGCTGGATCTGAAGGCCCTTGCGGCCGATGGCCTGAACGGCCTCGTACAGCGACACCGGCCCATAGATATCACCCGCGGGCTTTCCCTCGACGGTCAGAGTGCCGACCGTTGCGAAACTGTCTTTCAGCCAGTCGTAATAGTGATGCAGACGCACGGCATCCGTTGAGCGTATTTGCTCAGGCGCCAGTCGCACGCGCTCCATAACGCCGCGAAGCGTGCGGGTAACAACAAATCCTCCCACCGGGGTGAATTCGGCCTTCCAGCCGCGCCCGGCTTCCGGCGTGGCGTCGTTCAGGCGCTGGGCCAAAACGGCCGCCTTCTTCTCGCCCGCCGCCTTGTCTTCGAGCAGATCTTCGTCCAGAGCGCCGGCAATCGCCGCCTGCTCCACCACAAAACGGCTGCCTACGCGCTGCGCCAAAGCCAGAACACTGCCGCGGACGGCGCGCGATTTACCCAGCATATCCTGCAGGTCGCGGCCGCTGCGCGCCGCTGCTTTCTTGCCTTCGCTCAGGATCAACCCCTCAAGCGCCGCCTCTATCAGATAGGCATCCAGAGCAGATTCGTCCTTAAGATACAGCTCCGATGTGCCGCGCTTGATCTTGAAGAGCGGCGGCTGGGCGATATACAGATAGCCGCGGTTGATTATTTCCGCCATATGACGATAGAAGAAAGTAAGCAGAAGCGTGCGGATGTGAGAGCCGTCAACGTCCGCGTCCGTCATAATGATAATCTTGTGATAGCGCATCTTGTCGGCGCTGAAATCCTCAGGGCCGATGCCCGTACCCATCGCCGTAATCAACGTGCCCAGCTCCTGGTTCCCCAGAACCTTGTCAAAACGCGCGCGCTCGACATTCAGGATCTTGCCGCGCAGGGGCAGGATCGCCTGATTCTTGCGGTCGCGGGCCTGCTTGGCCGAGCCGCCGGCCGAATCGCCCTCAACGATAAACAATTCTGATTTTGCGGGATCGCGTTCCTGGCAATCCGCCAGCTTGCCGGGCAGGCTGGAGATATCCATGACGCCCTTGCGGCGCGTCAGATCTCGCGCCCTGCGCGCGGCTTCGCGCGCAGCGGCAGCCTCGATGATCTTGCCAATGATTTTCTTGGCGTCGCCCGGGTTCTCGCCGAGCCATGTGCCCAGATGCTCGGCGATCGCGCCCTCCACCACGGGACGGACCTCGGAGGAAACAAGCTTGTCCTTGGTCTGTGAGGAGAATTTCGGATCCGGCACCTTGACCGACAGCACACAGGACAGGCCTTCGCGCATATCGTCGCCGGTCAGCTTCAGATCCTTCGACTTCTTAAGAAGCCCTTCTTCCTCGGCGTACTTCATGACCACGCGGGTCATCGCGCTGCGGAATCCCTGAAGGTGCGTTCCGCCATCGCGCTGCGGGATGTTGTTGGTGAAGCACAACATGGTTTCATGATAGGCATCCGTCCACTCAAGCGCGGCCTCGACCACCATGCCGCTGGCTTCGGCCTTGAGGAAAATAGGCTTACGTATCAGTGAGGTTTTGTTGCGGTCGAGCCACTCAACGAAGCTTTCAATGCCGCCTTCGTAATTGAATCGTACTTCTCTGGGCTCTTCCCCGCGCTCATCACGCAGGAAAATATTGACGCCGGAGTTCAGGAAGGCCAACTCGCGCAGACGATCCTCAAGCGTCGAAAAGTCGAAATTCGTCATGGTGAACGTAACGGGCGAAGCCAGGAAGGTCACTTCCGTACCCGAACGCTCGCCGGAGGCGAGATCACGGACAGGCTTGAGCGGCGCCTCAGGGTCGCCGTTCTTGAAGCGCATGAACCATTCCTTGCCCTGACGCCGGATGCGCAGGTCGAGCCGCTCGGAAAGCGCGTTAACCACGGAAACACCGACGCCATGCAAACCGCCGGACACCTTATAGGAATTCTGGTCGAACTTGCCGCCTGCATGAAGCTGGCACATGATGACCTGGGCGGCCGAAACTTTTTCTTCGTGATGGATGTCGACGGGAATGCCGCGCCCGTTGTCGCGCACCGTGACAGAGCCGTCGCCGTTCAGGGCGACGTCGCTCCGGTCGCAAGGGCCGGCCGGCGCCTCGTCGATCGCGTTGTCGACAACCTCATAGACCATGTGATGAAGGCCAGTGCCATCATCGGTATCGCCGATATACATGCCGGGGCGCTTGCGCACCGCATCCAGCCCCCGTAAAACCTTGATGGAATCGGCCCCATAGGCCGCCGCCGCGTCTGTTTCCGTTTTTTTCTGTGCCATTTCAGCCATGATTTTTCTGATCTTATGTACTTAAAATTAGGGGTCCAAAAAGCGTATTTTTCCCGCGTTTTCAGAAGACGTTTTTTATAGCATGCCCCTCTGTAAATACATACAAAAAAGCGACAAAAAAGACAGGGCGCAGAGCGTTTTTTTTGACCAAAAATATGATTGTTTATCAATTAGTTGCAAAGAGAGCGGTGAAGTCGCTCAGGCCGCTTTTTCGTGCCGCGGCGGCGCAATGCTGCCACCCGCCACTTCGAGCATGTGCGCGCGCGATTCCAGCGCCGCAAACAGGGACGAATCCGTACCCGTCAGCCAGACCTGATTCTTCATTCCCACGAGCAGGTTATAAAGCCCGGCACGGCGGTTCTCATCAAGATGCGCCGCCACCTCGTCCAGCAACAGCACGGGTGAGCTGCGCCGCTCGGCGGCAATCAGGCGGGCATGGGCAAGCACGATTCCAATCAGGAGCGCCTTCTGTTCGCCGGTCGAGCACTGATTCGCCTGTATATTCTTGGCCGCATACCAGACACACAGATCGCTCCGGTGCGGGCCCGTGGCAGCGCCGCCGCTGACGGTGTCTTTTGCCCGGGTCTCGCGTAGCTGGTATTTGAACATTTCCTCCACCTCAACCGCTGGCGCACGGCTCAGAAGCTCCTCGATCGTACCCGTCACCCGCAGGCGCGCCCGGGGGAAAAGGAAGCCCTCCTCCGGCCCTGAACTCTCGCAGGCACCCTGCAGACGGCGGATGAAATCCTGCCTTGCCGCTGCGATTGCCACACCTGTTTCGGCCATCACGGCCTCCAGCCCCTCAAGCCAGACCGGATCCGGGCTTGGGGATTCTTTCAGCAGTTTCGATCTTTGCGCCATAGCGTTTTCATAGCGCGTTGCCCGGCCGGCATGGCCGGGATCGAAAGAAAAGACGAGCCGGTCGAGAAAGCGCCGCCGTCCGCCCGCCGGGTCGAGAAAAAGCCTGTCCATCTGGGGTGTCAGCCACACACAGGACAAATACTCGGAAAGCGCGGCCTGGCTCTTGGCGAATTCGCCATTGATGCGCACGATCCGTTTTCCCGTCCGCGTATCAAGGCCCGTGCCGATCCGCGCCGGACCGTACAATGTATCCACCTGCGCCGCGACAGCCCAGGGCAGAACACCGGAAAGCAGGCCCGGATTTTCAGATTTCGAATGTTTCTGGATCTCCTCGCTCCGCGCCCCACGAAGCCCTTTCCCCGGCGTTAGCAGGGAGAGCGCCTCAAGAACGTTTGTCTTCCCGGCGCCGTTCGCGCCAAAAAGAACGATGGGGCCGGACGGCAGAGCATCCAGCGCAGCGCCTTCATAGCTGCGGAAATTCGTAAGCTGCAGGGACTTGATATGGGCCATTCGTCCACTTTAATAGACAGACCGCGGGAAGCACAGACGCCGCCTGCGGATGTTTCCGGATATTCATAGAATTTTTTAAGTCTTAGACCCGCAGCGGCATCAGCACATACAGGGCTGACGAATCGCCCGCCGCCTGAATAATGGTCGGCGAGGCCGGATCGGCCAGCGATATGCGGCAGCCGTCACCCTCAATCTGGCTGGTAATGTCCAGCAGATAGCGCGCATTGAAGCCTATCTCGAGATTGTCGTTGGAGTTGACTTCCAGATCTTCGGTCGCGCTGCCCGATTCCGGCGAATTGGCGGAGAGAGTCATGACCTTGCCGTGCAGTGCGATCTTGACGGCGCGCGATTTGCCGTCCGAAATGGTGGATACACGGTCAATCGCATTTGAAAACAGCTTTGGATTGACCTCAACGATCTTGTCGTTGCCTTTCGGAATCACCTGTTCGTAGTTCGGGAATGTGCCGTCGATCAGCTTGGACGTCAGAACAATATGGTCAAAAGCGAAACTGATCTTGTTTTCAGACAGGCTGATACGGATCGTGTCGGCGGCCTCTTCCAGCAACTTGCGCAACTCCGTCACTGCCTTGCGCGGAATGATGACGCCCGGCATGGAATTAGCACCGGCAGGCAACGGCATTTCAAACCGCGCCAAACGGTGACCGTCGGTCGCAACAGCGCGCAGGACGGATATACTGTCGGATTTGGCGGCGTGGAGATAAATGCCATTCAGATAGTAACGGGTCTCCTCGGTCGACATGGCAAACTTCGTGCGATCGATCAGGGCGCGCAGGTCAGCCGCGGGAAGAGGGAACGAAGTGGGCAGCTCGGCGCCGCCGATCTGCGGAAAATCGGTGACGGGCAGACAGCTCAGCCGGAAAGTCGAGCGCCCGGACCTGACGGTCATGACATTGCCGTTATCGGCCAGGTCCAGCTCCACCGGGCTGCCGTCGGGCAACTTGCGGACGATGTCATGCAGCGTATGGGCGGGGGCGGTGGTGGCGCCCGGCTTTTTGACTTCCGCCGCAACGGCCTCGTTGATTTCGAGGTCCATGTCGGTGGTGGCCAGCACCAGCGTCCCTTTCTCCGCCTTCATCAGGACGTTGGAGAGAATGGGGATCGTATTGCGCCGTTCGACAACGCTCTGAACGTGGTTGAGAGACCTCAGCAGTGCCGTGCGGTCGATAGTCAGCTTCATGATGCCCACCCCAAATCCGGTCGGTTGAAAAATTCATAGCCAGGGAACAGGGCTATATATAGCACAGCCCCCGCCCGGGCCAAGCGGTTTTAGGGCTTTTGATGCCTAATTATCAACGGTTTTCGTACTTCACCGCACAGCCATAAGGCTGGGTTTCGGGCTGTGCCACCGGCCGGCCGGCAGCCCGATCGGCCAGAGCCGCCCGGACATAGTTTCGGGCGCTTTTCAGGTCGCCCGGATCGGTCGACGGTATATCGTCAATAGCGCCGCGATAGACAAGGACCCCGGCCTTATCAATGACATACATGTGAGGCGTTGTGCGCGCGCCATAAAGACGCCCGACATCGCCCGAGGGGTCGAGCAGGCGGGCGGTAGAAGCCGCGCCCAGCCCTTTCGCCAGCTTTTGCGCGGCCGCCGGCTCAAGATAGCCCTGTTTGCCGGGCGCGGAAGACACAATGGACAGCCAGATCACGCCCTGCGCGGTCGCCTCCCGCTGAAGCGTCTGCATATTGCCGCTTTCATAGTGCTTTCGGACAAAGGGGCATTCGTGATTGGTCCACTCCAGAACGACGGTCTTGCCGAAATATTCTTCAAGACTGTGCGTCCGTCCCTGAGTATCCGGCAAGGAAAACCGGGGCGCGGGACGGCCTATGGCGATCGGCTCCTGCAACGGCGTCTCCGCCTGCGCGGGGGCAAAAACAGGTATAAGAAGTGAGGCAATAATAAAAAATCCCGTGGCAAAGTTTTTCATTTTCTCTCCTTATTTTTCAATTCACCTATCTTCGATAGCCGCTCTGATCAGCCCGGGTGTTAAAAGCTGCGGCAAAATGACCGGTGCGGGACGCGCGCCAGTCTTTTGATCGCGCGGACCGTAATATACATAGAGCGGCACACCGTTGCGTCCATGCCGGCCCAGAAAAGCGGTGATTTCCGGGTTGCGGCTGGTCCAGTCGCCCTCGATGGCCCGGATATTCCGCTGGTCGAACAGGGCCCGGACTGAAGCCGACCTCAGCGCCGTTTTTTCGTTGACCTTGCAGGTGATGCACCAGGCCGCCGTCATATTGACGAACAGCGCCTGATCCCCTCTTTCAAGCGCGGCAAAGCCGGATTCGGTGTAAGGCTCCCATCCTTCGGCAGCCACCGCGGGCGCCGCGCGCTCCCTCCCGACAAGAAAAAAATCAGGCGCTATGGCCAGAAGGGCGAGCACCAGACACAGAACCTGCCTTCGCTTCCGACTTACAGCCTGCGGCCTTTTTTTGAAAAAAACCGTGAGGGCCGCTATCAGCGCCATGACAGAAAGAATACAGAGCAGGGCCGATAACCCTGTCGTCTGCTGGCTGAATACCCAGGCCAGCCAGATCGCGGCGGCATAGAGGGGAAGCGCCAGCACATGGCGGAACGTCTCCATCCAGACACCGGGACGCGGCAAAAGCCCGCGCAGCGCCGGAACAAATGCCAGCAGCAGATAAGGAAGCGCCAGGCCAAAGCCCAGTGCGACGAAAATCGCCAGCGTCACAGGTACAGCCTGCGTCAGCGCATAGGCCGTTGCCACGCCCATGAAGGGCGCCGTGCAGGGCGTCGCCACCAGCGCCGCGAGAATACCGGTGAAGAAGGACGCGATACGGCCTTCGCCGCCGGCCAGACGCCCGCCGATGCCGGCAAAACGCCCCGTAATTTCATAAACACCGGAAAGATTGAGGCCAATGGCCAGCATCAGATAGGTCAGGAACAAAACGAAGGGCGGACTCTGGAGCTGGAATCCCCAGCCTGCCTGTGCGCCCACAGCGCGCAATGCCATCAGCATCACGGCAAACAGGACAAAAGAGAGCAATATGCCGCCCGTGTACAAAATACTGTGCAGGCGCGCCGTCGCGCTTTCCTTGTCGGAAAGACGGACGAGCTTGAGCGCCTTCAGGGAAAGAACGGGAAAAACGCAAGGCATGAGATTCAGCAGGAGCCCGCCCAGAAACGCAAACAGCAGCGCGCCCGCAACCGTCGGCGTATCCGCATTGCCTTCGGGCGCAGCGGCGGCACCCCCCGACAGCGCCGTGAACGCCAGACCGCCGCCATCATAAGCCAGGATACCTTTGATTTTATCGACGGCGCGCAAGGGCCGGTCACCGCGTTTTTGCCTGACGGTCAGACCCGCCGCGCCGCGCTCCGTCTGCGTGACAGCCGCGTTGTCGACAAGACCCCATTCATTGAGATAAAGCGTGGCTTTGTCCGTCAGGGCAGATGGCAGATCGCCTGAAAACCGAAGGACCAGGTCGTCGCCTTCCCCGTAAAACGATGCCGTGCCCGCAAACGGTGCCGGCAGGTTGCGCGAAGCCGCCTCTATGAACGCGCGTCCATCCGGCGCGCGCTCGGTTTCATTCAGAGTGATGTCATGACGGCTTTTTTCAGGAACGCAGATTTCCGAACAAACCAGAATCTCGATCTCCATGCTCAGTCGCACCGGCCCTTGCGGCAGGTCCGGCGGCGCAATCAGCTTCTGCAGCAACACCGCCCGGCCCGTATAGCCGTAAGTGACCAGTCCTTCGGCGCGCAACGTTTGCGGCACCGGCCAGTCTATGTCGCTAACCGCAAAACCCGCGGGCAGCGCCCAGCGGATGATCGGTGCCGCCCCGGAATCGCCGGGGTTGCGCCAGTATGTATGCCAGCCGGGATCGATCTCCTCCTCGATCGCCAGCGTGATCGTTTCACCGCCCAGGATCGAGGCCTGCTCCGGCACCACGCGCAGCCGCACATGCGGCGCCTCCTGCGCGTGCGCGGCGGGGAGGCCTGTCCAGGCCAGGAAAATAATCAGAAAAAGAAAAATCCGGGATTCCATGCGGCCAGTGTAACGCAACCACCCGCCCCTTGACCACCCATCAGCGCACAGCTAGAAATTCCTGTCAGCTATAAAACGAGAGGAATAAAATCATGGCCATAATCAATGAATTCAGAGCTTTCATAGCGCGCGGCAGTGTGATCGACATGGCGGTCGGTATCGTCATGGGTGCGGCCTTCACCGCGATCGTCAATTCCGCGGTCGCCGACATTGTAATGCCCCTGATCGGCTGGGCCCTGTCCGGCGTCGACTTCTCGAACTACTACCTCCAGCTGGGCGGCGAAAGCGCCTATGCATCAATGAAGGCTGCCAAAGAGGCGGGCATACCCGTTATCGGCTACGGCGCCCTTATCAATGCCGTCATTAATTTTCTGGCCGTGTCGTGGTTTGTGTTCTGGGTCGTAAAACTGACCAATAAAGTCCGCGTACAGAAGGAAGCGGTCGATGCGATCGTTCCGTCCGAGCAGGAAAAGCTCCTGACAGAGATCCGGGACCTTCTGGCGCGCAAGTAGCCGGCCCGGATAAGCATCACTTAAATAAGCAGATGGTGGACCCAATCGGGATCGAACCCGCCGCTCCGCGGCTTCTTTTTCAAAAGTCGGTTCGATTCACCCGATTGTCGACAGATCTGCGATGAGGAAAAAATGGTGGACCCAATCGGGATCGAACCGACGACCTCTTGCATGCCATGCAAGCGCTCTCCCAGCTGAGCTATGGGCCCCCTTTGAAGGGTAACGGCCTCTATTTATGGGGCTTTTGCCGTCTTGGCAAGCATTTTCTGCCGCCGCCTACTTCAGGCTTTTGACAATAATCAGCGCCGCCGCGCAGGCGACAACGCCCAGCCCCGACAGCACATCGCTGCCATCCCGGCGGCCGGTCAGCCTGTGATACGCCAGCACGATCAGGGAATCGGTCAGGAGCAACACCGAGAGATAAGCCGGATTTTCCGCGTACAGCAGGCCGAAATTCTTCAGCACGACGCCGAACCCGGAAAAGACGCTGACCAGCGCCGCCGTCCTGATAGAGAGGCCCGCCCTCATGGCCGCAACCGGCACGGGCCGCCGGATCAGGTAATAGGCGCCCCAAATCGCCACCATCACCAGCGCCTGCACGAACACGAACGCATAAGGCGCCTGCATGGGCGTCGCGGCGTAAGACAGGCTGATCTTTTGTATGATGGGCCCGACCGCCGCCGCGAACAGAAGCGGCCAGATGACCCCAATGGCCTGCCACGTCACGGGGCAACGTTTGAGCCGCACGGCAAAAAAAGACGACAGGACTATAATCCCGGCGATCAGCGCGCTGCGCCCCGGATCGGCGATATAGGCGCGCAACAAGGCGGGATCAAACAAAAACCACAGAAAAAACGTGACGATGATCGCCGACGGCACCATGCGCGTAATCACGCCCGCGCCGACAACAGGTATAGACCGGAAATAGACGACATCGGCCACGCACCACAAAATGGCGGTGAGCGCGACAGTCACGTAAAAAGCCGGATCAGAGGGCAGACCCGCCTGCAGCACAAAAGGCACCATCAGCAGCGCCGTAAAAATCTTGTTCCAGAAGGCCAGCGCGTAACCGTCAGCCTTCATCCGCTCCTGAATCAGCGGCATGCACGTGCTGAGCAGCGCCGCCGCCATGCCGAACATCGCCCACAACGGAAAAATCATGCGGGATTCTCTTTGCTGTCCTGCTGCGTCCCGCCCGCGGATGCGGCCAGGATCAGGCAGGCCATCATGACGCCCAGGCCAAGCCACCAGCTCTGCCACAGGCCGTAGCCCGTGCAGGCGACGGCCAGCCAGGCCATGAAAGATGCGAGCGCGTATTTCACCTGCGGCGCGCGCAGGCAACGGCGCATTGATTCAAGGAAACAGACGAACCCCGCCGCCACAACGACGGCGCCCAGCGCACCGAATTCGATCCAGATCTGAAGGGCGAAATTATGCGGATGAAGAACGGTGTTGCCGGGATAATAAAGGCGCTGCGTCTCGAACACGGTCTTACGCGTCGCCTCCATCCCGAAGCCGTAAAGCGGGCTTTCGAGTGCGCGCCGGCTGACAAAGTCCCATATTTCCAGCCGGTGCGGGGCCGCCGCCTTTTTAAGCCAGTGCTGGCCCGCCGCCAGATCAAGAAGATGATGAAATCCCCACATTGCTGCCCACGGCGCCGCCAGAAATCCGGCCACCAGCAACATTTGCAGGATACGCCAGGCGGGCTTGACATTCACGGGGAAGAACAAAAAAGTCAGCGCGCCGGCGGCAAAGGCAAGCTGCGCCGACTGGCTGCTGGTGATGGCCAGCATGGCGATGACGGGAATCGCCAGCATCAGCCACGACACCTCAGGCTTTCTGAAGGGCACGAAAGGCGCGAAAGGCGCAGACCGCATAAAGGCCGCCGCCGGAAACATCAGGAGCGCCACCGCCACCACACTGCGGTTCAGCGTGCTTTGCGGGATGCGCACATCAGCGCCCATAAGCAGCCTGTGAAAAGCCAGGCCGGAATAATATTCACCCAGAACGAGAACGGCGCCGAACATGACCGCCGCCGCGATCAGCCAGGGCCGGCGGAGGCCGCCTTCCCGCCCGAGAGACAAGGAAAAGCCGAGCGCCATTAGGGCCGCCGCCAGCTGGGCCGTCACTTTCACGCCGCGCGACAACGTGCCCGGCGGATCGACGGACCACAGCGCGCTGATCAGACACAAGGCGGCAAGGCCGGCAAAGCCCGCGATGACGGGCCACGAAGGAAGGCAAAACGGCCTGCCCCAAAAAAGCCGGACACCGCCCGCCAGTGCGGCAATAATAAAAGGCCACAGGAACAGTGCCCGGGGAAACACGGCGCCCAGAATCACGAAAAAGACGGACGCGGCCAGAAACAGCGTTTCCGCAGATATCCTGAAAGAAGATGAGGGACCCGACATGTCCTTTATATTTACCCCATCAGCGCCGATGTGACCAGCGCCCTGAACGACGCCACCACATTATCCCGCAGAAAATGCGGGGGCAGGAGGCTGGGGCGCACGCCTTTGTGATCGTCCCGCCTGGTCGCGATCATGGCGCGAATGAAGTCGTCCATGAACGGGGCAACCTGCACGGCGCCGGACGGCGCCATGTCAGCTATTTCCTGTATGCCGCCCGCCTGCGCCGTTGCGATCACGGGCGTGCCGACCGCCAGCGATTCAAGAACGACATTGGGCAAACCCTCCCAGCGTGAGGGCAGCAAAAAAGCATCCGCCGCCGCCATCTGCACCCAGGGATTTGCCGTGAGACCCGGCAGCGCGACCCGCTCAGAAAGATTCTTTTCCTTGATCAGCGCCTCGAGCGCAGGACGCTCCCGCCCCTCACCCCATATCGTCAGGTGCCATTTCATGTCTTGCGGCAGATCGGTCAGCCGTTCGATCAGCCGGTCATAGCCTTTGGCGGGATCGAGACGCCCGGCAGCGACGAAGCGCACGGTATCCCCGGGCAGGCTGTCTTCTTTTTTATCTTCGGCGGCTGCTTTTTGCCGTATATGCGCCTCCTCTACCGGATTGTGGAGCAAAGCGGGCTTTAAATCCGGCATACCCAGATGATCATGAAACTCTGCGCTAATACGGCTTGCGGGCGAGATCACGACATCCGCCAGCGGATAAAGCTTGCGGTACAAAAACGATACAAGGCGCCCGCGCCGGCTACGTCCGGCAAGAGATGAGGGCAGCGTGGCCTCACGCACGATGAAGCGCGCAGAACGCGGCGCGAAGGGACGCAGCAGCAGCAGAGCAAAATTCATCGGCGCCATGGTCGTGATTACGGCTGCGGGCCTGACCCTCCAGATGTGCCGCAACAGCGCCGGCAGCCCTGCCAGAAGCCCCTGCGGCCAAGCGTAATGCACGGGAATGCCGGGTGCTATCCATGACGAAAGCTCGCCCCGGCGCGCCATGACAAAAAGGCTGACGTCGAAATCAGCGCCCTGCACCGCGTTCATATAGGTCAGCAGCACCCGCTCCGCGCCGCCGCTGGTCAGGGTGGGAAGGACGAACAGAAGACGGCGGCGCACCGGGATCTTGTTTGAATTGGCGGCACGCGACAAGACATCCTGCGCACGCACATCCCACGTATAGTGCCGCAGCAGCTTTTCACGGGCGCCCGCGCCCAGACCGGCGGCGGTCCTTGAATCGCAGGCCACAGATTCCACCGCCGTGCGCCACGCACTGACGTCGCCGGGTGGGCACATACGGCAGTTTGCGCCGTCATCGAGAATCTCACGCAGGACAGGAATATCGGAGCAGATAATCGGTTTGCCCGCCGCCATGTATTCAAAAATCTTCAGCGGCGACGTCCAGCGCCCGATGTCGTAACCCCGGCCGCTCAGGGGCATAAAGGCCTGCAACGGCGCCAGCATGATATCCATGGCCGGATAAACGCGGCGCACAAGATCGTCGTGCGGCACATGGCCGTAGAAAAATACGTTGGCGGCCGCGGCCTTTTCTTTCCAGTGCGCCAGCTCCGCCCCCGTGCCGCCGAAGACGTGAAAGTCCATGTCAGGACAAAGCGGCGCCAGCGCCGCGATCATGCCGGCGCCCTTACCCTCAATCAGCCGTCCTGCATAGCACAGACGCTTGCGGCCCGCGCGGCCCTGCAGGGGATAGGGCAGAATTTCAGCTGCCGGCAGGATGTCCGCGCCGTCATGGGCTACGATTATTTTTTCCTCGGGCAGGAAAGGAAACATCTGCCGATAATCGGTTTTCAGCGCCTCGGAAATCACCACCAGCGCCCGAAAATTGCGGCGCGTCATCAGCCAGTGCTCCGCCAGACGCTGAACCAGATTCTGCGGAAGCGTGTGCGATTCCAGGATGATCCCGGTCCCAGGAAAACGACGTGCACAAACTGCCAGCGTGTAGGAATGGCGCCCGTAAAAAAGATCGGGACGTGGGCGGCGGACGATATCGCGCACGACGGACAGCGCGTAGCCCACCGGCCACAGCGGCCCCCAAGGCGGACGGGGATGAAGGCCCAGGCCGAATACATTTTTCACGCCGTAATAATCATGTGCTGTCTTTGCCGGCTCTGCGCCCGGATGGCCGAACAACGTGACCTCATGCCCGGCCCGCGCCAGCGCCTGGCACATCTTCATCACATGCACGCTGTTCGCGTAATGGGAAGGCAGAAAGGAAGCGGATATATAAAAGATGCGCATGGAACGGTCAGGGCCCAACTGTCAGGCTGCCTTGCGCGCTGTCAGAACACGGCAGGCACGGCGGCGACATACCTCCTTCAACAGGCGCTTTCCCGGCGCATTGTCGAAGACAGGCAGAATATTTTTCAGGCGGCTTTTCTGCAGGCGGTAAGCCATAAAATCGGATTCAATCGACTCCGGCTCTTTGCCGAAGCTCGCCCGCCACCAGGCGCCCACTTTGCCGGGCTCGTGATAAAAGCAATAACTGCGCAGATAGTTCTGAAAGTTGCGGGCCCAGGCCTCCGGCGACTCTCCTTCGCTTTTCTTGCCAAGCCCCAGACGGTTCATAATCCTGAGATACTGGAACTGGGCGTCTGAGCCCGGCGCCATCATGTGTGGGAAATAAAGCCGCACGTGACCTTCCCACCAGCACTCCGATGTCGGAAACAGGGCCAGAAACAGGCCGCCGGGCTTGAGCACGCGGTGAATTTCGGACAAAGGCCTGGCCAGATCGGAAATATGCTCGAATACCATGTTGGTCGAGACGGCCGTGAAATGATTATCAGGAAAGGGAAGCGTCTCATTTTCGATACGGCGAATCCGGTCCGCGACTTCCGGCCGCTCGCTCAGCATAACATCGTGATAGGGGCTGCGCCCCTCGGGATAGGCGTCGGCGCCCCAGAAATCGAGTCCGGCCCTCACGCCCTTTTCGACGACCTTCCCGGCCCCGCAGCCGAAATCGAGGAATGTCCCGCCTTTGTCCAGGCGAGAAAAACTATCAACAATGTAGTCGTAATTCACAGACATCGCGCGCCCTTCTTTCTTGACATCTATACTGCCGCACTGCAAAAAACAACAAAACCTGCTGGGGATAGAAACCATGAAACCGTCGGCCCTGAAAAACCACTATTACAAGGATGTGGCCGTTGATTATGAAAAAAACCGCAGCCATAGCCGCAAATGGCAGGCGGAACAGCGTGTGGTCGAGGATCTTCTGCGCGGCCTGCCCGCCGGCACAAGACTGATCGACGTCCCCGTCGGCACCGGCCGCTTCCTGCCTTTTTACACGCAGAAAAATTTTATCGTCGAAGGCATCGATATCTCCGCGGATATGCTTGGCATGGCGCGGCAGCAGGAGAGCATCGGAAACCTGTCCCTCACCCTAAACACCGGGGATATTTTCGCGCTCGCTCACCGGGACGGAAATTTCGATGCGGCCGTGTGCATGCGCTTTCTCAATCTTGTCAGCACGCCCGCAATGGAAAAGGCCCTGACCGAACTGGGGCGCGTTGCGCCCAAAGCCGTTATCGCCGGAATCCGGCATCTCGTACCCCTTCAGACTCTCGACTTGAGTACGCCGGAGGGTATCTCAACCCTGCTGCGGCAGATAGTCTCCCGCATCACGAAACGCCTGCAGGGAAAAATCACCCTTCACCGCCCGGAACAAATCCAGAGCGCCTTTGACAAGGCCGGGCTGACGGTCTTGAGGAAAGAGTGTGTAGAGCGCCGCGCCGACGGCACAGAATATTTCATCTACGTTCTGCAACGCGCGGTATAAAGCCGTGCCGGAGCACCGCATGACCGATGCGGGAAACAAAGCGGCTGGGAAACACCAGCATCGCCGGCACAGTTGTTTTTCCCAGCGCCATAAGCGCCGCAGCCCTGTGATGTCCGCCCTGCAGAACGATGACGCCGCCACGGGCGATGCCTTCCACCGGGTCGCGGCCGTCGAACACAAAGCCTTTCTCGGAAAAAGCCCGCAGGAAATCCAGGCGTTGCTTCACCCGCTGCTCAACCGCCTGCCTCAGAATGCTTTCATCCAGCGCCCAGGCCAGGGCATCGAAAGGCTTCCCGGCCTCCTTGTGCATTTTTTCAGCCAGAAGATAAAGCGTGCCGCCATAAAGACCGCCACTGCTTTTGGGCACAGCCCCGTAACGCGAAAACTGCTCCCCGTACCAGGCACAAAACTCCTGCTGCGCCTCATCCTTGCGCCCCTCCGCCCAGAGCCGGAAAAAGCCCGTGACAGGCCAGCGTTCCAGCAGCTCCCCGCCGAAGCCCTCCTTGCGGTAAGCCCACAGATCGTTGTGCCGCAGGGATGACAGCTTCACGTCTTTTTTCAGGAACAGGGGCGAGAGAATATCGGGCATGACCGTCCGCTGCTATCCGCCGGCACGCCGGATTTCGATCATCTCATACCGCACGCCGGGCCCCAGACGGCGCAGGGTGTACGACTCCCCGAACAGCTTTTGCAGAAGGGCGAAGGTGGGATGAATGACCCAGAGCCCTTGCCGTGTCCGCTGCACTTCCGTGAAAGATTCCCACAATCTCAGGCCCGTCGTATTGGTCTTGAACCAGGTACGCGGATTGAAAGGGAACCAGCCCCTGTCGGCGCAGCGAATTTCAAGAAAACCCACGTCACCAATCAGCTTCTTGAGCGCATCGACCGAGCCGAAGAAATCCTGAATTTCGGTAAGGACAGCAAAACAGAACACGATGTCGAATGACCCCAGCGCGTCAGGCGCCTCGAACAACCCGCGATGCTGAAAATCAATATCCAGATCTTCATTGAGCGCAACAGTCCGCGCCTGCATCAGACGAATGTCATCAACATCGATTCCTGTGACAGAAGCGGCCCCCTGCTGTTTCGCGAGAAAACAATACTGTCCCGAATTGCAACCGACATCCAGAACACGCTTGCCCTTGAAATCGAGCGTGCGCAAAAGATCTTCTCGCTGATGAGTGGGGATCTTTCCTTCAATTTTCTGACCGCTGGGCAGTGTCATGGTCTGATACCATGACTGCGAATCAATCCACGCCCGGTATTCGGCCGGCGATGAAAACCGTTTTCCGGCAGCCGGCTTTTCCAGTGATTTATCCTGCGGCAAGGGCAGCGACATGGACCTCAATCTCTTTTCGCGATGTTTCCGGCGCCTGCTCCGTATTCAGGCGGACGCATGATACCCCGGTTTCTTCAAGAATTTGTGGAATCATTGTCATGACCGCTGCCATATTGTCCATAGTGATTTTCCTTTCGGCCTCCGACTGGCTGCCCAGCCGCATCGGCTCTCCCCTGCCGCGCGCCTTAAGACGCTGAACGCACAGGGCGGCGGGCGCTTCAGGCAGGAATACCATATCCGGGCGCGGCATCGCCCTGATATAGGCCGCCACGAGATCACGCGGCGGCGGCGCCGCGACAAAACCGAAAAAGCTGGTCACCCGCATGCAAAAGCCGGGCTCAAGACAAAGAATTCCCGGCAGGGAGAGCTCCCGGATTTTTTCATAGAGGATCGCCAGATCAAACATCCGCTTGGCCAGGAACAGGCCGCCGGGGCAGCGGGCGCCCTTCTCCTGCTCCCAGGACATAAGCCGGGCGCAGATGGATTCATATTCCGGATAACGGGTCAAAAAGCTGTAATAGGCGTCCAGGTCATCCTGCGGCGGACTTATAAAACAGGCGATCCTGTGCGCCAGCCGTGCCGGCAATACTGGCGGCACCAGCAGCGCACGCGGCAGACCCATCTGGCGCTTGAGAACCAGAATTTCGGCATTGCGGTTGTCAAAGACCTCTTCGCCCGCATCCTTTACGAACTCCGCAAGCGTGCTTTTTCCGGCGCCGGGAAGGCCAATCAGTTCCACCACTTTCATGAACGATTCTCCCCACTGACATAAAGCCGCGCTGCCGCCTGGTTGCGCAAGGCCGCCAGTATTTTCCGGGCCTGCGCCTCAATGCTCTGCCAGGACAGCAGGCCGCCGGTGCACAGGCGCTCCATCATATCACCGCCCCGGCCGACCGGATAGCCGTACAAGCGCAGAGCATCGCCGGCAACGGCTTCATAGGCTTCGATATCGTCCGGCGAAAGCTCCTCCTTCCACGAAGAAGCGCGGCCGGGCAAGGGCGCGCCCTTTACATTTTTATGTATGTCTTCATAGCGTGCCGCCAAGGGCCTCTCCCCTACCACCTCTGCACTGTATGAAAGCCCGAGAAACGCGGCAACCTGCTTCAGAATGCTTTCCGTATCGCCAATCAGCGCCTCGTACTCCACCCTGATCGTGTTCCGGTAACGGCGCGCCATGTTCTGCAGCCGGCGGTTCTTGGTCACCCAGATGAGGGCGGCACGGCGCGGATCGGTTTCAAAATAGCGGCTCCTGTCGCTTACCTTGTTGTTTTTCTTGGAGCTAAAAACCGCACGCCCGTCGCGGATGATCCAGACGATTTTTGAGTTCGGGAACAGACGCCGCAGCCGCGGATAGATATCAATGTAGTTTTTCTGCAGACCCAGAGCCTGGATGTTCGCACCCTGCTTTTCACAGTACAGGCTTAAAATCTCTTTCAGCGCCTCTTCCCGTGTGAGCGCGCCGTGCGCCAGAATCTCATCGACCTCGTTCCGGCTGATACCCCAGTCCGCGAACTTCGGATCGGAAAAAACAATATCTGAAAACAGGCGGCGGCGCGCCGCCGTATCAATATGCGAGAAAACATAACGGCTGAAAATGGCTGTGACGATATTGCTTTCCGGCGGAACGGTAGCGCCCAAATGCGCGCATATCTTTTCAGACAGGAACGTATTGCCCGACCGTCCGTCACCGAAAACAAAGAAAACGTTGTCAAGAGCGCGATGCATGGGCGTCTTCCTAAGCGGCATGCTTTCTGCCGGTGCAGGTATAAAGGACACGCCGCTCACCCGCTACCGTTCTCAGGAACGGCAAGACGTTCATTGCCTGCGCCATGACATAGGCCGCCGGACGCCCGATCGGCGCATTGAATGCGCCGTAGGGCACCGCTTCGACTGAAGCGAAGTGCGGACGAAGGAGCGCCTCAATCTTTTCGCCCGATGACCCGTCGGGAAGACCCGCGTTAAAGATCAGGATGCCACCTTCATTTGTCGCCTCGGCCAGCTTGCGCACACAGGCCAGCGTATTACCCGGGTCGAAATGGCTGTTAATCCCTATGGCCTGGATACAGGCAACGAAATCGCCCCGCAGCGCCGGGTCCATTTCCTCCATTGCGCAGACAACCCCTTCCGCTTCGGGATATTTTTCACGGCCTTCGCGGATACGTCCGGCATCGAGATCGACGCCAATATAACGCCTGGTTTCAAACCAGGGCCGGAAAATCATCTTGCCACAGGCGACATCAAGACCGATCTGCCGCTCCCGCGAAAGAGCGAATTTCTTCCTCAGAAGGTTAAAGAGAAACTGTTTGGCGGGGCGCTCGGAATATCGCATCACGCCCTCACAAAGCCGCCTGCCGTGCAGCCGCCGGCCTATACAGGGTGAAGTTATCGATAACGTATATTTCATCGGCGTATTTTTTCAGGCTTTGATTGTGCGTGATCGCCAGGATCGTATAACGCCCGGCCAGAGCGCGCAATTCGCTGAATATTGCGCGCTCCGTATCAGCGTCGAGGCCGGAAGTCGCCTCGTCCAAAATCAGAAGATCAGGATTTTTTATCAGCGCGCGGGCAATGGCAATCCGCTGCTTCTGGCCACCGGAAAGCTGGCCGCCGCTCTCGCCCACAGGCGCGCTCAATCCTTCCGCATAACGCGAGACAAAATCAAACGCGCCCACTTTTTTCAGAACGTCCCAAACGGCCTGATCGTCAATCTTATCGTCGTACAGGGTGATATTGTTTTTGATCGTATCGTTCAGCATGATCGAGTCCTGCGGAACATAGCCGATCTTGCCACGCCATCTGACAATATCGATATCGCGCAAATTGCGGCCGTCGATGCAGATCTGGCCGGAATCGATATCATAAAGACCACAGACCAAATCCACGAGGGTCGATTTTCCAATGCCGGACACGCCGGTGATCAGCGTGAAGTTATTTTTTCCGATCCGAACGGATGCGTCTTTGAAAATCGGCCTGCTCGCATGGGCATATGACACGCTTCTAAATTCGATCGCATCGTTAAATGCACAAGATTCGACGCCCGCCCACGACTCCCGCGCCCGCTCGGCCTCCTCGACAGAATCGAGTGTGTACCAAAAGGAAGGCAGTTGGGACAGGAACAGGATATAGTTTTTCTGCAGGAAACCCATGCGCTGGAACACCCGCACGAAAAGAACGGCCAGCAGGAACAGGCTTTCGATGCCACCGCCCCAGACATTCATCAGAACAAAAAGACCTGCGGCCAGGCTGACAACCTTGATGATCTCGTTGCTCTGCTCGATCAGGTGGGGGCTGAACTGCAGCCAGGTGTAGGAGGATTTGAGCTGGGCGATATCATTGCGGATAACCGGCTCGAAATATTCTTCCCGTGCCATGGCCCGCACCGGTTTCATGATGCGGAAACTGTCCAGAACCTTGGCCATCATGGCTTTCTGGTAGTTGGTCTGATCCTGTCCGGCCTTGCGGGCGCTGCGGAAGACAAAGCCGAGACCCAGCGTTCCGGCCACGCCCAGCGCGATCGCGCCCAGCGTGATCCACCACGATACATAAAACGCAATGACGAAATAGATCAGGATCTGAACCGCGTCTGCCACGAAGTTGCACTCCTTGACAATACAGTTGGAGGCAAATTCCGGCTGGCTGTTAATAGCTGTGGAGACATGCCCCGCGGGCTTGCTGGTGAAATAGGGCCAGCGCGCTTTCATAATCGCGTGGATCATACGGCAACGGAAATCCGCCGTTATTTCGGAAGCACTCTCGCTTACGATATACATGGCCAGCAACTTGGTCACGGACTTGATCGTGATCAGCGTAACAATGAAAACCAGGGTGCTCAGAAGCGTGACTTCCACATGAAAGACGCTGAACATCTGGTTGAAAAATTCATTGATGCGGGAGTCGCCCAGAGCGTTGCCAAAAGCATCACCCTTCATCACCAGCTGCAACATAGGCAACAGGCCCAGAATGCCCAGACCTTCCGATGTGCTGGACAGCATGAGCGCCAGGGTGACGACCACCGCCTTCGCCGGGGAGCGGCTGGCAAAATAATATAATGGATACAGTGGGTTTCTGGTCATAACCTGCGCTTTTTTTAACCCCCTTTGTATATAAGCTGGCGCCCGGTGTGGCCACATAAATTTGTGGTCCCGACAGCCGGCCGCCGAATTTCATTGTTTTGCCTCCGGCCTTTTGCTAAGCACATGATATATGTGAATTTTATTCCTTTTTGAGGGCATGCAGATGACGGTAAGTTTCGGGAAACGCCAGCTGGGGGACGGACACCCCTGCTTTATTGTGTTTGAAGCCGGGCCTACTTTCGAGGGGCTGGAGAACGCCAAGCAGCTGATTGCCCTGGCCGCCGAGGCCGGCGCCGACGCCATTAAATTCCAGATTCTGGACCCCGACCGGCTGGTCGCCGACCGCAAATTGCCCTTCACCTACGATGTGCTAGTCGACCGGGAAACAGGAAAGAGAGAAACCGTCACCGAGCCGCTCTACGATATTCTCTGCCGCCGCACGCTGAGTCACAAGGAGTGGCGGGAGCTCAAGAAATTTTCTGATGCGCGCAACCTGGCCTTCTTCGCGACAGCAGGATTTGAGGATGAGATCGAGCTTCTGGAATCCATGAAATGCGATTCTATAAAGATCGCTTCTGCTGATGTGAACCACTATCCGCTTATCCGTCGTGCCGCGAAAAGCGGCATGTGCCTGCAACTGGATACGGGAAATTCTTCTCTCGGCGAGATTGAGCAGGCCGTCGATGTCATACGCGCTGAAGGCAACGAGAATATTATCATTCACCAGTGTCCGTCGGGTTATCCGGCGCGCCTGAGCAGTGTAAACCTTCGCATCATTCAAACGCTCAAGCAGATGTTCCCCTATCCCGTCGCTTACTCTGACCACACGCCGGGCTGGGAGATGGATATTGCCGCTGTTGCCATGGGGGCCAATCTGGTTGAAAAAACCATCACTCTGGACCGCACCACGCGCAGCGTCGAGCACATTATGTCGCTGGAGCCGCAGGAAATGCGAGGATTCGTACAGGCGATCCGCGATCTCGAAACCGCGATGGGCTCACCCCGGCGCATCCTTCAGCCCGAAGAGCGTAAAAACCGCACCCGTTACCGCCGCAGCATTTACCTGGCTGAGGCTGTCAAGGCGGGACAAGCTCTGGCCGATGTGAAAGTTGAATTTCGCCGCCCTGGTTTCGGGATCGGTCCCGACCGTTATGACGAGCTGCTGGCTTTCACCTTCACCAAGAATCTTCCCACCGGGCATCAGCTTTCCTACGCGGACCTGTCCAGCAAAGGAAAAGAGGAATGCGCCGCTTAGCGCTCATACCGGCACGCGGCGGTTCGAAACGCCTGCCACGGAAAAACATTCTTGATTTCCACGGCCGCCCGATTATTGCCTGGACCATTGAAGCAGCCAAAAAAACAGGCCTGTTTGAACGCGTCGTCGTGTCCACAGAAGACGCGGAAATCAGCCGCATCGCAGGCGAATACGGTGCGGATGTCATGGTCCGCTCCCCTGCCCTGGCCAGCGATCAGGCCCGTATTCTGGACGTCTGCCTCGACTTTCTGGATGGGGAGCCGTGCGATACCTTGTGCGTTTTATACGCCACCGCACCCTTGCGCACCGCGTCCGACATTGCCGCCACTGTAAGCCTGATCGCGCCTGGCAAGTGCGATTTCGCCCTGGCCGCAACCCATTACAACCTGCCCGTCCATCAGGCTCTGGTGCTGCACGAAGAGCACAAAGCCGTCCCGCTTCTGCCCCACCTTGTCAACAAACGCGCCGCTGACGCGGGGCAGATCGTCTGCGATAACGGCAGCACCTATGCGGTTCATACAGCCGCCTTGCGCCAGCACAAAACTTTTTATGGCCCCAATTTGAAGGCTCACATCATGCCACGGGAGCGCTCGCAGGATATAGACGAAGAACTTGATCTGGACCTGGCCCGTTTTTTCGCAACCCGGCAAGGCATAAGACAATGAGGATACTTGTCATCGGCGGCGGATCGATCGGCCAGCGTTATGCGGCCTATGCGGCAGAAATTGCTGGAGCGGCGGCCCTTCTGGACACCGATTCGACTAAGGCCGCCGCTTTTGAAAAAAATGGCCCGGCCTTCACTGACCTCAACTCCGCACTGGACTGGAAACCTGAGGGGGTCATTATCGCCACACCCCACAAGACACACATTCCCCTGGCAACAAAAGTGGCGCATGCAGGGCTACCTGTTCTTATTGAAAAACCCCTTGCCCCGGACAATGCTGAAGTCGATGTCTTTCTGAAGCTTCTCGATAAAACCGGCACAAGGGCCTATACAGTCAGCAACATGCGCTTTCATCCGGCGGTTAAGGCATTGCGGGATCATATGGCGCGGATTGGCACGATCTTTTTTGCGCGCGCCCACTTCGGCAACTGGCTTCCAGGCATGCGCCCGGGCATCGACTATCGCGAACTGTATTGCGCGCACAAGGATCAGGGAGGCGGGCTTATACTCGACGGCATTCATGAAATCGATTACCTGCTCTGGCTTTTGGGTCCTTGCCACACTGTAACCGCTACAGCGGCACGCCACGGCGAACTCGAGATCGACGTCGAAGACCGTGCCAGCCTCATTTTGCATCATGAATCGGGCGCTGCCAGCGAGATTCATATGGACTATCTGCAGCAGTGTAAACGCCGGGGCTGCGAGATTGTAGGCCGGGAGGGCACTCTCATCTGGACCAGCGAGGGGAAAAATCCGGAATCCTGCTGCGTCCGGCTCTTCCTCCGCGACAAGGGCTGGGAATATCTTTACGTATCAGAAAATCTTGATAACACGCAGCCTTATAAGGATATGATCCGAGCCTTTGTTCATGCTATGAGATCTCCTCAGGATGACACGCCTCTGGCCACGGCCTGCGAAGGGCTGGCTGCCCTGAACGTGGCGCTGGCCGTCTATAAATCGATTGAGCAAAAAAAGCAGATAGACACCCCGTCATGAGCGATCGTTACAAAAAGAGCAACGAGATGCTGGCACGCGCTGAACGCGTGATACCGCTGGGCTCGCAGACCTTTAGCAAGAGCCGTATCCAGTTTCCTGTCCCCCACGCACCGATGTATCTTGAAAAAGGCCGGGGTGGCCGCGTCTGGGATGTCGACGGTAACGAATATGTCGACCTAATCTGCGGTCTGTTGCCTGTTTCTCTTGGCTATCGTGACCCCGACGTCGACAAGGCAATCAGGGGGCAGATGGAGAACGGCATCTCTTTCAGCCTTGCCACGGAACTCGAAATCGAACTGGCTGAGCGGCTGGTCGACATTATCCCTTTTGCTGAAATGGTGCGCTTCGGCAAAAATGGTACGGACGCCACTTCGGCTGCTATCCGTCTGGCCCGCGCCTTTACGGGACGGGAACACGTTATCGCCACGGGCTATCATGGCTGGCAGGACTGGTATATCGGCGCCACTACACGCCACCGCGGCGTGCCGGAAGCCGTGCGCCGCCTGACGCACAAGCTGCCCTATAACGATCTCAACGCCCTGAAAAAGTGCTTCGCGTCAAACAAGGGCCAAATTGCCGCCCTGATCATGGAGCCGGTATCGTCCGAAGAGCCTCTTAGAGGTTATCTTGAATCAGTCAAAGCCCTGGCCCATGAAAACGGCGCCCTCTTGGTTTTTGATGAAATCATTACCGGATTTCGTGTCCATATCGGCGGAGCGCAAGCCCATTACGGTGTCACGCCGGATCTGGCCGCCTTTGGCAAAAGCATGGGCAACGGCATGCCTATTGCCGCCGTGGTCGGCCGCGCCGACATCATGAGCTTAATGAAAGATATTTTTTACTCCGGCACCTTCGGCGGGGAGACGCTCTCCCTGGCCGCCGCCATCGCCGTTATTGATAAAATGAAACGCGAGCCCGTTATCGAAACAATATCCGCCAATGGTGCCGCTTTTGCCCAAACCGCTACACAGCAGATCGCCGCCTTCGGGCTGACGGATTATATTCAGCTCAAGGGGCTTAATCACTGGAAAGCATTGGCGTTCAAAGACCATCCCAAAGCTTCCGGCGCCGCTATTAAGACGCGCTTTATTATCAATATGCTGCGCGAGGGTGTTCTTGTAACCGGGGGGCACAATGCATGCTACGCTCACACCCCCGAGGATGTTGAGGCCGTCGGTTGCGCCTATGGTGAGGCCATGGCGCATATCCGCAAGGATCTTGATGCAGGAACGCTGGATGAAAATCTTGAATCTCCTCCGATCCATCCTGTTTTTCAGGTGCGGTCATGAACAAAATGAAAAATCAAAAAGACGCCTTTCTTGAGGGAGAAGGAGATGGCTGGTATGTCCGCAACCGCGTTACCTCCGACAACCTTCAAGAAAAACGCGATCGGGATCCGCCCCTAAAGATTTTATCGCAGATGAATCTATCCAAAGCCACTATCCTCGAAATCGGCTCATCCAATGGCTGGCGGCTGACGGTGCTCAAAGAAAAATTCCCTAACGCCCGGCTTTTCGGCATCGATCCGTCAGCGCAAGCCGTGGCCGAAGCCCCGCCTGGCGTAAAATTACAGCTTGGCAGCGCCGACAGCCTCCCTTTTGATGACCAAAGCTTCGATCTGGTAATATTCGGATTCTGTCTCTATCTGTGCGACCGTCGCGATCTTTTTAAAATTGCTGCCGAGGCCGATCGGGTCGTGAGAGACGGCGGCCACATAATGACCTATGATTTTCATACGCCTCAAGCCTATAAAAACCCCTACGCGCATCAGACCGGCCTGTTCAGCTACAAGATGGATTACAGCCTTCTGTTTTCATGGAATCCCGCTTACCGCGTGATCAAAGACCATGTTCAGCCCCACCCCGGTAAGACTGACAATACCCCGGATAACCGGGTCGGTGTTGTTTTATTACAAAAAAATCTGGCCGCCGGATGGCCGGACAATCCTTACAAATAACAATGGCCGCACAGGAAAAAACAGCCTTCTTCCGTTGTGACGCCTCTCCCGACATTGGCTCCGGCCATGTCATGCGCTGCCTCACGCTAGCAGAGTCTTTGAGCAAAAAAGGCTGGCGCTGTGCTTTTTTATGCACGAAAGAAACCCCGGCAATCCTTCCCGCTCTGGCGACAAGCGGCTTTGATGTTTATTCGCCGGAAGAAACTCCGGACTACGCAAACTTTCTGATCGTCGATCATTACGGACTTGATCAAAAATACGAGGCTTCCACCCGTCTATGGGCACGCAAAATTATCGTCCTGGACGATCTGGCTGACCGCGCCCATAACTGCGATCTTCTTCTCGACCAGACCTATGGCCGCTCCGCCGAGGATTACAGGCCCTTGGTGCCGGAAGGGTGCCGGATCCTGACCGGCGCCGAATATGCTTTGTTGCGCCCGCAGTTCCCCGCAGCGCGGCCGGCCGCACTGGCGCGGCGCGCCGGCAGCATTGACCGCGTGCTCATCTCCTTCGGCAACACAAACATTCATAACATCACAACAAAAGCCCTTGAAGACCTTTCCGGCATCACGTCAAAAAAACTGGCTCTGGACGTAGTGCTAGGCAGCCGCGCGCCCTATTTCAGGGACGTGGAGCAGATCGTCAGGGCCATCGCCGACCAAAGCTTTCATGCTATACGTCTGCTCACCGATGTTACGGACATGGCCAGCCTTATGACTGGGGCGGATTTCGCCGTCGGCGCCGGCGGCACAACCAGCTGGGAACGCTGCTGTCTGGGCCTGCCCGCTCTTATCATAGAAATCGCCGATAACCAGCGGCTTCTGGCCGCCCGGCTGCACAAGGCGGGGGCCGCCCATAATCTGGGCTGGCACGAGAATATCGGATCATCCTCTCTTGCCCGAACGCTGGAAACTTATATTATGAAGCCCGATTTAGGGCGTGCGATGGCTCACAAGGCTGCCGCCCTCTGTGACGGTAGGGGGCTAGGATATCTAGCTGATATTATTAATAAATCTTATTGTTGGCACACGGCGTGACGCGGGAAAAAGTCAAGAATTTCTGGGAAGATCGCGGCCTGATCGAGGGCAGCGGCGGCACCAATGACATCATCCTGCAGAAAATCGAGGAAAGAACTCTGCTCGAGGCTGTACCGAAAAACTCTTACGTATGCGATATAGGCTGTGGCGACGGGCACGCCCTGCACAGGCTGCACACAGAAAACGGATGCACCGGCATAGGTGTCGATTACTCTGAAAACTTCATTGCCCAGTGTCAGGTCTATTACAAAACCCCGGCCCTAAAATTCATGTGCAAAGACATCCGCGCGCTCGATCGCGATATTGGACCTTTCGACGTTGTCATGAGCAAAAGATGCCTGATAAACCTAGAAAACGAGGACGAACAAAAACATATCTTCGGAAAAATATTGGAGATTGTAAAACCGGGCGGCCTTTACATTATGATCGAGTCCTTCGTTGATGGAAACGAAGCACTTAATGCCTTGCGTGAACCGCTGGGCCTGACCCGAATGGAGTCGCCGTGGCACAATGTCTATCTACGCCTGCCCCATGTGCAGGACTGGGAGAAATCATTTCCTGTACAGCTCGGGCAGGTATCTCACTTTTCAAGCACCTATTATTTTCTGAGCCGTGTAATTAATGCCAAGCTGGCTCAGGATCGGGGCGAAGAGCCACGCTACGATTCTGATATCAACATGCTGGCGCTGAACCTGCCCCCTTTCGGCGAGTTCGGTGCAACAAAAATGCTGATCTGGAAGAAAAAGGCCTGATGCGGTCCCCGCTTTTGAAAGCGCAAAGGTCATGAGCGTTTACATCGTTGCCACTATAAAACCATGGAATATCGATGCCTTCTCCCGGCATACAAAAACTCTGCCGGGAGAGTTTTATCTTGTAACGGAGCCTGAGGAACTCACTGACGACCTGATCGCACGCCTGAAGCCCCGCTATATTTTCTTTATGCATTGGTCGTGGATCGTTCCGGACTCGACCCTGAACAGCACCGAATGTGTCTGCTTTCATATGACAGATGTGCCCTACGGGCGGGGTGGCAGTCCCTTGCAAAACCTCATTGCCCGGGGCCACAAGGATACCATTTTGACCGCCCTGCGCATGACGGCAGAGCTGGATGCCGGCCCCGTATACCTAAAAAGACCCCTAAGTCTGGCAGGCCGGGCGCAGGATATCTTTGAGCGAAGCGCCGATCTGGTTTATGATCTGATCCGGGAAATCATTGAAAAAGAGCCGCAGCCTGTGGCACAACAAGGCGAAGCTGTCATATTCAGAAGGAGGACTCCGGACATGAGCAAGATGCCGGAAAGCGGGGACCTGGAAACTCTTTATAACCATATCCGTATGCTGGATGCGGACACATACCCTAAGGCATTTCTTGACTATGGCACCTTCCGCCTGTCTTTTGACAATGCCGTGCCGCAAAAAGATGGCTCTCTGAAAGCTCGGGTAAAAATCGAGACCAGGAAATGAAAAAAACTGTTGCCGTCATCGCCGCACATCCTGACGACGAGGCCTTGGGAGCTGGCGGAACGCTGGCTCGTCACGCCGCGCAAGGCGATGTTGTTCACGCTGTTTTTTTTACCGATGGCGTTGGCGCCCGGGGGCAGAAAGATAACGCATCGGAGCGCAACGAAGCCGCCCGCAAAGCCGCTGTCATTTTGGGCATAAAGGCCGGCAACATACACTTTTTATCCTTTCCCGATAACAAGATGGATTCTGTGCCGCTGCTGGATATCGTACAAGCGCTTGAAAAAACGCTTGAACCCGTACGCCCGCAGATCATCTATACGCACCACGCGGGCGACCTGAATCAGGATCATCGCGTCGTGGCACAGGCTGTCCTTACCGCCTGCCGCCCCCAGCCGGGCAGCGCAGCCGAAGAGATATATGGCTTTGAAGTCCTTTCCAGCACAGGCTGGGCCGGCCCTACCGATACAGGGAGCGCAAAGCCGGGAGAAACCTTTGCGCCCGCACATTATGTTGACATCACCGCTCATATAGATGCCAAAATGAGCGCATTACGCTGTTACGATCATGAAATGCGCCCCTTCCCCCATGCGCGCTCCTACGAAGCAGTAGAGGCTCTCGCCACGCTTCGGGGCGCCCAGATGGGTATCCAGCGCGCCGAGGCTTTCACCGTAATCAGACAGATACGAAAATGAATCGCGCCTTTTCCATTTCTGGCCGAAAAATAGGCGGTAATGAGCCCTGCTACATTATCGCCGAAGTCTCTTGCAATCATGAGGGTGATTTCGATGAGGCACGCAAAATCATAGAGGCCGCCGCCGAATCGGGCGCGGATGCTGCCAAGCTGCAGACCTATACTGCCGATACCATGACCCGCGACTTCAAGAACAAACCCACAGGCACGATGTGGGCTGAAATCGATCTCTACAAGCTGTATCAAAAAGCCTACACGCCATGGGAATGGTATGGTGATCTGCAGAAAGTTGCCGCCGATCGCGGTATTCACCTTTTCTCTACGCCCTTTGATGAAACCGCCGTTGATTTTTTGGTTAAACAGGGCGCGCCTGTCATGAAAGTGCCGAGCTTTGAAGTTGTCGATATCAAGCTGCTGGAAAAAATGGCCCAAACAGGCCTTCCTGTCATCATGTCGAATGGCATGACTGACTTTCTTGAGATGGAAGAGGCCGTGCGAACGCTGCGCGATCACGGCACAAAGGATCTGGCAATTCTTCACTGCAACAGCGGATATCCGGCTTCGTTCGACGAGGCCAACTTAAAAACCATTCCTGCCCTTGCCGAAATTTTCGACGTTGTTCCGGGAGTTTCCGACCATACAATCTATGCTGATGACAAAAATTACAGGCATCCCATGGCCCACGTCACGCCCTTGGAAGCTGTGAAGCTGGGCGCGAAGATTATCGAGGTTCACCTGCTCATGGACCGGAAGAAAGCCCGCGCCCTGAATAAAAAACAGAAAGGTGGATTTGACTGGCCTTTCTCGCGCGAGCCGGCGGAGCTGAAAAAAATGGTTGATATGGTTCGCGCCTATGAACGGGGGGAAGACGTTGCCTACGAAACGGCGGCCGAACGAACAGCCTCCCTGCGTACCCATGGCGCAGTCATGTTCGAGCCGACAGCCAAGGAAATAGCCAGCCGCGCTTGCCGCCCTTCTCTATGGGTGGTGGAAGACGTCAAAAAAGGCGCCCCTTTGAAATTTGCCGGCGGCAAACCTGGTAACGTCGATTCCATCCGGCCTGCCGGCGGCCTTCATATACGTTTTGCTGACCTTATATCCGGAAAACCGGCCACCCGGGATATTAAAGCCGGCCAGCCTTTGAGCTGGGATATGGTCAATATAGCGGCCTGCGGCACGGAATAAACTTGCACCGCCGCCACTCCTTACTTTAGAAAATAGCCCTGTGGCACTCGCCTGAAAGGATTTAACCGTGCGCCCTCTGATCGTCTGCCGGTCTGACAAAACCAAGTACTTGGTTCATATCGCCCGCGCCCTGAAGAAAATGGGTGCCGCTGATAAATTTTACGCCTATGTCGCGTATTACGATCAATGGGATCAGTATGTCCGCAACCTTGATGATTTCCGCTTCGAAAAAATCTTCGGCACAGCCGAAATCTTTAAGGCAATCGACGAAAAGCCCGTCGATTCTGCTGAGCTGAAACGCATAGAAACCACATATGGCGCGGACATGCTCTGGGGCCTGATCCTGACTGAGCGCTGGCTGGTGGCCAGCGCGGCGCAACCCCTGTATGCCTTTATTCCGTTTTACAGCAAAGAGCAGAAACTTCAGTATTTCGTGCGACTGATCCAACAGGCAGAAAAAATTTTCGATGATACGGATATCGACTGCATCATTGACTTCGCTCAGATCGGCCTGTTCCGTATTGCACTGGAGGTTGTCGCCAAATATCGCAACCTTCCTTATTATCACACAGACAATGCGTTGCTACGAGATCCGGCAGGGGGCGACCGGCATTTTATCAGCCGCCGCCTGAATGAAAACTATAATTTCATGGATCCCGACTATCACAAATGCAAAAACAATCCGTCTGTGATCAGAGAAGGCCGCGATTACCTTGATCGTTTCCGCAATTCGAGCGGGTCAGTCTATAGCCTGTGGTATGGCAGCGGACCCGGCGCCTCATTATTTTCACCGGAAATTCTTAAGAAAAAAGTCAAAGAAACAGCTGTGGCTTTGGGCCGCGCAGCCAAAGGTCTTGTGCGCGATATAAAGCTGTTCAAGCAGGCCTTGAGCAACACTGAAACTCGTTACAATTTCGCGCTATACAAGGGCAATACGCTTTCAAAGGTCGTACGCTACGTGCAAGAGCTTTACCGCCTTGGCTATGCGCGGCTGTTGTGCCGTTATGAAACAACACCGCCGGAAGGGCACTATGCTTTTATGACGCTGCACTACCAACCGGAAGCCAGCACCGCCCTGATGGCCCCGTTTGAGGTCAATCAACTGGCTGTTATTGAAAACATCGCCAAAGCACTGCCGCTGGATTTCAAGTTGCTGGTCAAGATGAATAAGATGATGGTGCGCCGGGATCCCGTTGCCTTTATCCGCCATCTTCAGAAAATTCCCAATGTCTACCTAGTCGATCACTACGCAAACACGCGCCATTTCCTCGAAAAATGCACGTGCGTAGTTGCCATTACCGGCACGTCGGCGCTTGAAGGCGCCTTGCTGGGGAAACCCGCCATTCTTTTGGGTGACCGAACCATGCCCTGGCACCGGATCAGCGCTGTCACGCACGTGAAAAACTGGCATGATCTGCACGGCGCGATCAGCGCTTCTAAAAATTACACATGCGATGACGATGATTTGTCTGCATATCTGCAGGCCGTGCATGACAACTCCTTTACGTTAAAAAATAATTATGCCTGGTCCGGTATTTTCAACCCGGCCGATCCCGCATGCGATGAAGCTGTCAATACCGTGGCGCGTGAACTTGCCAAAACACATGAACTTCTGAAGCAGCCGGCAAAAGGGTCGAAAGCAGCCTGATACGAATTCAACCGCCGGCTGCCTTTTTAACATCTCTCCCCAGCACGGCGCGCAGCGCCTGCACGACAAAACCGACATCCTCGTCGCGCATCGCCGGGAACAGCGGCAGGGAAAGCGTGTGTTCGTAATAGTGCGCGGCACCAGGCAAGTTGATCGCGCCATACCGCTTTTTGTAATAGGGCTGGGAATGTACCGGGATGTAATGCACCTGCGTGCCCACGCCCTGCTCTTTCAGCGCGGTCATAAAGTCCGCCCGGGAAAAACCGGCGGCCCGGAAATCGATCCGCGCTGCATAAAGATGCCAGGCGGATTCACACGAAGGCGCCCG
>JANWLB010000024.1 GCA_025451095.1 Alphaproteobacteria bacterium
GAACGCAAAGCCCTGATGTGCGAATTGTCTGACGTTTTCGTCGCTCTGCCGGGCGGCTTCGGCACGCTGGATGAATTGTTCGAGATCATCGTATGGCGCTACCTGAAGCTGCATGACAAGCCGGTCATTATCCTGAACGAAGGCGGCTACTGGACAAAATTACTGGAACTGGCCGATCACATTCAGCATGAAGGCTTTGCCCATGAAGGACATCGCCGGTCATTTTCCGTGGCACATTCCGTCGAGGAATTACCCGCGCTGGTACGCGCCCTGACAGCGCGCCCGCCCGCCCTCGCTCTGATAAAAGAACGGATTTGAGTCAAATATATTCAGGTTATGAAAAACTGCAGTGCGGTCGCGGGGGCTATTAAGGATGGCAGCGGATGCTATTAAGGGTGAATTAAGACCCTGAAATGCATTATAAAGGAACAGGGGCGATTCACTTTTTCATTTATCCTTCGCCGCCCGTTGGGGATTAACATCACATGCAATACACGCATGATACAAAACAGGCTGGCGAGTACGCCCTCGAAGCCCTGGCGCGTCTGAAAAAGGAAGCCCTGGCCGCGACGCCCGACAACTATGAACTCTGGTACGTCTATTATTCCGGACAGAGTCCGGAAGTAACCCGCGCCATCGACGTACTGGTGGCCAACAAGCAGAAAATTACCGAGGAACGCTGCAAGGAACTTTTCCAGCGCTTCCTGAGCGAGAGCCGGAACGAGGAAACCATCCGCCGCGCCGGCGACCAGATCAATGCGACCATCAAGAATGTCAGTGGCGTCGTCAAGGATGTGAAATCCGCAACCAGCGAATATAATGGCCGGCTGGGCAATGTCAGCGAAAAAATCGCCGACGTCAAGGATCCGACAGAGCTGAAAAAACTTCTTTCCACGATTATGTTCGACACCAAGACAATGCTCGAGCAGAACGTGCGACTGGAAGAACAGCTGGATAAATCATCACATGTCATGGAGGAGCTGCAGCGCGACCTTGAAAACGTGCGCCGTGAGGCGCTGACTGACGGCCTGACCGCCATTGCCAACCGCAAAGCCTTCGACGCGGAGATCAAACGCATTGCATCCGAAGCCGATGCCGGCAACACGGTCTTTACTCTGCTGCTGCTGGACATCGATCATTTCAAAACGTTCAATGACAATTACGGTCACCAGGTCGGCGATCAGGTTCTTCGTCTTGTCGCGCGCACCCTGACGGATGGCGTGAAAGGCCGGGATATTGCCGCCCGCTACGGCGGTGAAGAGTTCGCCATCCTCCTGCCCGACACCGGGCTGCAGGCCGGCGTCGTCGTGGGTAACGCATTGCGCAAGGCTGTGGCGACAAAAGATGTCGTCAACCGCAATACCGGCGACAAACTGGCGCGCATCACCATTTCCGTCGGCGTGGCCGAGTATTCGAACAAGGAAAACCTGAGCGAGTTGATCGAACGGGCCGATTCCGCCCTCTACACCGCCAAGCACAATGGCCGCAACCAGGTGGCCGCTGCACCGACGCCGGGCAAGAAGCAGAAAAAAGAAGCCGGGTAAAATCCGTCTTTTTTGACCGCTTTCCCCTGTTCACGGGCATTGATTTTGCCTATGTATATCTCATGCAGACAGCGGAACAGCCCTTTTCTCCGGACCCCGAATACATGGCCGGCCTCAATGCCGCGCAGACCGACGCCGTGCTGGCGACGGAAGGTCCTGTTCTGGTGCTGGCCGGCGCCGGCACCGGCAAAACCCGGGCCCTGACCTCACGGCTGGCGCACATATTGAAAACCGGGCGTGCCTGGCCTTCACAGATTCTGGCCGTTACCTTCACGAATAAGGCGGCGCAGGAAATGCGCGCACGCGTCTCCGGCCTTCTGGGCGGGCAGCCGGTCGAGGGGTGGTGGCTGGGCACATTTCACGCGCTGGCGGCCCGCATGCTGCGCCGTCACGCTGATCTCGTCGGACTAAGCAGCAACTTTACCATCATCGACCCCGACGATCAGGTGCGCCTGATCAAGCAAATCATGGAAGCCGAATCCATAGACACGAAAAAATGGCCGCCGCGCACGGTCCTGCATCATATCGACCGATGGAAGGACAAGGCCCTGTGCCCGCCGGACATCAAGGACGGCGATGGTGGAGATGTGGCGGGCGGGCGCCTTAAAAATATTTACCGTCTTTATCAGGAACGCCTGAAACTCATTAACGCCTGCGATTTCGGCGACCTGCTTCTGCACATCATCACAATTTTCAAGGATCCGAAGCACGCGGATGTTCTGGCCGACTACCATCGCCGTTTTAAGTATATTCTGGTCGACGAATACCAGGATACGAACGTCGCGCAATATATGTGGCTGCGGCTTTTGGCAATGGGCAACAAGAACATCTGCGTTGTGGGCGACGACGACCAGTCGATCTATGGCTGGCGCGGTGCGGAGGTCGGCAACATTCTGCGCTTCGAGACAGATTTTCCCGGCGCGAAAATCGTACGGCTGGAGCAGAATTACCGCTCCACCGGCCATATACTGGGCGCGGCTTCCGGCGTGATCGCACAGAACCAGGATCGGCTGGGCAAAACGCTGTGGTCCGAATCCGACCACGGCGATAAAATCGCCGTACGCGGCCTGTGGGACGGCGGCGCCGAGGCGCGCTGGATCGGCGAGGAGATCGAACAGCTCCAGCATAAGGGCTGGCGCCTGGGTCAGATAGCCATTCTGGTCCGGGCCGGATTCCAGACGCGGGAGTTTGAGGAGCGCTTCATTCAGTTGGGCCTGCCTTATCGCGTGCTGGGCGGCATGAGATTCTACGAGCGACAGGAGATCCGTGACGCGCTTGCCTATTTCCGGGTCATCATTCAGCCTGCGGATGACCTGGCGCTGGAGCGCATCATCAACACACCCAAGCGCGGCATCGGTGATACGACGGTCAAGACCCTGTATGGACATGCCCGCGCCAAAGGCATAAGCCTGCATGACGCCATATTGCAGACAGGAGATACGGATGAGCTGCGCGGTGCCGCTAAAACCGCACTTTCCCGCCTTATGGCGGATTTCGCGCGCTGGCGCTCGCTGGTCGATTCCACGCCGCATACGGCGCTGGCCGGCATGGTGCTGGATGAATCCGGCTATATCTCCATGTGGCAAGCCGACAAGGCGCCGGATTCGCCCGGGCGCGTTGAAAACCTGAAAGAACTTATCACCGGCATGGCTGAGTTTGAATCCCTGTCAACCTTCCTTGAGCATGTTGCGCTTGTTCTTGAAAACCAGGACCGCCGGGAGAATGAATCAATTTCAATTATGACTCTGCACGGCGCCAAGGGGCTAGAGTTCGACGCCGTGTTTCTGCCCGGCTGGGAGGAGGGCCTTTTCCCCTCCCAAAAGACCATGGATGAGCATGGACTCAAAGGCCTTGAGGAAGAGCGGCGGCTGGCCTATGTCGGCCTGACACGTGCCCGTAAGCGCGCGCACATATCTTACACCGCGAACCGGCGCCTCTACGGCAACTGGACCAGCGCCATCCCGTCCCGCTTCATCGATGAGCTGCCCGGCGACCATGTCACCGTCTCCGCCGATCCCGGCCTTTACGGCCCCGGACGTTCAGCCCACTGGGATTCCAGCGGCATGCAACCTCATGCCCCCTCGCGAACCTCCCGAAACCGGGACGATGACGCCCCTTTTACCCGGGGCGAGCGCGTTTTTCACGATAAATTCGGGGCCGGCACAATTATTAATGTCGACGGCCACAAGCTGGATATCGCCTTTGATCAGGGTGGTCATAAGCGGGTCATGGACAGTTTTGTCGATAAGGCTTAAATAGGAAGATCATGAAAATTGTTTCGGGACAGATCATAACCATCTTCGGCGGCACCGGATTCATCGGACGTCATATCGTGCCGCGCCTGACCCATGCCGGCTATATAGTCAAGGTAGCCTCCCGCGCTCCGGCGCACGGCTATTTCCTGCGGCCCGCCGGCAGCGTCGGCCAGGTGGTGCCGGTCCTGTGCGATTACAACGACCCGCAAAGTATCGCCAAAGTCATTGAAGGATCCTTCGCCGTCATTAACTGCATAGGTACCCTGCATGACAGAAAAAAAGATAGCTTTGAAAAAATACATGTTGGCATTGCCGGCGCCATCGCCCGCGCCTGTGCCGCTTCCGGCGTCGAGCGCCTGATTCACATCTCGGCGCTCGGGATCGACCAATCGAGATCGAAATACGCGTCCTCCAAGAAAGCCGGCGAGGAGGCGATAAAAAAAGCCTTCCCCGCTGTCACGATTCTGCGTCCCTCCGTCGTATTCGGGCCGGAAGACCGCTTCTTTAATATGTTCGCCGAAATGGCGCGCTATTTACCCGCCCTGCCGCTGATCGGCGGTGGCGGTACGAAATTCCAGCCGGTTTATGTCGGCGATGTCGCGGAGGCCGTCATGGCCGCTCTGCGCCTCACTGATGCAAAAGGAAAAACGTTTGAGTTGGGTGGGCCGGAGGTGCTGAGTTTCCGCGAAATATATAAGGCGCTTTTTGCCTGCACCGGCCGGGAGCGGCGTCTGATCTCCCTGCCCTGGAAGATGGCGCGGGTACAAGCCGGGCTCCTGAGCCTTCTGCCCCGTCCGCCCCTTACCGTTGATCAGGTCGAATCCCTGAAAACCGACAATGTCGTGAGCAACGGCGCTCTGGACCTGCGTGATCTGGGCATAAATCCCACCGCACTGGGACTTGTTCTTCCTGCCTATCTGGCGCATTATCGGGCCGGCGGCCCTTATTCCGCGAAAAAACGCGCATGACAAACAACAAAAAAACGGACCCGTCACACATGACAGACCCCAGAACAAAACACAGGACAATCATGACATTCTTCCGCAATGCGCTTTTGACATTCGGCACACTGGCCGCACTGGGATCGGGCGTACTTTGCCTGAAAACAGCGCCCGCCTACAGCGCCTCAGTGGAAACGATTGTCGCTGTCGTCAATAACGACGCCGTATCGGCTTCTGATCTGGCCGCACGCGCCAAGCTGATCATGGGATCTTCCGGCCTGCCCGACACGCCGGAAATCCGCGAAAAATTGAAGCCACAGATCATAAACACCCTGATCGAGGAGCGCCTGATGGCGCAGGAGGCGCAGCGCCTTAAAATCACCGTTTCAAAAGAGGATATCGACAAGGGATTCCAGGCAATCGCCAGCCAGAACAACATGACGGCGGAGCAGTTCATGGCCGTACTCACCCGTCAGGGCATTCCGTTAAAAACTCTGCAAAGCCAGATCGCGTCCCAACTGGCATGGACAGGCGTGATTCAGACAAAAATCCGCCCCGATATCGAGATCACCGACAACCAGGTCGACATCTTCTTCGAGCGCCTGAAAGCCGATCAGGGCAAAGCCCAATATCTGGTGTCGGAAATATTTCTGCCCGTCGATTCGCCCTCCGACGACTCCAACATCAAACAGCTGGCCGACAAACTGACGGCACAACTGGTCGAGGGCCGTGTGCCGTTCCCGCGCCTGGCCAGCCAGTTTTCACAGGCCGCCGGCGCCGGCAAAGGCGGTGATCTGGGCTGGGTGCAGGAAGGCCAGATGCCTCAGGAAATAGACAGCATGCTCTCCCAGATGCAGGAAGGCGAGCTGAGCAAGCCGATACGCACCCTGACCGGCTATCATATTGTCTATCTGCGCAAGAAAAGCGTACTGAACGAGCAAACCATGCCTTCACGCGATACGATCTACCAGAAACTCGGCACCGAGGAACTGGAGAGGCAACAGCGCCGCCACTTGCTCGACCTCAAAGCGGCCGCCTTCATCGAAAATCGCGTCTAGTCCGGCCATGACGGGTGGTGAGGATCCGGTCCTGTCGCTGCCTCCTCTGCGCGAAATTATCTCCGGGCATGACCTGCGGGCAGACAAGAAGCTCGGACAAAATTTTCTCCTCGACCTGAACATCACTGACAAAGTCGCACGCGCCGCCGGCGATCTGCGAAATACGACTGTTTTTGAAATCGGACCCGGGCCGGGTGGTCTGACGCGTAGCCTTCTGAAAGCCGGGGCCGCACGCGTGATCGCGCTGGAATATGATCCGCGCGCCATCGCCGCCCTGGCCAGCCTGGTTACAGCCAGCGACGGCCGCCTGTCGGTCGTTCATGCCGACGCGCTGAAGGCCGATCTTTTGGCGCTGGCACCCGAAGGGCCGCGGGCGATCGTGGCAAACCTGCCCTATAACATCGCCACACCTCTTCTGATCGGCTGGCTGCGTCTTATCCGCCAGAATTCTGCATTATTTTCCGCAATGACCTTGATGTTTCAGCGTGAGGTAGCCGACCGGCTGACGGCCACGCCTGATACCAAGGCTTACGGCCGCCTGTCCGTTATCTCGCAATGGTTATGCGACGTGAAAAAGCAGTTTGACCTGCCGCCTTCCGTCTTCGTGCCGCAACCGAAAATCATGTCCAGCGTTGTGAGATTTACACCCCGGCCCCTGCCCCCGGATGCCCCTCCCTTCGCAGCCATGGAAAGACTGACGGCCACCGCCTTCGGCCAACGCCGCAAAATGCTGCGTTCTGCGCTAAAGCCCTTTCCCGGATTGCTGGAAAAGGCCGGTATTGCCGGGAACCTGCGTGCCGAGCAAATCAGCGTCAGCGATTTTGTCGCGCTTGCGCATAATCTCGGCCCCTGAGCCCTTGACCGGCCCCGCCCGGCCCCATAAGAAAGATAGATGGAACCGGCTTATCATCGAATCACCATCACCGGCGACCCCGGCAGCGGCAAAACCACTTTTGCCAAAGCGGTTGAGGCGCGCACGGGCTATCACCTGATCACGACCGGAAAGATTTTCCGCAAACTGGCCGCAGAAAAGGGCATCTCCGTAACCGCGCTCAACGAGCTTGCTGAATCGCAGGCGGGCATTGACCGCCAGGTAGATGATTACATCGTTTCCCTGAACGATCTTGAGGATAATCTCATTCTTGATTCCCGCATGGCCTGGTTCTTCATCAGGAACGCCCTGAAAATCCGCCTGACGGTCGATCCGGACGTGGCCGTTCAGCGTATTTTCACGGATACAGCAGAAGAATGGCGGGAAAAATTCCCGGATATTCAAACCGCTCTGGACGAGGTCGAACGCCGCCGCAAAAGTGAGATTGGCCGTTATCAGGCGCTCTATGGCGTAAATATCGGCGATCCCGCCAATTACGATCTGGTTATCAACACATCGTACAAGGCGCCTGAAGATGTAACCCGGGAATTTGAAGATGCTTTTTGCGAATACAAAAGGAAATTTCCACCCCGTGACTAAAAAAGGGAAATTTTATTCATCCTCGATTCTGATCACAGGCGCCTCCAGCGGCATCGGCGGCGCGCTGGCCCTGCATTACGCGGCGACAGGAAAGAATTTGTTCCTGTCCGGGCGTCATCAGAGGCGGCTTGAAGAAGTTGCCGCTTCCTGCCGCGCGAAAGGCGCCGTGGTCTCAACGAAGATTGCCGATGTGACCAACCGGCAGGCGATGAAAGACTGGATAACAGCCTGCGACAGAGAGCGCCCGCTCGACCTGGTAATCGCCAATGCCGGCATATCCGGCGGCACGGGCGGCCCGGGGGGAGAAACGGAAGATCAGGCGCGGTTGATTTTCGACATCAATGTCGGCGGCGTCTTGAACACTCTCGATCCGGCGATCCCGCTGATGGTTCGGCGCGGGCGCGGGCAGATCGCACTCATGAGTTCACTGGCGTCTTTCAGCGGCTGGCCGGGGGCGCCTGCCTACAGCGCCTCCAAAGGAGCGGTGCGTATGTATGGCGAGGCCCTGCGCGGTCGCCTGGCCCGCCGGGGAGTTTCCGTAAGCGTTATATGCCCGGGCTTCATCTCAACGCCGATGACCGCGGTCAATGACTATCCCATGCCGTTTATCATATCCGCTGAAAAAGCCGCGCGCCTTATTGCCGCAGGTTTGGCAAAGGACCGGGGCCGCATCGCCTTCCCCTGGCCCACCTATTTTTGGGCTGGCCTTCTGGGCCTGCTTCCCTTTTCATGGAACTCCCTGCTTCTCCGCCGCCTGCCGGAAAAACCCGCGCACAACACTTAAAAAAAGACAACGAGCGGTTGTAAGATACGGGAAGCTTGCCTATAACTAATGAGATTAAAAAAGTCCTTTCCCCTTGACAAAATAGGGGTTTTGTAGGCTTTTGAGTGTGCGAATAAAGCGTATTTCTCCATTTTTAAAAATCTTTGTGTTGCTGCGCCCGTTTTAGGGCCAATTTTCTTATGAATAATAATGACTGAAAAAATAGCAAGACGAATTTATGAACACAAAAGAAATTGAACTGAACGTCGAAATCGCTGTCAATCTTCTCAAAGCCTTGTCGAATGAAAAGCGCTTGATGGTGATCTGCGCCTTGTACAAAAGCGAAAAAAGCGTCGGCGAGCTGGAAGCTGTGGCCAATTTAAGTCAGTCGGCGCTTTCCCAGCATCTGGCCCGGCTGCGCCGCGACGGGCTGGTCAACACGCGCCGCGAGGCACAGACGATATACTACTCTCTCAACTGCCGCGCAACCGAAGCGCTTCTGCACTGCCTCTATGATATCTGCAGCTCACCGAACTAGCATCTGCCGGACAACTTCGTCCTCATCAAGATTCGCCATCAACCCAGAACTGACAACGCGGACATTTGGCCCGCGCGGCGCGTGGCGCGCCGGGTCGCTGTAGGGTGAAAACAGCACGGTAACCGGACATCCGGTCGCCGCGGCAATATGCAGAGGCCCGGTATCGTTACCCACGGCCGCCGCAGCACCCCGTGCCAGCAACGCGATTTCCGTGAACGACGTCTGGCCGGTCAGGTCGCGGGCTTCCGGGCAGGCTGCCCGTATCATGGCGGCCGCCCCGGCTTCAGCCGCTCCCCCGATAATGACGGGCTGATATCCCTTCACCAGCAGAATTTTTGCCAGGCCCGCGAACCGTGTTACCGGCCAGCGTTTCTCCGCACGCGCCGACCCCGGTACCACAAGAGCGTAGGGGGAAGTCAGTCCGAAGTGCGCGGTATTTCCCTTGACCCAGCCCAGATCATCTTGGGCCACGTCCTGAATGCCCGCCAGCGCCAGAGTCTGCACATGGCCGTCGAAAGCATGGCCCGCCGTGCGCTCCGGACCAACATTGCGATGCGAGGCGCCCGCCGCCGCGCCGACCCATTCCGGCTTCACAAATCTGCGAAAAAGGCGAAAATAAAGCGCCGTGCGATCATTATTCTGCAGATCATAAACCCTTGTGAATCCGCCCTCGTTCAAAAACCGGCGCAAATCCAGCCAGCCTTTCAGATCCGCCCGGCCCGGACGCTTGTCGATCCGGACATTGTTAAAACAACCGCAATCCTGTCCCAGCCCGGCAAAAGGTTTCGTTGTCAGCAACGTGATTTCCGCTTCGGGATGATGGCGCCGGATCGCCTGCATCGGGCCCAGTGCCTGTATGAAATCCCCCAGCGCGCCCAGCTTGATAACCAGAATTTTTTCCGCTTGCCTGTTCGCCATGCGCGCTGGCTATTCCGCCGCCACGGCCTTGCTGATTACCGTATTTTCAGCAGCCGGCGCGCCCCTACCCGGCGCAAACGGCTCCTTGGTCCGGCGCAAATGGCCGTGGCCGCTCAGTTTTTCTTCCAGAATCTCGGCATAGACATTGAGTGTCTCATCTGCCATTTTTTCGCGCGTAAAGGAATGCGCCACATGCGCCATGGCACGCGTCGCCAGCACCGCACGCTGCATAGGGTCAAGCGAAAGCGCCTCATCAATAGCCTGCGCCAGCAGCCCGGCATCGCCCGGACGGATCAGCCAGCCTGTCTCGCCGCGCATGATGGTTTCCCGCGCGCCGCCATGATCCGTGGCTATGATAGGGCGGCCCATCGCCTGCGCCTCGACCGGAACGCGGCCAAAACCTTCGGGATCGGTGGAGGCCGAAACGACGACGGTCGCCAGCATATAGGCAGCCGGCATGTCGTCACAGTGGTCAACGATACGCACATGACCCTCGAGCTGCCGCGCGGCGATCATGGCCTCAAGCTCCTGCCGGTATTCGGAGCGCCCCTGATCGTCGCCGATCAGGACGCAGACAAGATCGGGCCGGGCCAGCTTTGCCATCGCCTCGATCAGCACCGCGTGCCCCTTCCAGCGCGTCAGGCGTCCGGGCATCATAACTATGCTGGCGCCGTCGGGCAGCCGCCACGTCTTGGAGAGCTTGATCAGGCGCTCGGCCGTAACGGCGGTCGGGTGAAATTTCTCAATGGCGATGCCACGATGAACGACGCGGATACGGCGCGGATCGATCTCGAAATTCTGCCGTAGATAATCGGCCACGAAATAAGAGATCGCGATCACCCGTTCGCCCCGCACGATGGAGGAGTTGTAAAAATTCTTTGCTTTCCCGCCCATATTGTAAGGGGCGTGGCATGTCGTTATGAAGCGGGCCTGCGTCCCGCGGCAGGCGCGCAGGCAGCTCCAGGCCGGTGCGCGGCTGCGCGCATGAGCAATGTCGACGTCGTATTTCTGGATGATCTGCCGCAGGCGCCGGGCGTTGTCCCACATGACCATGGGGTTCTTGCTGTGGACCGGCATGTCGATATGCAGACCGCCTGCCCGCGTGATTTCGCGCACCCGCGACCCGCCATGCGAAACGACGATCGCCCGCGCCCCGGCGCGCACAAGCTCGGCACAAATATCGATGCAGCCCTGCTCCGCGCCGCCCGCGCCCAGCTGGGGGATTACCTGCATGATAACAGGGGTTTTTCCGTTCTTTTTGGTCCGATTCATGATAAGTTTTTGCCTTGCCCCTAGCTCTTTACCACAAGGGGGACCCGGCTGGGAAAAGGAAAATGAGGGAATTCCCGTGACAATTCAGTATTTGGAGCGTCCTTCAGGCCCCCGCCTTGCCTATTGCCTGACCCCTGCCCCGGCGGGCGCCCCGGCCCTGCCGCTGGTTATGTTCGCAGGCGGCTTCCGCTCCGACATGCAAGGGACAAAAGCCCTTTATCTCGAAAGTCAGTGCCGGGCTCGCCGGCAGGCTTATCTGCGTTTCGATTACAGCGGTCATGGCGCCTCGGGCGGACGGTTCGAGGACGGCCTGCTCAGCCTCTGGGAAAAAGACGCGCGCGACATTCTCGACAACGTCACCGACGGGCCGGTCATACTCGTCGGCTCCTCGATGGGCGGCTGGATATCGATGCTGCTGGCGCTTGATCGCCCGGGACGGGTATGCGGCTTGGTCGGCGTCGCCGCCGCCCCGGATTTCACGCGGGAAATCTATGAGAACCGCCTGAGCGAAGGCCAGCGCCGCCAACTTCATGATCAAGGCTTTGCCGAATTCGACAACCACTATGAGAACAACAAGTACCGGCTGACGCGGGCGTTCTTCGACGACGCAAACAGCCTCTGCCTGCTTGATAAAAGCAAGTCTTTCGCCATGAAGCTGCGGCTGGTTCAGGGGATGAAGGACCCGGATGTGCCTTGGCAGGCTGCTTTCCGCATCAAAAAAGCCGTTGAGGGCGATGTCGAAGTCATACTGGTCGAGAACGGCGATCACCGGCTTTCGCGGCCGGAAGACCTTGCGCTGATCGACGAACAGGTCAGGATTTTATCGGGGCTGAAAAACCCGGACTAAAAGTCCGGGCTGAAAAGGTGAAATGCCGGAAATTATTTCCGCTTGTATTTGACTCGGCCTTTTTCTTTATCCAAGCCCTTGAAGGCATAGCCGCCTTTTTTGAGCTTCGCGCCCTTGCCGGTGAAAATTCGCGTGGCGATGCTTATGGTGCCGGGATCCATGAGCTTGAGGATCAGGCTTGTCACGTAAACCGCCACGGCCGGTATGACCGCGACAAGAAGCGCCGTCGCCCGCATCAGGGGGCTGAACACAGCTGTCCAGATCTCGGGATCGACGCTGTCGTGAAGCCAGTCATAGCTGGCGGGGCTGTAAGTCACCCACAGCCAGCCGACATCGCTTAAGTGGAAGGGCTGGCTCGCATCCTGTTCTATCTTGGTATAGGCCAGATAGACGTCATGGCCCAGAATGGCCATTGCCGGGATAAGCAGGAGAAAACACAAAAAGCCAACGCCGCGCATGAAAATACCAGGAGTTTATCGAAAATGAAGAGTGCCCCAGCCCCTATCCTAACAATTTCCACCGTCAGGCGCAAAGGGTAGCTTTAAAACTAAAAACTTGAACTTTTGCAGGGGTCTGGTTAGGGTTTGGCCCGACAATTCAAGGCATCAGGAAACGTGGCCGAGCGGTTGAAGGCGCACGATTGGAAATCGTGTATACGTTAATCCGTATCGAGGGTTCGAATCCCTCCGTTTCCGCCACCCTACGCCTACGGCTTCGGGTGGCAGGCCACTGCAGATGGATGACAACCGAAGGCGCTAGGCGTAGGAGTGTCCTCCGAAGCTTTAGCGCAGGAGGACTGGTTGACATGTGGTATGTATACTTCCTTGAGCTGTCCAACGATAATATATATGTCGGATCAACAGATGATCTGAAAAGAAGGCTACAATCGCATCAAAAAGGGCAGGTTTTATCTACAAAGGCTTTTTTGCCTGTAGAATTACGATCATATGTTGCCGTTGAAACTGAGATAAAAGCCAGAAGACTGGAAAAGTATTTTAAATCAGGATCAGGAAAAGCTGTTGCAAAAAAGAGATTTTTATAAGGATCATATATGAATTTGTTTCTTGCATTAATTGGTGGTTTGGGCATTGGCTCTCTGCTTACTACCGTAGTTAATCACTTTCTTTTAAAAAATTCTGAGAATTCAGATCGCCTATACCGTGAAAAGAGAGAAGCCTACATAGGGATGACTCGTGCGCTTTATGATGTGGAAATAGAGCCCGGACCTAAAAATGCGAAGGCTTTTGGTTACTACCTGAATATGGCCAAAATCTTTGGGCCTCAAAATGTAGTAATGGCTGGGCAGAAAGTTATCGATACCGACCCGTGTACAATGGGGAGAGACGAAGCTTTAAAAGAATTTTACGAAGCCATGAAAAATGATCTACGTAAAACATGAGTCAGAGAGCGGTTCGCAGATGACTACGCACACCGCCATTTTCCTCTAGATGATTTTCACCATAGAGTCATGCGGTGCCGTCCGGGGCAGGCAGACCAAGAAAGTGTTTCCCTCCTCTTTGGAGGAGTGCGCGTTTATCGTGCCGCCATGGGCTACCACAATTTGCTTCGCAATATACAAGCCTAGCCCCATGCTACCGGATCTATCTTTACCGTTCGCCGCGCCCGATTTTCCCTGAACAAATCTGTCAAATAATCTAGGCATCAGTTTCTCAGGAATAACCGGTCCTTCGTTATGAACCTGGAGATCTACCTCGTCCCCTGTCTTTTTTGCGGCGACGATAATTTCTGAATCCGGAGAACCATGCTGAACGGCATTGCCGAGAAGATTGGATAGCACCTGAATCAGCTTGAGTTCATCCCATTCGCCATAGAGATTATTCTCAACATCCAGTGTAAAAACCCGATCCGGGTAAGCGGCCTGCATCTCCATTACAGCCTTCCGGCAAAGTTCGCGCATATCAGTCGGCGCCCGATGAATTAGAATGCCGTTCCCCCATCTGACCCGGGTCAGTTCAATAAGGTCGGTGATCATGTGCGACATGCGCCCGACGCTGACCAGCATCTGCCTCGCCAACATCGCATTGCGCTCGTGATCTGGCGCCCGCAGGATCAGTTCCGCCGATCCGGATATGGCGCTCAAAGGGTTTCTCAGATCATGACCCAGGACTCCCAGGAACAGTTCGCGGGATTCATCCATCTTTTGCGAATAACGGGCTCCAGCCTCGGTCAGGGCTTCGTCAACAACTTCATTGAACCGGGTCAGGTCATATAAATCCGTCTTGTCGGCTCTATCCCTGTCTTGTTGCCACAGACGGATCACCGAAGCGCGCAGGGCTCTGAATTCCGAGATAAGCTGCCGGGAGGACAGCCCCATTTTAATCCGGTCCTCAACATGTTTTTTGGAGACGTCTACAATACTTTTGCTTTGTGTTTTTCCTTCAGACTTACGGGTTTGTTGGGCATCGCTTTGGGGTTGATCCATATCTCTGGCAATTTTTCTCAATAACTCCTCGATGCTGTTTCTGAGTACTGACGCGCTGAATTCCTCATCAGGGATCAGTGTGCCCGCGAATTTTTCCCATTCGGCAGCGATTTCCTTGATATTGGCGCGTATGAATTCAGCAAGCCTCATATTTTTACCAAAGAACGTTTAGCTGCTTTGATGCCGCAGCTTTGTGGCCAACGAGCCCAACGTTTAAATAGGGGAAAAGTTTCCACGGGAGGACGATACTGCCGACCTGAAGAAGTACCAACGCCCCGATGGCTTGAAATAAGGTAACGACTGCCAAAGCCAGAGAAGCCGGGCATTTTCCGGCCACTTGGTCGCATGGCAGGGATGAAAAATCGACAAAACCTCTTGTGTTTTTTTTCATTACAGGAGAATTTTTGCCAAGAGCGGCTTGCAGAAGCCCGCGCACACCAAAACCGATTGGGAGTGGCAGATGTGATGAGGTCCCGTATAAAAACCAGCTTAAGAAGCACGCCTTTGCGGATATTTGTCGCCTGATTCTTCGCTGGCTTCATAATTTACGTCATTCTCAGCGATTTCCGTCAGCGTTTCATCAGTCTCTTTTTCTTCGGCCAGGGTCTCTTCCAGAAGCCTGGCGACTTTGACTTCGCCCAGTGTACGGGCTAACTGTGCCAAACCACCATAAGTCGAAATCTCATAGTGCTCAACCTTTTGGGCTGCGAGAATTAATCCAACGTCCCGTGTTGCGGTGCCCTCTTCTGTTTCTTCAATGATGCCTTGTCCTTCAGACAGAATACCTTCCATAGCGTCACATTTTTTAGCAACGGCTTTTTCATCCAAAAGCTCAAAGGATTTTTCCAGGCGATCCACTTGCTTCTGAGTTACCGTCATGTGATCTTCAAAGGCAGCCTGAAGCTCCTTGGAAGTTGCCGCCTTTTTCATCTTCGGCAGGGCTTTCAGAATTTGTTTTTCTGCCCAATATATATCTTTCAACTGATCAACGAAAAACTCTCTCAAGCACGAATCTGTCGATTTCAGGTTTTGATTTCCGGGCTCTTTGCGCTTAGCGTTTTTCATCTCTCGTCCTTTTCTGAGGCTTGCTTTGCCGTGACTAACATTTGGAGAGCTATTTCGTTCCGCAAGTGCGTAATTTAAGCAAACAAGGCCTATCTTGTCCAAGTCGTCGCGGCACGGACTGCTATATCATCGTTGTCTGACAAATTCAGAATCAACCCTACACTGATTTTCTATGGATATTTCTTGTTCGGTCGCGCTTATTTTTGGGATGGAATTTTGCACAAACATTGGCATTCCCAGCGGTGCTGTTGCTATCAAAAAAAGAGCTGCTGCGAACGACCTTAAATCCACTCTGAATCCCTCATTAATTTAAGCCTGGTCGCGTGCACGACCTCCAACTACGGCTGAAACGCTGGCAATAAAAGCGCCAACCAGCAAGGACAGGAAGGTAACCAGCGATAAAGTTGCTCCCATTTTTCGGGCTTCTTCAGCGGCCGCCGCGGCCTTCTCCTTGTCCGTGCTTATTTTGGCAAGCGCATCATCAACGCGAGCGGCGGCATCGGCGGCACTGATACCGGTTTGCGCCGCTACAAGTTGCACCAGATAGGCTTTATCAGTATCGGAAAACACTTCATTTTTCACATTCATAGCAAAAATTCGCGCCGTTTCATCTTTGACATCCTGTGCGGTCGAAGAAGATGAAGCCGTATTTACGCCGCGATACAGACTGTCAACGTAGTAGGCAAAAGGATTTAATCCGTTGAAGTCTTCTTGGAACTCCGGAGCACGCTGCGCTGAATCGTTGTCAGTCATTGTTTGTGAATGTCTTGCTAATGCCGCTGCCTGCATGCCTCCCTGCACAATCCCCGATCCTGCAAAAACCATTAAAAAAACAACCAATAAAGTTGCTATCACCCAGGCCATGAAGCCATGGGCGGTGTCCCGGAAAAAAACCTCGCCTTGGGACACGTTGAGCCAACGGAGTCGCAGCCGACCCGTCAAAAATCCGCCAAAGGCCGATGATGCCCACTGCATGATAACAAGCCATATCACCATGCTGGCAGTCAGCTGCGCTGCCGAGACATCACCGGAGAACGGTGATGATGCTGCCAAGCCCAGACCGGCGCCCAGTATCAACAGGCACAATGATATGGCGGCCGTGACCGATGATCCTGCAATGATAGCACTCCAGGAAATTGCTGATTTGCAGCTCAAATCAACAGGCGTACAATTCGTTGAGTTTTCCATGATCTATTCCCAGGTCAGCGCCAAAACATGGCCAGGATCAAGATGATCGGCAGCGGTATGCCCAGTAACCAAAGAAGCAGTCCTTGTCCGAAATTCATTCCCATATTTTTTGCCCCTGGATAGAGTTGAGCCGGCCCGAACAACGTTCTGAAACTCTTATTGGTTCCAGAGCCTATTCAGCAGAGGGTCTGGCGTCAGAACCTATGATTTCCGAGATAATTCCCTGTATTTTTTCCTGATAATAGGAAATATTGCTGAGAGATGTTCACAGATGATTACGCACACCGCCATTTTGAAGAAGGAAGCCGGAAAAATGAAAATAGCAACTATTGTAACCGTAGTGTTCTTATCAGCTATTGTGCTGGCTAATCCCGCATGGGCTGGAAAAGATGGAAATGGAAAGGGCCATAAACCCGATCATGCTGCGGCTGGATTCAAACAAGAAAATGGCAATGATGAAGTGTTTGGATTTAACAGCAAAGAAGCAGAAGTTATCACGGGCGTTTTGAATCTCCTTTACGGCAAGGAGAAAAATAATCTCGAGATCGTGCGCCCGTCGCGTAAGTTTTGCCCGCCCGGCCTGGCGAAAAAAAACAACGGTTGCATGCCACCGGGGCTGGCAAAGAAATACGCTATCGGCTCCCCATTGCCGGATGATGTTGTATTTTCGGAATTACCGAAAGCGTTGCGCGAAGCTCTGGGGCCGCCCTCAAAAGGAAAGAAATATGTCCAGGTTGATAAAGACGTTCTTCTGATTACCGAAGGCACCAAAATCGTTCTGGACGCTATCGGACTGGGCAGGCAATAGAGAACGATTCGCCATTTTTCGACATGACTACGCCCTGATACCCTATGCCCGAGAAAATACACGCCGCCATGACCGAGCAAATTGCCGCCCCTGCCCTGAATGCCGAAACCCGGGAATTCACAATCCTGATGGCTTCACTGATGTCTGTTGTCGCAATTTCGATTGATGCTTTTCTTCCGGCATTGGGGATCGTGGGGCAGGATCTGAAACTGCAAAACCCCAATCACGCGCAATATCTCATCGGGTTCATTTTTCTGGGCATGGCGCTGGGACAATTAGTGTGCGGACCGCTATCGGATGCCTGGGGACGCAAGAAAGTCCTTTATTTCGGCATTGTCCTTTATCTGGCCGGCAGCCTTGCCTGCCTCTTTGCCGGCAGTCTGGGCTTTATGCTTTTCGGCCGGTTTCTGCAGGGGCTGGGCGTCGCGGCGCCTTACGTATCGACGATTTCCATCGTGCGCGATAAATACAGCGGCCGCCACATGGCGCGCATTATGTCGATTATCATGATGATCTTTATCATGGTGCCGGCAATCGCGCCCAGCCTGGGGCAGGGTCTTCTTTTATATTTCTCCTGGCGCGCGATTTTTTTGCTTTATATCGTTTATGCCGTGGCCATCACGACATGGGTCTTTTTCCGGCTGGAGGAAACGCTGCCGCCTGAAAAGCGCATTCCGTTCAATTTCGCCAACATAAAACATGGGTTTCTTGAAATTGTCGGACATCGCGCCACGCGCAGCTATACAATATGCATGGGCATCTGCTTTGGCAGTTTTATAGGCTACCTCAATTCCTGCCAGCAAATTTTTCAGGTGCAGTTTGGCGTGGGCAATCTGTTTACCTTGTATTTTGGCGGACTGGCTCTGGTGCTGGGGGCGGCATCGCTTATGAATTCCCGGCTCGTCGAAAAGCTCGGGATGCGCTATATCTGCCTGCGTTCCTTTTCGTGTATTATTATAGCCTCCTTTGTTTTTTTAGGACTTCACCTGTTTGTTGAGATCAGTCTGTGGATGTTTCTTTTGTACGCCGCCATACTATTTTTCAGCTTCGGTCTTGTCTTCGGCAACATCAACGCGCTGGCCATGGAACCGATGGGACATATAGCCGGCACGGCTTCCGCCATTATCGGCGCCGGTTCTTCCGTGCTCTCCATGCTGCTGGGGTCTTTTATTGGTCAGCTTTATAACAACACGCTTATCCCCGTCATTTGCGGCTTTTTGGCGCTGGGCGTCATATCGCTGCTGTTTATGTTGTATGCCGACCGCTCACGTAAACCCCTTTAATTTTGCCCACTCTGGCAAATCATACCTGAACTTTTCCGGACACGCGGCGTTGGCCTTTTGGAAAGAAAGGAGACAACTATGCCTCGTGCAGCCACAAATGGATACAGAGAGATCCGCGACATCAAGGATGATTTAAGCTCTCTTAAAGATGATGTTTTCTCGTTGAGTCAGCATATCCAGGAGGATGGCTATGACAGACTCCATAAAATGGGAAAAAAACTTCGTGCTCGCGGAGACGAGAACTTTCAGGATCTGGGGCGTCGAGTTAAAGCCAGCCCGGGACGCAGCCTGGCCATAGCATTTTGCGTTGGCCTTGCCGCCAGCCGGCTCCTGGGACGTCGCTAGATCCGGCACCGGCGCGTGACATCGCTCCCGAAACTGGCCATAAGCACTATTCTGGCAGCCACAGGCGCCGGCCTGTGGCTTGGTCTTGCCTCCTGCCTTCTGGCTGTTCTGGGAAGCGGTTTTCTTCTCGCCGGTCTGTATATGTGGCTTAAGGCCCTGTATACAGCCGTTATCGCGGCCGGCATTCTGGGCGGCGGCGTCCTTTTGTGCTCCTTGCTGTGCGCCCTGGCAGGCGCGGCGCGGCGCCGGCGGCGGCATCAACAAATCGCCAGGCTGAGTCATGAGCTTGAGCTCTTTATTCCTGAAATCATCAGGATGGCCGAGCGCGATATGGAGGGCTTCGTAAGCGAACAGCCGATCACGGCGCTGTCCCTGGCCGCCGCCATGGGATTTGCCATGGGTGGCGCGCCCCGATAACCAAAATTATTTCCTCCAAAATTATTTCCTTATGGCGTCCGAGAACGATTCTGAATGCCCGGCGGCTTTTGCCTTATCGGTGATCCGGGCTGCCTCTATTGTCTCCGCCAGCGGCCGCGTGGTATCAATGCCGCCGATTTTATATAGATATCCCGGCAGCCAGCCCGCGAACGAAGACAGGTCCCGGTGCACGGTACCAGAGCGCCAGCGCACAGACCGCCACCGGCACAAGAAATCCCACGAAAAAGAAAAGCCCCTGAAAAATACACCTCAGGGGCTTTTTACAGTCATGGAAGGAGACTATCATTACTTACTCAACACACCATTAAAAATCCTGATTATCTCTTGTTTACGCGAGCACCCCAGCTGTAAACAACGCCCAGACCACCAACCAGCTGGCTCTTTGAGCCCCGGTCGTCGACAACCGGGCTGTCGCCGGGATCGCCTGTCAGGTACGAATAGCGCACACCAGCGCCGAGGTGCCATCTCTCGGTCATGTGAATGGCCACCATCGGCTGGATGCCGATGGGGATTATACCGCCTTCGGCGGCGAACGCCGGTAAACCGCTTGCCGCCGCGCCTGCCGGGGTTACGCCGAAGTAAGTATTGGCCTCGACCGATGTTACGACAGGAAAATCAGAACCGCTGGCCTGTGCAGTTCCGGCGCCAAGACAGCAGCACAGCAGTCCGGCAGCGTAAAATCTTCCGATTTTTTCTATTCCTGACTTCGTATCCATTGATTTTTCTTTCGTCACCTAAACTACCCTTTTCAAAATCAATACATATTCTGCGCTACGCACTTACGCTTGAGAGCGTGCATTTCCGCTGTTTTCTTATCGATCATATGTGCCCATTCACCCGTTGATATCTTGCTGTTTGTTTCATAGCGGCCCATCAGGAAGCGGGCCACGGCTGTAACAGGTAAAAAGTTGCTCACGCCGGCGGCCATGCGTTTATCGTTCTGGGCTTTTTCCTGTTCGAGCATGCGGATGGTCTCGTCAACATTCTGACAGTTGACGGTTACTTTACCGATGCCGTCGCTGTTCATGGTACAGGCCGCCAACACCAGCACAGCCGCGAAAATGGCCATCAGCGCGGAGTGTTTAAGCATTCGGCGTCCTCTCTCAAATGAAACAAAGTGTTGCGGGGCCAATATTTCAAGACCGGGTTTGTTCCAGAAAAAAGGCTCGAATACGCTGGTAACGACCTCTCGGACCTATTTAAAGTCACCGGCAGGTGTTGCTATGTTGGCTGGCGATAAAAACGGAGGGGACAAACAGATATCTAGGAAATAAATTTCTTCACAAAATTCTGAATCTCGGATGAATCGGAAAAGCTGTGATCTTTCAGTGCTGCGTCCATCATCCCTTTAATGATTTCATGAGACGGATGTCCTTCACCCAGGAGGCGGAGGAACAAGGCTTCACATTGCGTATCGATCTCCCTGTTACTTTTTGGCTTTGTCATGCTTTGTCACCAAAGGTTGTACCCATTTTGGCATCCTTTTTGCGCACTATAAAAAGGTTTTTAGAATGTCACACCATTGTAATCCTGCGCCGCCGCCTTTTTCGGGGCCGTTCGCTTCTTCACGATTCGTCCTGCAAAAGTCTGTATAGCAAAGCGGCCGGGAGCGCCCCCGCAACGGGTCCGACACATAGCCCGGTGAAAAAGCGCCCATGGACTCCTATTATCACCTTCAGCGATCCGAACGACATCCTGAGCTATCCCATACCGTCGGACTATTCGAACCAGTATATTGACAGCCGCCTGTGCCCGGAGGTGGTCAATGTCGACATCAATGTTGCGCATGTTTCCAGTCTCTTTGGCATCACTGATTTTGCCGATCCCCTGCAAGCCCACAGCGGCTGTATGGAAGACGACCGTGTTGTGAAGCTGATCGCAAACGGTCTGCGCCGAAATAATATGGATTCGACGATCAGCAAGCGCTGCAATTGGACGGAAGTAAAGCGTTGGGTTTTTTCAGATGATATCCTCCGCGCATCCCGTACAGAAAAGCCGGAAAATTCTGGCCAGCGCCGCAAACAAAAAACGGTTTCGCACGTTGGTCTCGAATAGCTTGCTGCATATTAAATTTATGGCAGTAAAAGATGAAATCTATTCTTGTATCTGGTTTTTTTATAATATCTTTGCTGTGCATGGCGCTTGTGGCGCAGGCGGCATATCCGCCGCTCTTTCATAAAATCATTGTCGGTGTTCTTGTGCATGATCTGGGCCCCACCAGCGACCGCCATGAAAGCGGGATCGATCCCCATGCCGAGCTGCAATTCCGGCAGCCCTCCTGGAAAATCTGGAAGAAGATCGGCAATCCCTATCCGACTCTGGGCATCACGCCCAACCTGCAGGGCGATACCAGCGCTGCCTATGCCGGCCTGACTTATGAATTCGCCCTGCCGCACGATTTTTTTGCCTCCGGCGGCATTGGCATCGCCATACATGATGGCCCGCTTCATAAGGATTGGTTCAACTGCGGCCGGGATAGCGATTGCGGCTTTGGACATCGCATCCTGCCGCATTTTTCTGCCGAGATCGGCTACAAACTCCATGAAAAACAGGCTATTGGAATTTTTTATGATCACATGTCGCACAAGCACATTCTGCCCGGCGAGAATGAAGGCATCGACCATATCGGCCTGCGTTATCATTACATTTTCTAGCCTTGCACCGCTGAACGATGGATAATTTCCAAAGCTTCCGCTATCCTCTTTTCCTGAAAATAGCAAACACCCGTGAAAATGAGATGACGCGCCGCGAAAAAAAATCCGTCATAAAAGTCGACGATCTGATGCAAATCGACTACGAATATGAACTGGTTGCACCAGCAGGAAAAAAATTTTCCGATGGATTCAGTCCGCATTTTTCCCCGCAGGAAATGCTCGAGCTCGGCATCTTCGAGGGCAAATACTGCAATGACTGCCGCGGTGAATTTCCAGCCGCATGGTTCAAAAAAGCGAAGATCGGCGACAAGGCCGATCCGTCCCTCAACTATTTCGGCGTCAAAAGCCGTCAATCGCTGCAGGTCTGGCAAAAAAAAGGATGGATCATAGGTCCCGACCCGCGCGGCTGGTTCCAGTGGTATTGCCGCTATTGGATGGGGCGCCGTCTGCCGGAAATCGACGTCATTCAGATCCGCCGCTGGCGCGCCTTCTCCCGCCACGCAGGGCAGATCCGGGCCAATTGCCCGGAACACTGCCTGACCTGCCGCCCCCGCCAGAGACAGGCGCTTCTGCAGTGGTCTTACGATCCGTTCATCTAGGATCGAGAGCCGACCTTTTGGCCGTTTTCAGACGTATTCGCGAATCTTGTTTGCCTTCATTTCCATGCTGTCGCGAACCTTGAGCGCGCGGCTCTGCGCCGGGCTCAACAGTGGATAATGCCTGCCGGAATCGAGTGCCCCCGCTATATCCCAGCAGGACTCTTTGTTTGTCACCCACGCTTCTGTCGGAAAACGGCGCAGATCGAACGGCGTCGAATAGGTGCGCAGGGTTTTTTTATCTTCGTTCACATACTCGTGAAAATAGGACATCGCCAGTTCGCGCAGCGTGCGATAGACCGGGTCGCGCCAGCGCAGCCATACATGGTTGCTTTTTGATATGGCGCCCCAGCACTCGCCGTGCCGGAAAAGCGTGATGACGTGGTCGTCATCGCCTTTAGCCTGCATGTCCATCAGCAGCGGCGGCATGCCCGCCATCCACAGGGCGGCGGCGGCGACAAAAGCGCCTTCGATGCAGTGCGCGTGTTTGTGCCTAAGAGTCTGCTCGACAGAAAGACAGGTGTCGCCTTCCTTTTCACGGTTGATTTCGAATGCTGATATGAAGTCCTGAATGTCTTCCGGACCGGGGAGAGAGGCGAGCGCCGCCGCATCCCGGGCGCAGAGCCCGATATTACGGCCGAATGATACGCGCTGACGAAAGCCTCTTTTCATTCCTTTTCAGGATATCATGAAAAAAGACTCCAATCTATTTCCTTACGGAATAATCTCCACCAAGCCAGGAAAGCAGCGTATCCTGACGTTCCGCCAGATCTTCCGCTTTTTTTCTGGTTTCGCTGAGCAGCCTGTGGCGGCGGATAGCAAATTCAATCGAGCGACGGATCAGATCCGGCCTTTCCCGTAACAATTTTTTGTTTGTAAAATCTTCCGCGCCCTTGTCGATAATTTCCAGCGCCATGCCGTTGTCGTCCGCCCCGGTCATAATTACAACAGGCACGTCGGCGGCGGTACGCTTTACGTGCGCGAAACTGTCACGGCCATCGTCCGTATCCGGCAGGTCGAGGTCGAGAAGTATCAGCTCGATCTCCTCCCGGTTTTCATCAATATAAGCCTCGGCTTCAGACATCGACGACGCGCGCACCAGCTCATATTCATGGGCACGCATATAGGATCGCAAAGTTCTGTCTATCAGAAATGCGTCGTCCGGATTGTCTTCGATCAAGAGCACTGTTTTCCCGCTTATCATTATGACTCCCCCATCATCAAAAAGACGTTCACGTTCAGAGCATAAAGTTCCGGGCTTGCCCCATCATGGTGCCGGCACACTTAATGAAGTATGAATCAGCATACAGACAGCGGCAGGGAACTTTTTTTATAACCCTTGAAGATATGTCTTCCATAACTATAATGAGTAGAGGGAGAAAAATTGCCATGTCCGTCTACCTGCCCCAGGCCGCGCTGGCCCTGCTTGAAGGAATTGGCCTGGCCCTTTCACCCTGCATCCTGCCGGTTCTGCCCTTTATACTTGCCACCGCCATCACCAAAAACCGCCTGCGGCCCTTCATGATCATTGGCGGTTTCATATTTAGCTTTACGCTCTTTTCTCTGCTTTCGCGCCAGCTTCTTTCATTACTGAATATTCAGCAGGACGCACTGCAGACAGGCGCTTACATTCTTCTCCTTGTTCTGGGCATCATCATGCTTCTTCCTTCTCTGGAGGAGCGTTTCGCCGGCGCTACAGGCGGTCTCGCCGGCTGGGCGCAAAAGCGCATGTCGGGAACGATCGCGGACAGCACCGCGGGCGGATTTCTGGCTGGCGCTCTGATCGGCATCGTGTGGACACCCTGCGCCGGGCCAATACTGGCCACCGCCCTGATCCAGATCATTCAAGCGCAGACCAATTACGAAGCCTTCATCACCGTTTTTTCCTTCGGACTGGGCGCCAGCATTCCCATGCTGATCATCGCCGTCTTCAGCCAGTATCTGAGCGCGCAGCTGCGCTTTTTATCGCGGCATGCAAACGCCCTGCGGCGCGGCATGGGGGTGCTGATAACCCTTTTCGCGCTCCTGTCCCTGTCCGGGTTTAACATCGCGGAATGGGTCGTCTCGCAGGAAGCGCGCAACAGTGCTGTTGCTGCACAGGAGTCTTCCTCAGATCCCCTTCATTTGCAGGATGGCCTGGCCGCACCCTATGCGGCACCGCCGGTTGAGGGCATTGCCAAATGGCTCAACTCTTCCCCTCTGGAGATGAAAGCGCTTAAAGGGCAGGTGGTGTTGATCGATTTCTGGACTTATTCCTGCATCAACTGCATCCGCACCCTGCCCTATATCAAGGGCTGGCACGAAAAATACAAGGACAAGGGCCTTGTCGTGATTGGCGTGCATGCGCCTGAATTTGACTTCGAGGGCCGCCCTGAAAATGTCGAGCGCGCCATAAAGAAATTCAACATTACCTATCCGGTCGCCATGGATAACGATTTCACAACATGGAAAAACTACGACAACCATTACTGGCCCGCTCATTATCTGATCGACCGCGAAGGCCGCGTCGTCTACGCGCACTTCGGCGAAGGCAACTATGCCCGCACGGAAAACAACATCCGTTATCTCCTGGGCCTAAGCACCGCCGTGCCGGCAACCAATGAGACCGGAGATATTATCTCCGTCCTGCAGACGCCGGAAACCTATCTGGGCACAGGCCGTGCGGAGCGGGAGTCACAAGAAGCCATTAACCTGCCGCTGCATGGCTGGCATATCTCCGGCGACTGGAAACGAACACCTGAATATCTCGAATCCGCCCGGGACGGCGACACGCTCACCCTCCATTACCGCGCCCGCAAGGTCTTCATCGTGATGGAAAGCCCGGCCGGGCAGACCGTGACCGCTGATATATTGAATGACGGCGCGGCGGCCGCCACGACTGACGAGGCGCTTGCAAAAGGCACGATCGCGGTAGATTCATCGCGTCTGTATGAAGTCGTGAAAAATGAAAAGATCAGGTCCGGCACGCTGATAATCAGGGCGCGGCAACCGGGCTTGCGCCTTTTCGCCTTTACATTTGAGGGCTGATTTAAGATTGCCGCTCTGTCTTTATCGGCAATATCCAAAAGTCCGCCTCACGCGATGTTCGTGAATTAGGGCCAGGGACAGAAGTGTGCTATACTTAGTTATATCTTCACTCTTCGCTGTTACCCTGAGCGTCTCTTCAGAACTCTGGATCTGAAACGCAGAGTGAAAAGCCACCCACGATAAGGCCTATGCCTTGTTGCCATGTGATCCGCAGAACAGGCGGAACAGACCTTGGAAAAGTTTGGATTCTAGAAGCCCTCGGGCACGTAACGTGTGTCTGCGAGGAGGATAATGACTTTGGAAGGGAAGTAATGCCATGATAAACAACACAGAAAACAGGGAAGTAACCGTACTGCTGGTCAGCGATAATGACTCCGATGTTCAGGAGGTGAAGGCGCATCTTGAGAAAACGATGGGAATCTCCTGCCATCTTTGGCATTGCTCCAGTATTTTAAGATCAACCGGGTTTTTCAAAAAAGAAATACCGGGAATTGATGTTGTCCTTCTGGATCTTGGTCTGGTCACCTCTGGCCAGCCCCGGGAAGTTTTCCGGCAGATGCAGGATATTGTCGGCGGCATCCCGATCATCGTTTTCACTGAACGGGAAAA
>JANWLB010000025.1 GCA_025451095.1 Alphaproteobacteria bacterium
CAGCTCGACCGCCGCGTCATCAGGCAGCGGTTTGAAACCCGCTTTTCGTCGCTGGCGATGGCGGATTCCTATGTCGAACTGTACAGGAAAATCATAATGAAATCCGGCGTCAGGAACATACTCCATCTGAAGCAGTGGCAGCAATCGCAGGATTCTCTCTCCGGTTAACAGATCTGGATTTTAGAAGATGACCATCGGCAATTCCACGCCCGAGCATGAACTGGCGACAACGCATCCGTCGCTTCACAACATGCGCGTCCTCAAGCACAAGGACGTGTTCGGCATTTTTCACGTCTCCGGCGATATCCCGCCGGAACTCGATACGCCGGCGGGGCTTTTTTCAAACGACATGCGCATCCTCTCGCGCTGGCGGTTCATGATCATGGGTGCGCGCCTGAAATACCTGTCCGGAGGTTTTGACAAAAACGGCCTGGTCATGACCAGTCACCTGACCAATTACGGTTTCACCGACCACAGCGGGCATACGGTGCCGGAGAATACGGTTTCGCTGCACCGCTCGAAATTCATCCTGAACGAGATGCTGTATGAGAAAGCGGTCATTACCAATCACGGCCTGAGCCCGGTTTCCCTTCAAGCGGTTCTGCGTTTTGGCTCCGATTTCAAGGATATTTTTGAGATCAGGGGATTGCAGCGCTCACGGAAAGGAACGCATTTCGACACCGTTTATGAGGCGGATTTCTGCAAGACCACCTATCGCGGCCTCGACGGGCAGGAGCGCTATTGCCAGCTTCGCTTTTCGCGGCGCCCCGATATCATGACGCTCAATGAGGCGACATTCGCCATGGTCCTTGCGCCGGAGCAGCAATGGGAATTGATATGCCGGATCGGCGCCATGGGCGGCGACATGCCGGAACATGATTATGCGCTGGCGCTGACCATGGCGCGGGAGGACCTTGAAACCAAGCTGCGGGACTGGCTGAAAGTAAAGACCGACAATGAAATGTTCAATGCATGGCTGGACGTCTCCAGCAAGGCGGTGGCCCTGCTGGTGACCGACCTGCCGAGCGGGCCTTATCCGTATGCCGGCATACCGTGGTTCAGCGTTCCTTTCGGGCGCGACGGGGTCATCACGGCGCTGCAGGTGCTGAATTTCAATCCCGGAATCGCCAAAGGGGTGTTGCAGTATCTCTCCGACCATCAGGCGTCTGAATATCTCGATTTCCGCGAGGCCGAGCCGGGAAGGATCCTCCATGAAACGCGCCAGAGCGAGATGGCCTGCCTTGGCGAAGTGCCCTTTCAGAAATATTACGGCAGCGTCGACAGCACGCCGCTTTTCATCATGCTGGCGGAGGCCTATTACAAGGCGACCGGAGACGCCGCGTTCATTAAAAAGATGATGCCATCGTTGCAGGCGGCGCTGCAATGGATCGAAAAAGACGGCGACAAGGACGGCGACGGGTTCGTGGAGTATATAAGGCACTCCGACAAGGGCCTGTTTACGCAGGGCTGGAAGGATTCATACGATTCGGTCTTCCACGAGGACGGCGTTCTTGCCGAGCCGCCGGTCGCGCTGTGCGAGGTGCAGGGTTACGCTTATGCCGCTTACCGCGCCATGGCGTTTCTAAATGAGCAATTCGGCAGCCCCGGTGAAACAGGGCGCCTGCAGGAAAAAGCCGATGATTTGTTCCGGCGGTTCAATGACACATTCTGGGACGAGGCGCTCGGCGGCTATGTCATGGCGCTGGACGGCGGCAAAAAGCCCTGCCGGGTGAAATCATCGAATATGGGGCATCTTCTGTTCTCCGGCATCGTGCCGGAGGAAAGAGCGGGCAAAATCGTCAATCTACTGATGAGTCCCGAATTTTTTTCCGGCTGGGGCATCCGCACGGTCGGCACGGGCGAGGCGCGCTTCAATCCGATTTCGTATCATAACGGGTCTGTGTGGCCCCATGATTCATCGGTTATTGCCGCCGGCTTTGCCCGCTACGGCTATTACAGGGAGGCTTTTCAAATCCTCCATGCCCTGTTCCAGATGGCGCAGCATGTCGAGCGCATGCTTCTGCCTGAACTGATCTGCGGCTTTCCCAAGATCAAGGAGAACGGGGTCGTTCTTTATCCGACTGCCTGCCTGCCTCAGGCCTGGTCTTCCGCGGCTGTTTTCATGACCCTGTCGGCGGCGCTGGGTTTAAGCACGGAAGGGGGAAAAGCGTCGGCTACGCATTTGAATGACCATGACGGGCTTTTCCAGCGGCTGGAAATCTGGCGCGATAATGTGAAAATTTTCAGCTCTCGAGAAGACTCCGCGCCCAGTGATTGACATCGTGAATCCGGAGATAATCCATGCCCTTGCGGTGAATATCCCGCCGCTGTTCGAGGGGCATGGCCAGGGCGGCATGAATTGACCGGCCGACAGCGGCAGGATCATGCGGATCGACCAGCAGGGCGGCGCCGATATCCCCCAGCTCCTCCGCCGCGCCCGCGAACCGGCTCAGGACCAGTACGCCCGGATCGTGCAGATCCTGCGCGGCGATGAACTCCTTGGCCACCAGATTTTGCCCGTCGATCAGCGGCGTGATCAGGCCGACATGGGTATGCTGAAAACAATTCAGAAGGTCGTTGCGGGACACAGGCTTCTCGCTGTAATGGACCGGATTCCATGTCGTGCTGCCAAAGCGCAGGCTGACGGCGCTGACGGCGCCGCGGACTTTTTCGATGGTCGCCTTATACTGGCGGATATCCGCCCTGCTCAGCGGCGCAATCTGGACGTATTTCATTTTTTCCCGGTATTCGGGATAGCTCTCCAGAAAATGAGCAATGCCGTCGATCCGCTGCGGCAGGCCCTTCGTGTAATCCAGCCGGTCGGCGGCCATGATGATCTTGTGAGAGCCGAATATCTTCTGCATTTCCCTTGTTTTTCCGCTGATCACGCTGCGGTCGCGCTTCTCCAGATCGGCCGTTTCGATGCTGATCGGGAAGACGCCAAGGCGCGTCTTTCGCGGTCCGAAGGACGGGCTGCCGAAGGAAAACCGGTTTTTCAGGGAGCGCCTGATGCCGATATATGAGGTCAGATGGCGATAGTCCCTGAAAGTCTGGAGCGCGACATCGTCGTAGGCGCTCAGGGATCCGATCAGAGAGCAGTAAATATCCCGCAGCGCATCCGAAACATCAGCGCCATTGACGAATTCCGGCGCGGGGAAAGGGATATGGCTGAAAAAGACGATGCGGTTGACGATGCCCAGCGCGCGCAATTCCTGACCGAGGGGGATCAAATGATAATCATGCACCCATACGATGTCGCCCGGCTGAATGATCCGCAGCAGGTGGCGGGCAAAAAGCCGGTTGACGTCCAGATAACAGGAAAAGGCGCTTTCCTGGCGGGCCACATGCGCGCCCAGCCCATGCATGAAAGGCCACAGCACTTCATTGGCCATTTTTTTATAAAAGCCGTCATGTTCTTTTTCTGTCAGGGGAATTGTAAGAAAGGAGACGCCGTTATGGCTGCATCTCCGGGCTTTGCGATTTTCTCCTGCGGCGGCAACCGCGCCGCTCCAGCCAAACCATATGCTTTTGCGGCCACGCATAGCAGCCTGTACGCCGGAGGCAAGGCCGCCGACGCTTTTGATATCAGGAGTCTGTACCCGGTTCGATACGCATATAATGCGTCCCATTACGGGTTATCAAACAGTTATTTTAAAAGAACCGTTTCCCGATATTTAATTTCAATTCAAGGAACCTTTTCCGTTGCGTGCGGACTTTTCTCTCGAAGCGCGCCGAATCCTTAAATCGGGTTCTTCAAGAAAAGAATTTTTTTAAGGGAATTAATCAAGGGAGGTCTTGTTGGCTAAGCGTTAAAACAAGCAAAGGAGAATGAACATGAGAATAGTTATGACCTCACTGACCTTGATGCTGCTTGCATCAACCCCGGTTCTTGCGCAGAGCTATACAGGCAGCAGCACAGGAACAGGCAGCAATACCGGGTCCGTCGGCACAGGTAGCACCGGCACGGGAAGCACAACGGGAACTTCAAGCTTCGGCTCAACCGGTTCATCCGGAACCGGCACCATGAATTTTACAACGCTTGATTCGGACAGAAATGGAACTGTCAGCCGGAGCGAGTTCAGTACGGCTGGCTTTACCGATGCAGACGTGTTTGGCGAAATCGACGTCAACAGGGACGGCGCTCTTTCAAGGACCGAGCTGAGTTCATGGACCGGCGGCAGTATGAGCGGCGACCAGGGCATATTCGGGTCCGGGACTTCGGGCACTTCCGGAACCACCGGTAATACCGGAACGGGCGTCACCGGCGGCACCAGCGGTACGTCCGGCATGGGCACAACGGGAACGCGGGGAACTGGCACAAGCGGATCCTCCACCAATCCGTAATCAATCCCGTCTTATTTAACAGGCAAAGCCCGCTTATGCGGGCTTTGCCCTTTTTGCTGAAAAAAATAACCTAGAGAACAGGCAAGGACCGGCACCCGTTTCCGGCGCCGGTCAAAGAAACAGAAGATATTACATCGATGACCAATCGCCCTCCGAAGAGCTTTGACGCAGCGCATTGTCATTGACGCGCTGTTCGGCGATCATATTGAGCTTGTCGTCCGTTTCCTTTTCCTGCTCAAGGATCTCTTCCAGAAGGTCTGCCGCATCCACGTAGTCCAATTTGTCGGCAAGAGCGACAAGAGAGCCATAACTCGCGATCTCGTAATGCTCGACTTTCTGGGCCGCGGCGATCAGCATGGCGTCGCGGACGGGGCCTTCTTCGACTTCCTGTATGATTTCGCTGCCTTCTTCGATCAGGCCTTTCATGGCGTCGCAGGTTTCACGCTTGAGCCTGATGCCGCAGGCCTCGACAACCTGATCGAGAATCTCGATCTGCTCTTTCGTCTCCTCAAGATGGGTTTCAAAAGCCGTTATCAGTTTTGAATCGACCGCGGCTTCGGCCATCTTGGGCAGCGCTTTCGTGAGCTGCTTCTCGGCATTATATATGTCCGAGAGTTCGTGAATGAATGCATCTTCCAGTGTTTCTATTTTCATGGGCTGCTCCTTTTCGTTATACCTGACCAACCTGTTAAAGAAATATTTGTTCCCGGAACATTAGCAAACCCTTTTCATCCTCGCCGGAACCGGAACAAGCGGCCGGCCGCCCTGTTATGCAGGGACAGGCCGGCCGGCTATTTCCACCAAGGAATGCAGGGAATGCCCCTCACTGCGCGCCGGGCGCCTGTTGTGGTGCTGCATTGTTGTTATCTTTTGCGGGGGCTGCATTGCTGCTATCTTGCGCAGTACCGCTTTCCATCCGCGCACTGCCCGCAGCCGGTTCAATATTCCCCGGGCTCTCGTTATTCCCCCAGATATATAAACCCGCCATCAGGGCCAGAACGATAACAACGCCCGTGATCAGCACTCCGTTTCCGTCTTCGTCTCTGTTTCGATTGTCAGCCATAACGACCTCCTTTAATTAAACCAACCCTGCATGCTAAAATTGGTTCTTGAAGAAAGAATTTTTTTAAGGGAATTAATCATGCAGGCCCTGTTTGTTAAGGTTGAACGGGGAACATCAGGGAATTTCTATTCCAGGAATTCCTCCATATCCGGGATGCGGGTGAAGGCGATTTTGGTGCCGGTGCCGGATTTATCCTGATTGCCGGTCATTCCCAGCAGCACCGTATCCCGGCCGAATTTCTGATTAAGCTGGTCGATTGTCTTCGAGATTTTTTCGTTCTTCTTTTTGACGGCTGCAACGGGTGCCGCCACGGCAAAGAGGTCGGGCTGGACGTTTAAATCTTTATCCGGGATCAGCCTGTGAATCAGGATATTTACTTTTTTGATCCTTTTCTTGCCGGTTTCCTTTATCAGTTCTTGCCAGAGCTCTTCCAGCAGCTTCAGGAATATGAAGCTGTCCTGTGACGGCAGGCAGCCGGCTTCCAGGCCAAGACGCGGGCCGTTTTCGATCCTGACCGACAGGGAGAATTTCTCCGCATGATACTCCATGCGCCGCAGCCGCGCCGCCGCCTTCATGGTCAGGCGCCGCGCGATCATGTATGCCTGTGCGGGCGGACGCATTTCCGGGGCCAGGACATGGCTGTGGCCGACGGTGCTGCGGTTTGTTTCCTCGTCGGGGAGGTCGTAGCCCCGGAGGTAATACCACATTTTCTCTCCCCACAGGCTGCCCCAGACAGCGCGCATGTGCCTGGGCTGAAGCTTCAGCAGGCCGGGCATATCATAAACCCCGGCGTCGTTGATGCGGCGCTCGATATTGGCGCCGATGCCGGGAAGATCGCGCAGTTTCAGTTCCAGCAGCCGGCCCGGGAGATCCTGCGGCATCAGGATGGTCAGGCCGTCCGGCTTCTGCAGGTCGGTCGCGACCTTGGCCAGGTACTTGCTCGGGCCGATACCGATGGAGCATTTGATATGCGCGCCGACATTTTTGGCGATGCCGGCCTTGATGGATTGCGCGATGGCTTTTGCGCGCTCCGGAGGGCGTTCATTTTCCATCAGGCTGCAGGCCATCTCATCGATGGAGCAGACCTTTGCGACCGGGATATGACGGTCGATTTCATCGAGAAGCAGATCATGGAATTCGACATAGCGATTATGCTGCGCCAGGACGCAGATAATGCCGGGGCACATCTTCTTTGCTTCATAGACAGGCGTTCCGGTCTTGACCCCGAATGCCTTCGCCTCGTAGCTGGCGGCAATGGCGCAGGTGGAATCCGTTTCCACCGGAAGAACGGCAACAGGCTTGCCGCGCAGATGCGGATTCAGTTGCTGCTCCACGCTGGCGAAGTAGCTGTTGAAATCCACATACAGCCAGCGCAGGCCTGTGGATGGTATAAAACGGCTGTCGGACGATGCGGCCATAAAAACAAAGGGGTTTGATGGGTTTTGTTCCCTATTTGTTCTTATATGGGAGAAAAAGTCAAGTTTTAAGCAAGCTCGAAAATAGCCCTAACTCTTAAAAGCCGATTGGATCAAGTGCTCCCCTTATTATCATGGCGCTCTTACGCAATGATTCCCGCTCCATTTGATCCAGTTCCGGCCAGATCGTTTTCTCCACCCCTTGCGCGGATATAATAGAGGGTAGAGATAAGGTGACATCTTTAATCCCCTCAACCTGTGTCAAAGGCGAACAGCATGTAAGAACGGAGCGCTCGTCCTCCACAATCGCTCTTGCAATACGGGCCATGCCAGCGCCAATCCCGTACCACGTTGCCCCTTTACCCTTGATGATGCTGTAGGCCGCCCGGCGCACGGCCTCGTCGATCTTGCTTTTTATCGCGGAAGTGACGGAAGCTCCGATCTGTTCCGCGAAATCGATCAATCTGACATTGCTGACATTTGCTCCTGACCAATGAAGAACCTCGGAATCACCGTGTTCACCAATGACATGGGCATGGACGGAATGGCTGGATACGCTCAGGTGCTGTGCCAGAAGCGTGCGAAAACGCGCAGTATCGAGAATAGTCCCCGAGCCAATCACCCTTCCTGCCCCGTGGCCTGCTTCCACCGCGAAACGCGCCGTCATGTGGGTCATAACATCCACGGGATTAGTCGCCACCAGAAGAATTGCGTCAGACGCTGCCTTTAAAATCCGGGGCACTATATCTGCAAAAATATCAGCATTACGCTTGAGCAGATCAAGTCTTGTTTCTCCCGATTTTTGATTAACGCCTGCCGCGATCATCACAATGCCAGCACTA